>VXRG01000151.1 GCA_009838625.1 Caldilineaceae bacterium SB0664_bin_27
CGATTATCTCCTTATGCTCCTTTCTCAACTATTTTGAAAGTTCGCGATTGCCCTGACCCCCTGAACGAACCGCATTGACAAAGCAGAAGGAATGCGATAGCGTTTTTTCTGCTTTTTTGTTTTCTGCGTTTTCGCAAACTCGAATCGGGAAAAAAGTGACCGCTCAGTTCACGCTTCAGATTCACAGAACAGACGGCCAGGCGCGCCGCTCCACCTTTCACACGCCCCGCGGCCCCGTCGAAATGCCGGCCTTCGCCCCTGTGGGCACCGCCGCCAACGTAAAGACGCTGGAGCCGCGCGACTTGACGGAACTGGGCGCCTCAATCCTGCTGGCCAATACCTACCATCTCTATCTGCGCCCCGGCCACGAACGGATCGAACGCCTGGGGGGCCTGCACAGCTTTATGGGTTGGGACGGCCCGATTCTGACCGACTCGGGCGGTTATCAGGTGTTCAGCCTGGCCCACCGGCGCCAGCTGGACGCCGACGGCGTGACCTTTCGCAGTCATATCGATGGATCTGCACACCGCTTTACGCCCGAACGCGTGATCGAGATCGAGGAGCGGCTCGGCGCAGATATCGCAATGGTATTGGACGAGTGCGCCGACCCCCTCGATCCCGACTATCTGGCTCAAGCGCTTTCCCGTACCCACGCCTGGGCCGAGCGCTGCAAAGCCGCCCATTCGCGTTCGGATCAGGCCCTCTTCGGCATCGTACAGGGTGGCATTTATCCGGAACTGCGTGCAGAGAGCGCCCGGATTCTGGCCGGGCTGGACTTTCCCGGCTATGCCATCGGTGGGCTGGCTGTCGGCGAGACGAAAGAGCAGATGTACAACACGCTTGACGCAACCTGTCCCCACCTGCCCGCGAACAAACCTCGCTATCTGATGGGGGTCGGCGCGCCCGAGGACATCCTCGAGGCGGTCTCGCGCGGCGTCGATCTTTTCGACTGTGTGCTGCCTACCCGCATCGCCCGCAACGGCGCCCTGCTGACGCCGACCGGCCGGCTCAACATCCGCAATGCCCGTTTTGCCGAGGACAGCCGTCCCGTCCAGGAGGCGTGCACCTGCTACACGTGCCGTACCTTCAGCCGCGCCTACCTGCGGCATCTCGTAATCAGCGGTGAAATCAGCGGCCTGCGCCTGGCGACCATCCACAACCTGCACTTCATGCTACAACTGATGGAGCAGATTCGAACCGAGATCGCGCAAGGTACCTTCGCATCTTTCCGCACAAGCTTTTTGCATGCCTATCAGATTACCGATCAACGGGTCCGGCATGAACAGCGCCGGCGAAGAGTAGAGGCGCTGCCGGCCGCGTCTTGACGGATCGGCCCTGTAGAGGCAGAGTGAAGAGAATGCTCCTTCCCCCTCTTCTCCGCGGCGCCGGCGTCCACAATCGAAGACTTGCGATTCCATGTTTGACCTTTTCAAAGCGTTTGTCCTCGGCCTGGTGCAGGGCGCCAGCGAATTTTTGCCCGTCAGCAGCAGCGGCCATCTGGTTATTGTGCCCTGGCTGTTCGGCTGGCCCACTTCAACGCTGCTATTCGATACCGTCGTGCATCTGGGAACGCTTCTCTCGATTCTGGCCGTCTTCGGGCGGGACTTTGTCGCCATCATCCGGGCTACCCTCCGCAGCCTCCCAGTCCTCTTCAAAACGAGAGGCTCGACATCCTCGTTGACGGACACTAACGCCCGCTTGGGTTGGTTTATTGTCCTGGGCTCGGTTCCGGCTGCAATCACCGGCCTGCTGTTCAAAGATGCCCTGGAAAGGCTCTATCATACACCGCAGGCGGCTGCCTTCTTTCTGGCAGTGACCGCTCTCCTGTTGGCCGGCAGCGAATGGATGTCCCGCAATGTGAGCGCACGCGCGCCCCTTGCGGCCTTGTCGTTGCGCCAGTCCTTCCTCATCGGCCTCGCCCAGGCCGCGGCGCTGGCGCCGGGCATCAGCCGCAGTGGTACGACGATTGCCGCTGCCCTGGCCCAGGGCCTGCGCCGCGAAGCAGCAACTCGTTACAGCTTTCTCTTGGGGGCGCCGGCTTTCCTTGGCGCCGGCCTGCTGCAGGTCGTCGACTCTTTGGCTGTGGAGCCGTCTGCCGTTTTGGCCGAACTGCCGGCCCTTCTGGTCGGATTCATCACCAGCGCCGTCTGTGGGTTTGCCGCCATCCGGTTCCTGCTGGCCTATGTGCGCCGCAACAGCCTCTATCTGTTTTCCGGCTACTGCCTCCTTGTCAGCCTTGCAGTTCTAACCCTTTTTGCTTTGCGTCTCTGATGATGAACTATTGCCGGAAGTACCTTCGTCCCAGCCATCTGTGGATGTTTCTCACACGGCTGATGTTAGCGGGCTGTCTGCTTTCCGGCTGCACATTGCCACGGGGGGCCAGTGCGGTCCCCTCTTCCGCACCTGTCACCTTGACTATTGCCGGTTCAACTGAGATGCGCCCCTTGCTGATCGAAATGACATCCGTCTATAGAGAGCACAATCCCAAAGTGCAGTTCACCCTGTTAGGCGGTGGCAGCCAAATCGGAGAACAGAGGCTGGCGTCAGGGCAGATCGATATTGCGGCCAGCACCGCCGCCTATCCGGACGCCCAAATACCCGCCGGCCTTGTCCGCATACCAATCGGGCTGGACGGTATCGCGGTCGTCGTTCATAGCGACAATCCGGTGGAAGCACTGACACTGGTGCAAATCCGGGACCTCTTCGGAGGCCGCGCCCTGAACTGGGAGGAAGTTGGCGGCGCTGCCAGAGAAGTGCTTCTGGTGAGCCGCGAGGACGGCAGCGCCACGCGCGAACTGTTCGAAGAACGCGTCATGGACGAAGACCAGGTCGCTCTGACAGCGGTCGTCATGTCCACCAGTAGCAATGTCGTGGAGTATGTGGCTGCCCATCGCGACGCAATCGGATATGTCTCATCTGCGTACCTTCTGCAGGATGGATTGCCCTTCGCAGCAAATGGAGAAAACGCCTCAACTGCCGATTCTACGGAGCGAACGGTTAAAGCAGTCTCTATCGAGGGGCGAGTGCCGTTTGGCGCGGACCTCGCCAATTTCCAGTATCCCCTGGCGCGCGCCCTGTATTTGCTCTTCCCGCAGAGTAGTGGCCCGTCAATTCAGAAGATCGTCGAATTCGTGAGTGGCGAAGAGGGGCAGGCTATCATCGCCCGCTTTCATGCGCCGATTCGGTAGGACGTGCCATTCCTGTTCAATTCTGGACGGCCGCCCTCCATTTCTCAGATTGCCCATTTCCAACTTCACCCACCGCTGGCATCGATTCTCCGCAAGACTGTTTCCCCCCCAGATCCCTCCCGTCACCATGACCACAGCTGCACGTGCATCCCGGACTTACTG
>VXRG01000168.1 GCA_009838625.1 Caldilineaceae bacterium SB0664_bin_27
GCCGTACCCCCTGCCGTACCCCTCCGCCGTTGACATGCAAATTCCTCTATTGCATAATACTGGGGAAAACCGACTGTTTTCCCCCGGTGCCGCCCTCAATTCTATTTCTCTGCAATAAGCCAATTGCGGTCGCGACACCGCTGCCTATTACAAGAGCCCAATCTGACTAAAGGAGAACTTCCAATGAACCGAACGCGAACGCTACTCTGGAGCGCAATTGCCCTAAGCATTCTTGTCCTCTTGCTAGCCGCATGTGCGCCCCAGGCCGAGACTGTCGGAGAGGCCGAACCGGCAGCCCAGGAAGAAGAAGCGGCTGCGCCAACTGAGGCGCCGGCAGAAGAATCTGAAGACATGTCGATGGAGCCGATCAAGATCGGCGCGCTCGCTCCTCTCTCAGCGCCCGGCGCCGTTGTAGGCGGCGAAGCCATGCGCGAGGCCATGTTGATCGCAGCTGAAGAACTGAACGAACGCGGCGGCATCCTGGGGAGACCCGTCGAGCTGATCATCGTCGATACGGAAGGCCTGCCGGAACGCGGCACTGCTGTCGTCGAACGCCTCATTAACCAGGACGGTGTCGTCGGCATCGGCGGCGGCTACCACAGCTCAGTCGGCGTGGCAGCCAAGGAAGTCGCACGGGATAACGGCGTTCCCATCGTCTTTGCCGAGACCTGGAACGACACCATTACCAGCGTCCAGTACGATGAGATCTTCCGCATTGCGCCGCTGAGCTCCGAAGTTTCCACGGTTGACGTCAAGTTCATGCAGTGGCTGCGCGACGACAACGGCATGAAGCTCGACAAGGTGGTCATCCTCACCGAAAACACGGACTACGGTATCCCGGCCGCCGAAAACACGACCGCGCTCCTGGACGAGGCAGGCATCGCCTCCGTCACCTTCAGTGTTGACATCGGTACCCAGGACTTCGCCGGCATCATCGAGCGCGTCAAGGCCGAGAGCCCCGACCTGATCGTTACACTTGCAACCGGTGAGGCCTCCTACAACTTCACCCAGCAGGCCGCCGACGCAGGTATCGGCCCGCAGGACGTGCCCACGATGTGTAACCAGGTTTCACTCGTGAGCGATGCCTTCTGGACCAACGTCCCCGACGGCAACCACTGCTTTGTGCGCCGTATCGGTCTTCCTCAGCAGCTCTACAATGACGTCGCTCAGGCCCTGGTTGCTGAGTATGCAGCCCGCACCGGCAAGGATGACATTGAGTCCTACGCAATGGCCTCCTACGACTCGATCATGTTGATCGCCCAGGCTATCGAGGACTCCGGCTCCACCGATCCGGCCGACATTATCGACGCCCTTGAGAACATCAACCATATGGGCGCCCTCGGTCCCATAACCTTCCCCATCAACCGCAGCATTACGCCTGAGCAGGCGGGCGTCGATCCCAAGTGGTGGCACCAGTTCCCCGACCCGGCCATTACGATCGTGCAGTACCAGGAAGAAGGGCAGGACGCAACTGAAACGGCGGTCGTATATCCTGTAATATACCAGACCGCCCCGCCGATTATTGTCGGCCAGGAGTAGCACGCCTGAATCTGTGACCTGAATCCGAATGGAAGGCCCCGCAAGTGAACGCCTTGCTTGCGGGCCTTCCAGTTGCCCTTCCCCAGCCGGCCGCAGCGGACAATGCCTCTCTTTTCGATTGACCGCAATCTGCCCGCCAGGCACTGAACTGAACCATGGAAAACGCAGCAATTTTCGGTTGGGCGCTACTGTGGATCCTCTTCTGGGGCGCTCTCGGCGGCGTCGTAACGCCTCGCATCTACGGCCGCAAAGACCTTGAGATCTCCCAGGCTTCTTTTGGCGGGGCGGTGATCGGCGCGGCGCTTGGGCCCTTCAGCCTCCTCCCCCTCTGGGTCGCCACACCCAAAATCACAAATCGCCTCATCGGCATCGCCATCGCGATCGTCGTCGGTATCTTTATCGCTGCCTTCGCCCTTGCCGATCCCGACAATCTTTGCGTCGCCAATGGTGGATTTGTCATTTCACAGCTCGCCAACGGTATAGTCATCGGCATCATCTACGGCCTCATGGCTTTGGGGCTGACCCTCATCTTTTCCATCCTGGGCGTCGTCAGCTTCGCCCATGGCGAGTTCTACATGATCGGCGGCATGGTCACCTACTTCATTTCCGCCAAGTGGCTGCCCGGCGTCTCTCCTCTGGTCGCCATCCTGGCAAGTTGT
Organism: Caldilineaceae bacterium SB0664_bin_27; assembly: GCA_009838625.1. GTDB lineage: Bacteria > Chloroflexota > Anaerolineae > Caldilineales > Caldilineaceae > Bin5. The sequence continues at coordinate 2,199 of VXRG01000168.1, forward strand.
ATCGTGACCTTCGCTATCGGCTACGTCTTCGAGAGAATCTTCCTGCGCCCCATGGGAAGCGGAGAGATAGAGCGGCCAACCGAATACGCAATTCTCGTGACCTTCGGGTTGGCATTCTTCCTGCAGTACTTCACCCAGGCTCTGACTTCCGCCGTTCCCGTAAAGGCCCAGCGTTTCTTTCCCTTTCCCCGTGCCGAACTTCCCGCCGATTCCGGCGCGCTGCTAAGGATGACGCCGGGCAACGTCACCATCTTTGACGCGATTTCCATCCCCAATCCGCGTTTCACCGCAGCCGTTCTCGCACTGATCATGCTGGCGGCGCTGCTCTGGTTCCTCTACCGTACCTGGGTAGGCAAAGCGCTCCGAGCCGTCAGCCAGGACAGGCAAGCCGCGGCCGTCACCGGCATCAATCCCAACTCGATGAATACGTTGGCATTCAGCATGGGCGCGATGCTGGCAGGACTGTCCGGCGCCTCACTCGTGCAGGTCTTCTCCTGGCTGCCCCAGGTGGGCATTCCCGCCGCCGCCCGCTCCTTTGTGATTATCGTACTCGGCGGCATGGGCAGCCTGCCGGGCGCCTTCCTCGGCGGCCTGATCGTCGGCCTGGTGGAAGCCGCGGGAACCGGCTGCATTCCCGACGCCACCAGGGCGGCCGCCTACATTCCTGCCTACGGCATGGTGATCCTCACGCTGGTTCTCCTTCTGAAACCGACCGGCCTCTTTGGGCGAGAGCTATGAAGCCAACCGTTCTCTACCGCGTCGCCGGCGCGATTGCGGTGGTCATCCTGCTTGTCATTCCGCTGGCTTCCTCGGAACTGGGGGGTTTGGGACCCCTTGTTCTCAGCAGCTACTTCATGCACCTTGCCATCACGGCCTTCTTCTATGCGATCCTCGCATCCAGCTGGTCGCTCCTGGCCGGATATGCAGGCCAGTTCTCTTTCGGGCACATGGCCTTCATGGCGATCGGCGGCTACACCTCCGGCCTGATCGGGAAGTTCATCCGCTTCACAACCGCCCCTTCCGAGCTGTGCACCGACATTCCTCTACTCGGCAACTGGTGGCTGGTGGTCCTGAACATCCGGCGCGTCGGCACCATCGACGAATCATGCCTCGATATGGCCAAGACGGAAACCCTGCCCGCCGGCACGCTCATTGTCTTTCCCCCCGTTTGGGCGAGTATCGCGATGGGGCTGGTCATGGGCGCCATCTTCGGTCTTCTGGTCGGCTGGCTGGTGCTGCGGCTGCGGAGTACCTATCTGGCGCTGTTTACGATCGGTTTTTCCGAGATCATGCGCGCCTCAATCAGCGCCGAGATCCCGATAACCGAGGGTCAAAGCGGATTGGAGCTGGTCCCGCTCTTTCCCGGCGGCCTCCTGGGCTTCACCTCGACAAGCAAGATTCCGCCCTACTACGCCATGCTGCTCCTGTTCCTTGTTGCGATGGCCATGATGACCTGGCTTGCCGGCTCCCGGTTCGGTCTCTTCATCCGCGCCATTCGCGAAGATGAAGAGGCTGCGGCCGCCCTTGGCGTGAACATCGTGCGCTACAAAGTGCTGGTCTTCGTGATCACCAGCACGCTGGCCGCGGCAGCAGGCGCACTGCAGTTCCACTACATCGGCATCATTACGCCTAACACGCTGATCATTCTGCAGATGTCCCTCGTTATCGCCATGGCTGTAATCGGCGGGCTCGAAAACATCTACACGGCGTCGGTCGGAGCTATCGTCATCACCTTTGTCCTGGAACTGTTGCGGACCAACATTACGATTGGTCCCTTGCACGTCGACATGACACTGTGGCGGCTGGTCTTCTTCGGGCTGCTGCTCATGCTGACCCTCCGCTTCCAGCGCAACGGCCTCCTCTTTCCCATTCTTGAGAGAATTAATCGCGGCGGAGTCGCCGCAGAAACCGTATCGATACGCGCCGCGCCAACCGATGAAGAGGAGGAGGGTGAGGAGACGAATCCCCCTTCCAGTAGTGAAGAGAACGCAACCGTAGAAAAAGAGGCGGAAAGCAACGATGTTGAATCTGACCGCTAACAACATTTTCAAGAACTTCGGCGGCCTGGAGGTCCTGAAGGACGTCTCATTCACCGTCGAAGGCCCGGAGCTGATCGGTCTCATCGGCCCCAACGGCGCCGGAAAGACCACCCTGACCAACATCCTTGACGGCGCGCTCAAGCCGTCGAGCGGCACAGTCTACATGAACGGGGAGCGAATCGACACGCGTCCCCCCTACGGCGTCGCCAGGGCCGGACTGGGTCGGACCTTTCAGGTCACTCGCGCATTTCGCCGCATGACCGTACTGGAAAACCTGCTCATCCCGGCCATGGCCATGCGCGCCACCGCCCGCCAGCGTGACTTCGAGGAGAAGGCGCAGGAGGTCCTGGAGTTTCTGACGATAGCCCACCTTCGCAACGAATACGCCCGCGCCCTCTCGGGCGGCCAGCAGAAGCTGCTGGAGCTGGGCCGCCTCCTCATGCTCGATCCCCAGATGATCATCCTGGATGAACCGTTCGCAGGCGTTCACCCCAGGCTCATGGAAGTGATCTACCGCTACATCACGGAGACCAACGCCGAGGGCAAAGCGTTTATCATTATCAGCCACGACATGGACACAATCTTCACGTTGAGCCGCCGCCTGCTCGTACTCAATTACGGTGACCTGATAGCCGACGGCGACCCGGAGGTGGTCAGGGAAGATCCACTGGTGAAGGCAGCCTACCTGGGCGAGGACGAAGAGTAATGCTGGCAGTCGACGACCTCTATGTGGGGTACTACCGCGACCTGAATATCCTTCAGGGCATCTCCATGCGGGCCGAGGGCGGTAAGATTACAACAGTGCTCGGTGCCAATGGTGTCGGCAAATCGACCATGCTCAAGGCGGTCTACGGCTTTCTGCGGCCAAATCAGGGGCAGATCCGCCTCGATGACCAGGACATCATCGACGTACCGACACACGAACGCATCAACATGGGAATCTCCTACATTCCTCAGCAGCCCGGCGTCTTCCGTTTCATGTCGGTCGAGGAAAACCTGGAGCTGGGCGCGTGGACGTTCAAGAACGACAAGGGCCGAATCAAGCAAAAACTCGATGAGAACTACGAACGCTTCCCCGACCTCAAGCCGCGACGCAAGTCCAACGCCGGCGAACTCTCAGGCGGCATGCAGCGTATGGTCGAAATCGGCCGTACGCTGATGACTGACCCCAAGCTGATCCTGGTGGACGAGCCGACAGCGGGGCTCGCCAAACTGCTGTCGGAAGAGGTGTATCAGATGCTCGTCGATCTCCGAGATCGCGAGGGGCTGACCATTCTGCTCGTCGATCAGGAGATTCGCTCGGCCCTTAAGATTGCCGACTACGTCTATGTGCTGGAACTGGGCCGCAACAAGTTTCAAGGACCGGCTGAAGAGTTTACCGACCTCGAGAAGGCATTCTGGGTCGGCTGACATCCCCGACCAGAGACTCTTGGCGTTCACCTGTGGATTTCTCTCTCACCCCTTCCCTGGAAGACCGGCTTACGCCTTCGCCGACACTGTTTGTAAACGAACGTGTTCGCCAGATGTGGGCCGAAGGCCATACAGTTTACCACCTGGGATTTGGCGAGTCCCGGTTCCCGGTTCACCCCAAGATCGTCAGAGCGCTGGTTGAGCACGCCTCTCGCCAGAGCTATCTGCCAAGCGCCGGGCTTCCCGAGCTCCGCCAGGCCGTGGCCGGCTTTCATTCCCGCCGGTTAGGTCGCGACGTCAAGGCCGAACAGGTTGTCATTGCCCCAGGCAGCAAAGCCCTCCTGTTCGCCTTCCAGATGGCCGTAACCGGGGCCACCGTTCTGCCCACCCCGTCATGGGTGAGCTACGAACCGCAGTCGCGCTTGTTAAGTCGGCCGGTCCTGCGCCTTCCGTCAAGCCCCCAGGACGGCCACCGCATACATCCGGAAAGGCTGCGGCGTCTGCTACACCACTCCCCGCACAGCCAGCATCTGCTGATTTTGAACAGTCCCGGCAATCCGACGGGTCAGATGCTGGCGCCGGCCCTCCTGGAAGAGATCGCTGACATCTGTCGCCGAGAAAAAGTCCTGGTTCTTTCAGACGAAATCTACGGGCTGACCGCGTTCGGACAAGAGCATGTCTCCATCAGCCGCTTCTACCCGGAGGGAACGGTGGTAGTTGGTGGAAAGAGCAAGCATCTTTCGCTCGGGGGCTGGCGCCTGGGCATCGCCATCGTTCCGCCCGGCGAAAGTGGCCAGCGCCTGCTCCAGTCCGCCGCCAAGATCGGTAGCGAACTCTGGTCGACTGCATCGGCGCCGATCCAGTATGCTGCAGTTACGGCCTACGCCGACGATGCCGAGCTGGCCGCATACATCAAGAAATGCACAGCGCTCCATGCTGCTCGCACGCGTTTCCTCTGGCGGGGCCTCTGCGAACTTGATGTGCCTTGTGCCGAACCGATGGGCGGCTTCTATCTGTTTCCCAATTTCGACCACTGGAAAAAGCAGCTGTCTGCGCGCGGGGTCCACACCTCCGTCGACCTTGCGAGATTCCTCTTGGACGAGTTTCAGGTCGCCACACTGCCAGGTTCGGACTTTGGAACGCCGGATACAGAGCTTTCCCTACGTCTGTCGACAAGCTACGTCGACCTGGAGACGGACGAAAAGGCGGCGAAGATGATCGAACGGTCAGACAGCGGCATGAGTGAAGAATCTCTGCTGAGGGACTACCACCCAGGAATGAACGAAGTGCTTGTCCGTTTTGGAAGCTTTCTGTCCTCACTGCAGTCCGTCTGAATCCGCGGCGGTCTTTCCAACGGATTCCACGTTTGACGATTGCGCCCCTTGCGAGAACAAGCCATGACATTATTCAAGCGCATCACGCGCCAACCGATGTTTCCCAAAGTCCAAACAGGAACTTGAAATGCACGACCAGCAAGAAATGACGCCATTGCCGTTTGACCAGGTCCGCAAAGTAGCCGTGATCGGCGCGGGGACCATTGGCGCAAGTTGGGCAGCCTGTTTCCTGGCAAACGGACTGGAAGTAATGGCAGTTGATCCGGTCGTTGAAGAAAGGGATCTGCGTCGCGCCATTGATGGGATGATGCCTGCGTTGGAAGCCATGGGGTATCCAACGCCCGCCGACACAAGCCGGCTGCAGTTCTCAGCAAGCATCGCCGGCGGGCTCGCTGCGGCCCAATTCGTGCAGGAGAGCGTGCCGGAGAGGCTGGATCTAAAACAGGAGACGCTTCGAGAATTGGAGTGCGCCATTGGCCCTCAAGTGATCGTAGGCAGCAGCGCCACAGCTTTGATTCCAAGCGACATTCAGGAAGGAGCGAAACATCCTCAAAGGGTAGTAGTCGGTCATCCCTTCAATCCCCCGCATCTGATTCCCCTCGTCGAAGTCTCCGGCGGCGAGCGTACTGCCCCCGAGGCGCTGGCCTGGACGATGCAGTTCTACCGGGCCATCGGCAAAGCGCCGGTTCTGATGAAAAGGGAGGCCTACGGCCATATCGCCAACCGGCTCGCAGCTGCCCTCTTCCGCGAGGCGGTCCATCTGGTGGCCGAAGGGATTTCAACCGTTGAGGATATCGACGAGGTGATTACACAGGGTCCAGGTCTTCGCTGGGCGTTGCAAGGGCCGTTCACCACCTACCACCTGGCGGGCGGAGCAGAGGGCATCGCGCACTATATGCGCCACCTCGGACCGACCCAGGAAGCACGCTGGCGCACTCTGGGGGACCCCAAATTGTCCGTCGAGCTGGTTGACCGGATTGTGCGAGATGTTCAAGAGTCAGTAGCAGGTCTCTCATCCGCTCAACTCGCCCGCTATCGCGACTCCGGGCTAGTGGAAATCCACCGCCTGAAGGAGGGCCTGACTGCGGATTCTTCCTGAGTCGCACAGAAAATAGCGAATGAGTCAAATCGCGGGAATCATGACCTTTCGCAGGGATCATCCCCCAAGCGGTCTTGCAGCCCCTCTAGCTCGGATTTCAACTCTGCGACCAATCCGGCGTTTTCAGGGTCGTGGTAGATGTTTTCCATTTCCTGCGGATCTGCTTCAAGGTCAAACAGCTCCCACTCCGGTGGGGTAGGCTCGTCGATGGCGCCGGCGCTGCCCAGGGCCTCCCCGTAGTAGTAGATCAGCTTGTGGCGCTCGGTGCGGATCCCGTAGTGTGCAGGGATGTTAAAGTGCGCCAGGTGCATCCAATATCGATAGTACATCGACGTCCGCCAGTCGAAGGGCGGCCGACCGTCAGCGAGTGGGCGCAGGCTTCTCCCTTGCATGTCCGCCGGGACAGGAACACCGGCGTAGTCGAGGATGGTCGGCGCAAAATCCACATTTAACGCGATACGTTCACTTGTAGTGCCGGCCCGAACGGAGCGAGGGAAGCGCATCAGGAAGGGAATGCGAATCGACTCTTCGTACATGAATCGTTTGTCATACCAGCCATGGTCGCCAAGAAAGAACCCGTGGTCCGACGTGTAGATGACGATTGTATTCTCAGCCAGTTGATTCTCGTCCAAAAAGTCCAATAGCCGGCCGACATTTTCGTCGATTGAGGCCACGCAACGAAGGTAGTTGCGCATGTAACTCTGAAAGTTCCATGCCTTCTGCTCCCCGGCAGACAACCCCTCGGGAATCGGATCTGGAAGGTGGTGCTTCAGATGCATCAGCGCTACTTTTTCAGTTGCCATACTCGCGGCGGCCGCTCGATTCTTATAAGAATCGTGGAAGGATGCAGGCTCGGGAACAGGCTCAGACGCAAAGAGCTCTTTGTGTTTGAGGTTGGGTTGGAATGGGTCGTGCGGGGCCTTGTGCGCGCACACGAGAAAGAAAGGGCGGTCCTCGTCCCGTTGTGACAACCACCCCAGCGCCTTATCTGTCAGAATGTCGGTCACATAGCCTCGCTCGACGATGGTTTCCCCCAGTTGCCTCAATTCCGGGTCATAATATTTGCCTTGAACTGGAAGAACACTCCAGAAATCATAGCCTGCGGGGTCACTGTTCCCACCGTGCCCGAGATGCCACTTACCCACGAAAGCCGTTTGGTAGCCGGCATCGTGCAGCAACATACCGACGGTCGTCTCTTTCGTCTGGTCGATAACATCGTTGAGGGTCTTTATCCCTGTTACGTGGCTGTACTTCCCGGTATGAACCGACGCCCGCGCAGGTGTGCAGATCGCGTTCGTGCAGAAGCAGCGGTCCAACCGCAACCCTTCAGTGGCGATGCGGTCCAGATTAGGCGTGTTGTTCAGCTTGCTGCCGTAGGTGGAAAACGCGGCAGGGGCATGATCATCGGCCATGATCAGAAGAACATTGGGTCGGCTTTCATGGGGCATGATAGATCCTAATCTTCGGAAGCAACACACCCCCCGGCAGCAAGGCCTGCAAGGGGGTGTGTCAGATTGACAGCCATGAATATCAAGACTGAAAAAGGGTCGCTTGTCCCGAAGCGGGAGGTAAGGTTACTCTCCAACTTTCCAGTCTTGTAGTGAGAAAGAATCGGGCCCTGAATCAAGCGTCGGCCAGAAGCTCATCTACCTCAGCCTTCACGGCGTTAGCGGCATCTTCCACCGTACGGTCTCCCAACCAGACCAGTTCGAAGGCGGCCGTCAGAGCAGTGTTGACCTGAGCCCGGTTCTTGTGTTGCCACACTGGCACGCCGAACTCGTCGATGCGGTCCATGTAGAATTCGACAAAAGTGTCAGGTACGTCGAGCAGCTCCAACACATACTTTGACGTAGACTTGCGAGCATTGATTATCCCGGTGCTTGCCCAGATTTGGTGGGCTTCATCGCCCGCGTTGTATTCCAGCCACTCCCATGCCTCCTCCGGGTGCGAGCTTTCGGACGGTATCGAGAATGCGGAACCGCCTACATTGAGTGTATGCGTCCCGCTGTCGCCACCCATCGGGTAAGGGGAAATCTCCCAATCGAACGAGCCGTCGAACTGGTCGATGATCCCTGGGAAGGTGGAGATCAGAGCAGAACTTCCCGAAACGAACAGGTTGCCCAGTCCCTCGATCAGATCTGCTGAGGGATGCACCTGGTGAGTCTGAATTGCTTCCAGGTACCAATTGAGGAATTCGACGGTCGCCTCGGAGTTTACGATACACTCGGTGTCGTCTTCGTTGAATACATCCGTCCCCCAGGCCACCGCCTGCGGTCGAATCTCGTTGACCCAGTTGTCCACCATGTTCGACATGCCCCAGACCGCAACCTCACGCTTACTGAAACCGTCGTCCTGGGGATGGTTGCCTTCGCGGTCGGTCGTCAGGGCAAGGCTGGCTTCCAGAAGTTCGGCATAAGTCGAGCCCACGCCCGGACCGGTGAGGCCAGCCGCGTCATAGAGTGTACGGTTAAACCAGATCCCCTGCACGCCAACGTCCCAACTGGTACCGTACTGTCCGCCCTCAAAAGTGAACAGCCCCCAAACGGATTCATACCAGTCGTCGGGAAACTCGGGAGAGGCATCGATACGGGGATTCAGATCTTCGATCGCGCCGAGCACGGCATGGGGCCGCACCCAAGCCGTGTGCGTCCAGGCAGAGTCCGGCGGGGATCCGGAGGCGTACAGCGTATTCAGCTTGGTCCAGTAGTCGCCCCAGCCCAGCGTCTGGTTTTCAACGGCAATCGCCCCGTCATTGCTTTCGGCGAAAGCCGCGGCCACGTCTTCCATCATTTCAGCCCGACCCCACGTCATCGAAATGATGGATACTGGTTCTGCTGTCTGCGCGGCGGCTCCGTCGCCATCTCCAGCCTGTTCGGCAGCCATCGGCTGGCACGCTGCCAGCATGATTGCGGAGCCGGCGCCAAGACCGGCATTGCGTAGAAACCTGCGGCGATTCATTTGTTTGGACATCATTCTGTTCTCCTTTTTGAAAACGTTCTGGCTCAATCGCAACACCTGGCCGGTGCGCGACTACCCCTTAACTCCTGTAAACACGACACCCTGAATGAAGTAACGCTGCCCGTAGTAGAAGACCAGGAGTACCGGAATCATACTCACAGTTGCCGCGGCCATCATTAATTCCCATTCCGTCGTATACTGGTCTTGAAACAGTCGCAAACCCAGCGCCAGCGTGTACTTTTTCTGGTCGAACAGATAAATGAGAGGCACAAGAAAGCTCTGCCAGCGATTCTGAACGATGAAGATCACGACGGTCATCAAGGCCGCCTTTGAGAGAGGAAGAATGATTCGCCAGTAAACGCCGAAGCGGCTGCAACCGTCAATTATGGCGGCATCGTCCAGCTCGGGCGAAATCGTCATGAAATACTGGCGCAATAGGAATATGTTAAAGGCGCTGCCCCCAAAGAACGCCGGTACGACCAGAGGCAAGTAGGTGTCCAGCCACTCGAGTTCGCGAAACAGAATGAACTGAGGAATCATAATGACTTGAAAGGGCAGCATCAGCGTGGACAGGACCAGCACGAACATGAAGTTCCGTCCTCTCCAGCGAAGGCGTGCGAAGGCAAACGCGGCTAGCGAACCGGAAAACGTGGCGCCCACAACCGCCAGTCCGGTGATTTTGGCCGTGTTGAGGATAAATCGTCCGAAGGGCAGAATCGTCATGGCATTTGGGTAGTTCTCCCATACAATTGGATTGGGGAACCATACCGTTGGAATCTTGAAGATGTCGGCTGGTGTCTTCAGAGAAGTGGATACCATCCACAAAAAGGGCAATATTACAATGACCATGCCGACTGCCAGGACAACATAGATAATTGATATCTTGAAGGTCCGGTAGCGACTTTGGCTGCCGCTGATAGAGCGTACGACCATCGCTTAATTTCCCTTGACTTCCCCTTCGTAGTAGACCCAAACTGCAGAGGAGCGGATGATGAACAGGGTCATCAGCATGATGTATACGAAGAGAACCCAGGCCAGCGCGGAGGCATATCCCATTTGGAAGAACTCGAAGCCCTGCCTGAACAGGTAGAGCATCACGAACAGGCTGGCGTTTCCGGGGCCGCCTTGAGTCATGATGAATGGGCCCGCGAACTCCTGCAGCGCGTCGATCATTCCGATAACGAACTGGAAGAATAGAACGGGAGAGATCATAGGTATCGTGATCTTCCAGAACATTACCCAGTCGCCGGCGCCGTCGACCTCTGCAGCCTCGTAGAGTTCATTGGGGACGCCCTGCAAACCGGCCAAATAAATGATGATGCCGGCGCCGACACTCCAGAGACTCATTAACACGAAAGAGGCTAGCACCGTGCGCGTGTCGGTCAGCCAGTACGGCCCTTCAAGTCCAAGCAGACTGAGCGCCCGGTTCAACAGCCCGAAATCGCCGTTCAATATCAGCAGCCAGACCATCGCAACCGCCACGCCGCTGACCGTCGCGGGAAGGTAATACACCGTACGTATGAAGGCCAGCCCTCGAACACTGGCGTTCAAGAGCAAAGCGACCAAAACGCCTAAGGCAATGCGAAGTGGGACCGATGTTACCGAGTAGATTGTCGTTACTTTGAACGCCTGAAATACGAGAGGATCACCGGAAATCATCTCGGCATAGTTGGACAGACCGATGAATTTCGGCGGCGTAAACATGCGCCACTCGGTTAAGGAGAGCCCCAGGGAGGCCAACATCGGACCCAGCTGGAAGGCAACAAATCCAATGATCCAGGGCAGGACTAGTAGCCACGCCAAACGTTCTTCGCCGTTCAGATGATACCACGGTCGCTGCTCTGTTCGCGCCGAAGTTGCGGCGATGTGATCTTGAAGAGTCGCCATTCGCCTAACCGATTCAGTTCAGAACTGCAGAAGCTTACCTTTGCACCGGTGCTGGCAAGAGTCAAAGGCTTTTCGGGTGGACTTAGCACGGAAAATACTATAGCCCCTATCAATTGTCAAGAGGCCAGCCGGCCCGGGCATTGAACCAATTCAAGGGACCGAGCAAAAGTTAGGGCGCCTTTCTAAGAGTGGCCGAACTGCTTGGCAGGCAAATGCTCAGCTGGGCATTTAGGGCTCCGAACCAATCCCGCCCCCTCCTCGTTGCCAGTTGAGCAGGATTCGAGTAGAATTTCTGCGTTTTGGCAATTCCCTTTGAAGCAAGACTTACGAGGCACACTGTGTACCCAGCCACCCGCACAACCAATTTCAACCAGTCCATGATTCGGGAGATGACCCGCCTTGCGATGGAGCACGAAGCAGTCAACCTGAGCCAGGGTTTCCCGGACTTCGACCCGCCGGAGGCAATTGTCCAGGCCGCTGTTGACGCAATTCGCGGGGAGGCCAACCAGTATACGGTAACCTGGGGCTATCCGCTGCTGCGCCAGGCGCTAGCCGGGCAGTATACAGCGCAACTCGGCTGGACCGTAGATCCCGATGTCCACATCTGCGTCGTCTGCGGCGTGACCGAAGGCATTACCACTTCACTGCTGGCCCTGCTGAATCCCGGTGACGAACTGATCATACTCGAACCGGGACACGAAAACTTCCGCCCTTCGGCGCTGCTCGCCGATGCCTCAGCCGTGCCGGTCGTTTTGGAAGCTCCCGACTACCGGATCGACGCGGACCGGCTGGAGGCCGCAGTTACCCCTCGAACGCGGGCCCTGCTCCTGAATACGCCCCACAATCCAACCGGCCGTGTTTTTGATGACGAAGAGATGGTGGCAATTGCCGCCTTCACGAACCGCCACAATCTCATTCTGATCACTGACGAGATCTATGACCGCATACTCTACGACGGCAGGCAGCATGTATCCCCGGGCAGTCTCGACGGCCTGATGGAGCGCACGGTGACTATAGGGGGACTGGGAAAGTCATTTGCGGTAACGGGCTGGCGGCTGGGCTATGTTATCGCCCGCGAGCCGCTTGCAGGAGCCATCCGTGCAGTGCACGACTACTCCACAATCTGCGCGCCCACGCCTCTGCAGGCGGCTGCTGCAGTTGCCCTCAGCCAGCCGAACGACTACTGGCTTCAGATGAGAGAGGAATACGACGAACGCCGTGAAGTAATGTTGGCGATGCTGCGAGAGGCTGGCTTTCGTGCCGTGCGGCCCGAGGGCTCGTACTACACCATGGCCGACTACACCGCCATTGACGCCCCGCAAGCCGAGTGGGACTCCCACCGCTTTGCCCGCTGGCTCACGACAGAGGTTGGAGTTGCTTCGGTGGCTGGGATCAACTTCTACACGAGAGACAGGGAGAAATACGGCGAGGGCATCATCCGCTTCGCCTTCGCCAAGCGGATCGAAACCCTGCATGAGGCAGGAAGGCGTTTGGCTACGATCGCACCTTAGCGGGTGTTTCTGAATCTGTTCTCAAAGACGCCTCTCAATTGAGGGTGACCCCTTCAGTTCAGCCGTAAACGCGCCAAAAGCAGCTCCGGCTCCCAGGTCCCGTCTTGAACCACGGGCCGCAGCGTTTCCGCGTCATAGATAACCAGCTGCAGTTCGTATTCGCCGCCAGGGAGTTCCTCCGGCAGTTCCAGTCGAACGAGAGAATCAATCAGGGCGCCTGGAGTCGCATTTGCCTGGAGTGAACTGACCGGTTTCCAAAGTTTCGAGTCTTCCTGGTGTACCCAACTGCCTTCATCCTTCACCGGACGAAGCCTAAGCGACGTTGCGTACTCCGTATCTGAGTCGACAGTTTCCTGCCACCGCATCGCGACCCACAAGGTGCCGCCCTGTGCTATGTCGATCAGTTGCCCAGTCGAGTGCTGAATGTCCCCCTGTCCTAGCGCCGCGCCGACAAGAGAGATTCCGCCTTCATACCTGACCGTAATCGGCTCCAGCTGTTCGTAATGCGTCCAGATCACTCGGCTTTCGATTCGGGGGCCTCCTCCCGCTACTGGCAGGAGTCCCTCACTTTCCAGGGCAGTTGAGCTTTGATCGACAAAACCTACTACAACCCTGGCAAAATTGGGCGATGGTCGGTCGAGAGGAATCTGGTATGAGTCCTCGTAAATGGGGCCGGGCTGCCACAGCGTGAGAGGACGGGCGCCCCAACCCGGGTGGCTCGTTACATTTCCGATCTGCCTGTCGTGCGCATCCAGCAGATGAATGAACAGTTCGAGGTCCCGCTCCTGTAACTGCGTTGCACGGAAATACAGCGTCAGAGGTACACTGTCACCGTCGAAGAAATCAGGGCCCGGCAGGCGGGCTGCGACCAGCTCAACGCCCTCTCCATAGACCCTCCCGATTGGCGTAGCGTCAGCCGGCAGCTCATTTACTGAGCCGGCCGCGTCCCCCAACCCGTAAGAGACCGGCAACAGCTCTACAAGGGCAAAGAGGGAGCAACTCCATAGGCCAAGCGGTATTATGAACGCCAGTCCTAGGCGCCCGACTCGGGGCAGAAACCCAGCCCAGAAGCGAAGGCCGGTCACGGCGACTACGGCAAGTGCAGTGATGGCGGGAAACAGAAGCCTGCCCTGCGATCCCAGCGCGACGGAAATCCAGTAGCCCAAGAGAGCAAGGGAGATCAGTACCCAGACCCAAGCGATTCCTAGAGTGTTGCCTGACTGCTCCAGTATTGCGCCTGGCCCCCGCTCAGACTTCAGATTTCGAATCAGGGCTATGATCGCGCCCGACACGGCCAGTGCTGTAAGCAGTTCAAACAGGCTGTATACCCACGGGGGCAGGAGAATGCTGAACCACCCGAAGATTCCCCAAAAGGACATTTGCAGCCCACGTAGTTCACCAAAGAGACCTTGGATGCTCAAGATCTCCACTCGTTGCCCGGTGACGCTGAGCAAGTTCGTGGTACCGAACAGGTCTCCATAGAGATAGAGATTCCTGGCGTACCACCACCCCGCTACGATGAGAACCATGCAGCCAGCCTGAACTGCGCCTCTGAGCATCGTGTTCCACTCTCTGTTCCTCCCGAAACGCTTCAGTACGACGAAGGCCGTGAGCGGAAGCAACCCCAGCCCCTGCAGCTTGCTCAACGCGCCCAATCCCAGCAGCAGGCCAATCCCAATCCATTCCCATTTTCGGATTCCCTCGCGCCAAGGGCGGCTGCATATGGCCGCCAACCAGACAAGCGCGGCAGCGCTGACAACGGTGACCATGATGTCATTCGAGACGCTCGCGCTGATGAAACTGAACTGAGGAATGGTGGCTACCATTGCCGTTGCCAGCAAGCGGGCCCATCTGTCTGCAGGGAAGGCGAAACGCGCTAAGAGGTAGGCAAAGAGGACTGTGAAAGTGCCGAGAGCAACAGATGTCCAGCGGCCAATGTGAAGTGCCAGGTTCACTCCCTTTAGCGGCCTGCTCTCGGCGCTAAAGAGCATGTAGTTCTTGTTGCCTGGCTGATGGGGATCTCCCAGGTTCGCCCTGGGATTGCGAACCGCGAACCCATCTAGGCCACTCTGATCGATGCCTGCAGTCAGCAGCGCGACCAGACTGTAATAGAGGGGCGGCTGGCTGCCTTCCTGTTCCCAGGATCCGGTCATTTCCGGACCCTGCACAGGGAGCCCGTTACCCGCGGCCAGATGGCGAGCGACGGCGTAGTGGTAGATTTCGTCGGGGGTCTCGAAGGGGGGAACGATCAGGCTGTATGCGATTCCAGTCAGAAGAAATACGGAGAGCAGGAGGGCGACCAGTGCCTTCTCCACATCTATTCCCTTTACAATCCTGGAAAGCAAGAGAGGCGCCTTTCCCCGCAAACGTCGGAGCCTGAGTTTCCGAGGTTCTGATGGACAGCTTGACAGAACGGTTTACCCCGCCGCAAAAAACTACCGTGCTTCCCACTAAGTAGAGGAACTGTCCGCCACTCAAGTTTGGATCTGCCGTACAATCTCGAGCAAGATTCCGAAGACAAGCGGGCAGTCCGGAAGTGCCCCATCCTGTCATCTTCCACAAACATCGCAATCTGACACGTGAAAATATGCCAGCTGCACCGAATCCTCTCCGGAGCCCGTCAAGATCCTGGGCGCGCCTTCTACAGTTACATCGTAGAGACCAGCGACAAGGCGCAGCGAACCGGCCGGGAGCGCTGAAGGAATTGGCATCGCTACAGCGGTGGAATGACTTGCACTGTCCATACGGAGTTCCGGATCCCATTGGGCGACCAGCCTGCCTGTCTCATCGAGCAGATGCAGGAAGATTTTCTCTCCTCCTGTCAGGTTGGCGAGATCCCCCCTCCACTCCAAGTGCACGACCAACCTGCCCGCTGCCGGTGGAAAGGCAGGGTTGACCTGGGCACGCTCGAGGACCAGTCCGTTGGCGAATTCCAAATCAAAGAGTCGCCAGTCCTCTTGACGGGGACGTGAGTAGAGCTCGACAAGCCACGGCCCAACCGCTTCCTGGCCGGCCAGTTGGTACGAACTTGACAATGCACGCCTGGCCAGGTTCGGCGCTTCCTGATCGTCGTTCAAGCTGACCGGAAGAATGATTCTCTGAATGTTACTTTGGCGCATCAGGCGCACGGCTTCTTCCGCCTCTTCAAGATCCTGATCGTGAAGCGGCAGGACTGAATCCTCGACGTCACCCTTGTAATAGTAGAGAAAAAAAGTCGGATCGGAAAAGCTCTGAAGGATACGAACCTGCTCCGGATTCAGGCCGGCGCTCCAACTGTCAACTGCTGCCGAGAGATCACGCAGTCCTCGTGAACGGCTGAATGCCGGTTCGAAGTGGTAGTTCTGCAATGTGAACAGATTGCCTCCGACCAGGACGAGGAGAAGAGAAATCGCGGCCATGTTGCCAACTCGCACCCTTTTGAGGAACGTCGGAGATTCGCCCTCGGCCTCGGCTGTCCAGGCTTTCCATCTCCAGCCCAGCCAGCTCTCAATCAAGTCGCCGTAGTGCGCTAACCCGGAGGCCATGAGGAGGAAGAATGGCGGTAGAGCCACAGAATAGAAGCTTCCGAACATGAACCACTTTCGGTAAAAAGGAGTCCAAAATGCGATCGGGGAAACGAGCAGAAGGAGCAGAAGCAGGATGATCGGGTGATGGACCATTCGCCTTGAATTCTGTGGTTCGGAGTCTCGGAATAGCTCGGCATCATGTTTGCTTTCGGAGTTCCTCTCTTTCTTCACAGGCTTTTGCTTCGCGACCAGAAAGTCGCCGAAGACTGCTGCGGCGACCAGGCCGGCCCCCAAAAAGCCTGCATTCAAGAGCCAGATTCTGTCCGGGAAAAGAGACCCCATAGGAAAACTGGAGTATCTCCACCACAGTACCGAAACCAGAGAGGATCCTGAATTGCCGCCTGTGACATCGAACATTTCGGGCCAGGCGCTGGCAAGCCATGGGATACAAAGTGCAACAGTCGTCAACTGTGCCAGGGCCCAACCTTTTGGCACCGACCAGTCCAGGGCCGGTGAGGGTGTGTTCCTGTTGCGGCGCCGATCGTGCGCTATCACGATCAACACGTAAAGATTCTGTGCCAGGAAAGCCAGGACTGCAAATGCGTGAGTATAGACCGTAGCAGCCCCGCAAAGAACGTACGCAAGGAAGCTGACCTTGGTCCACCCTCTGTTTACGAATCTCAGGGCCAGGGTAGCGCCGGCCAAGGTTAGCGTCAGGCTGAGAGAATAGAGTGGAACATCCTGACTGCCCCCAATGGCGTAGGTACTCACCGCCATCAAGAAGGCAGCTGTCAGACAGGGCAAATGAGGCCAGCGCATTTCCTTGGCCAAGACGTACACAAGAGGGATGGCGAGTGTGCCCAGGAGTGCCGACATTGAGCGCAAGGCAAACTCTGTAGTCCCCACGAAGGGCAGCCAAAAGTGCTGAAGAGACAGGCTTCCGAGAAAAAGCGTTTCGCCAAACGCCCCGAACATGTCTACCAGTTCCGAGAAATGAAGCTGACTGAACCAATAGGAGAACGCCTCTCGCGAAATCAACTCCTGTTCTTCCAGCCTGTAGAACCGAAGCGCAAAGCCTGCAAGTGTGGCGAGAGTCACCGCCAGGCGCAGAAACCGGATGTCTGCAAGCATCCCCTGACTCGACAGGCAAGACTCTCGGTCTTCGCCCTCTCCAGCTTCGAGGCTCTCATGAACTGTCAAAAAAGTTGAAGCCTTGTACCATATCTCGCCCGGTAACCTACGAGATCGCTTCCAAACCGATCCGATCACAGCAACGAGCTGCCTGCGCAACGCGAACAGCAGAGCCATCCAACTTACGGCGCTGATTGCAATTCCCCAGCGCACGCTGGCCGGACGGTAGGCCAGATCAAGCGTTCCTTTTCCGGAAGGAATGGGGACAGCCAGGAAGGCCTGGTGGGCGCGTGCGACCGGCAAAGTGGCAGGTGGTGATGATCGATCCGCCTCTGTCCACTCGGCCCGCCAGCCTGGCATAAAGTTCTCGCTGATAAATAACAGGCCGGGCTGTGCGCTACTAATCTGGATTTCCAGATGATTGGAGGCAATTCGATCTACCACGAGGGAAGCTTCGTCACCTTCTCCGAAACTCATTCGACCGTCTTCCCATGCCTCTCCCAAGAATTTGGCATCCGCTTTCGCGATAAGAATCTCCCGCTGGGGGTCAAATTCGGGGTCCGCCAATAGGGCGAGCGCGGAAATGTCGTCAGTACTCCGGGCTCTCTGTGCCCACCACAAGCGCGGGTAAACGGTACTCAGCGTATGTAAACGGGATGACTCGTTCTCACGAGGGAACTCTTCCACAAGCCGGCTGTCAACAGGCAACTCCTCCCTCCAGGTGAGTACCGTGCCGACACCTGTGATTCTCCACATGCGATCCGGGGGAAAGTCCACAAAAAACGGATTGTATGTAGACAGACGTAATACGCTCGCAGCCCAAACATCCTCCCAACCTGCTACCATTCCACTGTCTTCGGGCAGCCGGCGCTCATTGTAGACCCGAGGAGGCAGAGAGGTCGTTCCTTCCGCCAACGTCTTCGCCGCCCTTTGGGTGGCTACCAGTTCCGGCTGCGAGAGGGCAGACCGGATTTCCTGCCCGTTCGCAAGGTTGGTAGTGAAGTTGGTAGCAAACAGGTCGGCCACTATGACAAGGAGCAATATAGCGAAGCGCGAACGTGAAAGTCGCACGCCGCTGCACAAAACACCGAAAACCGCGGCGAGAAGAATCGACTTTCCTGCCTGAAACAGGAATCCCACATTCGAAAATTCAAGTTGCCCCGGAGAGTGCCACAGTGTAAAGACCAAAGCCACGCCGCCGGCGACAATAACCAGGAAGCACCAACCGAATCTCTGCCGCCACCGAACTGACAGTGTATGCAAGAGAGCCAGACCGAATCCGCTCATGGTACTTGCTGAAAACGCTATCAGGTAAGCTATCCTTTCCTGTCCCCGGAAGAGGGACCACCCCGGGGCAAATCGGTAGAGGAGTGGATAGACCGGCAGGAGGTCGCCCAAGGAGATCAGGCAAGCAAAGAATCCCGCCGCGACGAAGAAAATGGCCGCAGGGCGCGCAAAGTGGCTTCCTTCCACCAGTCTGAACCGATTCGACAACAGCGCAGCCATGGCTATGAGCGCAAGGCCCAATCCTGCGATTCCAACATACAGAGGCGAGTAATGGCTCAACACACCGGGTACGACAAACTGCCAAAAGTCTTCCGGCGGAAACCCGCTGCTTAGTTCGTGAAAGGGGCGGGCAGAGCGGACCGACAAACTGGTGAATTCGAGCGCGGGCCACAACTGTGCAACTGTCAGGGCAATTAGAATAGCGGCGTAGGCGATCATATGCCCCAGGTACTGAAGCATTCGCTTATAGTCCAATTCGCGGACAGCCTGACCAGCCCAACTGCCGTCTTTCGACTGGTGACTCGGATGCGATTGGGAGACGGCCAGCATAAACATCCAACCGGCCACCATGTAGGTGAGAAACAGGAATGTCTGAGGATGGTTTGCAAAAAAGGCCACCGCATGGACCGCGCATGCCAAGAGCCAGCGTCTCCACACAGGTTTGCCTGGCTCTCCGGGTAGCAGCAACCAGAGGATAAGCGGCAGCCAGACGACCACGCGCAGAATCCCCAGCTGCACCAGAGGATAGCCCGTCAGATAGCCCGAAAAGCCAAAGACAAGACCGGCAGCGAATCCTGCCACACGCCTGCCTGTCAGACGTTGCACCAGTAACGCCGTGAATATGCATGCCAGCAAAATGTGAACGAACGCTTCCATCTGCAGCCAGTAAAGTCTTCCTACTACTGTAGAACTGAACGACGTCACTAGAAGAAGGATGTTGCTTACGGGGTAAAATACTGCAGATTCCGTATCTGCCAGGAAAGGATGGCCGGAATTTACGTGGGGATTCCAGACAGGCAACCTACCTGCCAGGAGCGATTTCTGCTGAAAAAAGCTGTAGGGCAGATAGTGGCGGGTAAAGTCGCCGGCAGCAAATGCAGAAAGTCGAAGCAGAAAGGGGGTGAAGAAAAACGCGGCTAGTGCGCAGTATGCCCAGGCAATGGGGATTTTCGAATGTCGCGGCGGTCGGTTCATCGCCAGACCCTAGTTCATCGCAAGGTGGCTCCAGGACATGCCTCCCCACCCAGGGCCGCATTCGAAAGGGCCGATGGCGCCGCCGTCCAGGACGTACAGGTCGTAAAGGTCGTGGACATAGTCGTAATGCCTTCGCAGGTACGCCGTCGCCTGCCCGACAGACTTGTCACCGTTCAGCACGAGGCAGGGCGAATTCTTGATTTCCACCGCGCTGTCCTCCGGATTGTCGAGCAATGGCTCAACACCGGCTGAGGCCCCCATTTCGCCGAGCAGCTCCGCGGCGGCCTCGTCTTCCAGTTCACCGATCAGGTCGGCTCCCATGTCAGGTTCCATCTCGTCCAACACGTCAGCCAACTCCGCGAAAGTCAGTCCCTGGACGACCTCAACCAACTCTTCTTTGTCGAGTTCCTCCAAAACATCGGCCACCTCTTCCCAGGGAAGTTCCTGCAGGACAGCGTGCTGGGCGCCCGGATCGATGCGACAGAGAATCTCAGAACTGTCGGCGGAGTGCAGCCTCATCAGAATTTCGATAACGGAAACCGTTTCTCCCCTGTGCAACAGAAACCGGACACGTTCAGAAGGGCTGTCACTAGCTACCGGGGGAACCAATTTTTCTCCGAGTCTCAACCGAGGCGGTCTCATCGCCAGGGCCGGGGGTACAGCTTCTGCGGTTGAAGGTGAGAAGGTGAACGCAGAATCCATTCAACAAAACCGCCGGCCGAATCACGGCCGGCGCATCGCATAGCTTCCTGCTTGTTGCCGTGAAATCCTGCACCTGTCAGGGTGCGGCGAGGCGTCATGTACAGAAAGAGGGGCCTGACTGCTTTCGCCCTCAAGGGGCATAAATGCCCTCTTCAACCGAGTCAGGGTCGGGATGCGGACTGGCTTCGGCGAAATCGATCGCGTCTTCGATTTCAACCGCTGCACGCTGGCGAATTTCATTCAATTCTTCTTCGTCAGCCACCATTTCAGCGAGCAACCGGGCCTGATAACGAGCGACAGGGTCCTTTTTCTCCCATTTGGCCAGAAGTTCTTTGGGGACATACTCGGCGCCGTCATGAATTGCGTGGCCCAACATACGCATGGTTTTGGCCTCTATCAGCGAGGGGCCGCCGCCCTGCCTCGCCCGTTCTACCGCCTCGCAAGTCGCCCCGTATACGGCCTCGACATCGTTCCCGTCCACTATTGTGCCAGGAATGTCGTAACCAGATGCGCGGTCGGCAATGTTTTCGATTGGCATCTGGTCGGATACATGGGTGGAGTATGCGTACTGATTGTTTTCTACAATCAAGACATAGGGGGCGTTGTAGAGTGCGGCCATGTTGAGCGTTTCGTGCCAGAGGCCGGCGGTGCTGCCCCCATCGCCAACATATGTCATGGCGACCTTGGCCTCGTTCCGCAGCTTGAGGCTCATGGCAACGCCCAGCGTAATCGGCATCGACATGGGAATGTGACTGATGTAGCCAACAATGCCCAGGCTCAGATCACCCATGCCATGTATGTTCGCGTCCCGGCCCCCGGAAACGCCCGTCTCCTTCCCCAAGAGGTTGCCAAAGACGCGGCGCGGGGTCAGTCCCCTCAGAAAATAGGCTCCGATGTCGCGGTGCATGGGAGCAATGATGTCTTCCGGCGCCAGCGCGTATGCAGAGCCTACGCTTACAGCCTCATGCCCCCGCTGGCTGAAGGTGCCGCCCAAACCTCTTCCTTGTTTCCAAAGCGAAACCATACCCTCGTCAAAGGTCCGAGCCAGGACCATCCAGTAGAATATCTCGAGTTTCTGCTCATTTGTCAGCGCGGACATGTTCCTACCCCTTTGCGCTGAATGCAACGGTCGACAGCCAATTTGAACGCTCAAAAACTGCCTGCAATGATACCACAATCCAGTGTCTGTTGCAGCGAATGCCAGCTGTGATGGGATGTCCCCAATGGTGGTCGGGAGGAGAGGGGCAGAAGTCGACGAAGGCGCTCAGTTTGGGGTTCAGGGTCCGCACACTATGTCAGTCTGGAAGAATGTTACGACCGCCAGTGTTGTCCGGCTTGCCAGGAGAGGGCGGTGCAACATTCAGATGTTTGGCAGCGAGCTGCAGAATCTGTTCAACGACCTCCAGGACTGAGGCGCCTTCCGTCTGGATTTGAAACGCGTCCATGGCGGGGCGCAGCGGCGCTACAGTACGCTCGCTGTCAATCTGGTCCCGAAGCCGCATGTCATCCTGTATTCTGGCGAAGTCGGCTTCGCTTCCTCGTTCGACAAGCTCGTTATAACGGCGTCTCGCCCGCTCATCCAAAGGGGCCTTCAAGTAGATCTTGAGTGGGGCTTCCGGAAGGACGACGGTACCGATGTCTCTGCCCACCATTACTACTCCAGCGGTCTCCGTAGTGCCCATTCCGTACTCCAGGCCAATATTGCGCTGCTTGCGGCTCAGCTCACGCCTGACAAGCCTGTTCGCGGCCACCACGGAAACGATACTGTCGACGCTTGGACTGCGGATTGACCAGGTGACATCCAGATCCCCGATCTGAATCGTCGCCTGTCGGCCATCCTGCGCATCTGCTCCGGGCGCTTTGACCCCAATAGGCAACTGCGCGGCTACCTGTCCTACAGCCTCTACGTCAGTACTATCGATACCTCTATCCAATAAGGCCCACGCGACAGCCCGATACATGACGCCAGTATCGAAGAAGATGAAATCCAGACGTTGGGCTGCCTGGTAGCCAACAGTGCTCTTACCAGACGCTGCCGGCCCGTCAATCGTAATTGCATTCACCGTTCATACCGGAAGAGGAAAGTGGGTAACGAAGCGAACCATCGCTGAAGTCAGGAAGTCATCGGGTCCAATTGGACGAAATCCAAAACGTGCAGGCTCGATCTTGCATCCGGGCAGTTTGATGAGTCTCAGCGAGGCCCGGAGGGCGACTGCTATGGAAGTCAGCGCCTGTTTCGCGGCGAAGGGCGCCGTCTTGTGCGCGACCGGTCGACAGCCCTGCCGCGCCGCGAGCCTGAACGACGTCTGTCAGAGCCGTTGCCCACCATCTGCTTGAGCGCATAAACCTGGCCCGGCGTCAACTCCTTGCTCATTCCGGGCTCGAGACCTTCCAGGGTCAGTGGGCCGATCGACCAGCGAATGAGCCTTCTCAAGCTGATCCCGACCGCCGCCGCCATATGCCGGATCTGTCGCTTCTTCCCCTCGCGCAGGACGATGCGCAGCCATACGCCTTTTTCAGGCGGCGAGGACTTCCATGCGTCCGAAGCCGCCGCGCCAAATCTCTGAACTCCTTTATCAAGAATCAGCCGGGCCGGCAATTCGTCTGCAATTTCAACCTGGGCCGGAGCGGTTCGACCACTTTCCAGTTCAACACCCTCCCGCAGGCGGACAAGGGCATCTATGGGAGGCTGATGCGCCACCAGGACAAAGTAGGTCTTCGGATGCTCGAATCGGGGATGCGTGAGCTTGTTGGTCAGTTCACCGTCGTCCGTCAACAGAACAAGACCCTCGCTGTTGAGGTCAAGACGGCCAACGGGAAAGACACGGCGCGTGCCTTGAGGCAACAGGCTGGCAACCGTCCTGCGCCCGCCGGTGTCTCCGCCGATGTCACTAAGGAGTCCCCTGGGTTTGTAGACTCTGAAATAGACCTTGTCTTCCTCAAGTCGAATCGTCTGTCCATCAACGGTAACAGTAGCTCTGGCCGGGTCTACCTTTGTGCCCAACGTTGTGACAACAGTTCCGTCGACGCGAACGCGACCGGAAGTAATCAGCTTTTCACTCGCCCTACGGCTGGCGATTCCAGCCGCGGCCAGTACTTTTTGCAATCGTTCTTCGGCCATTTGTCCTTGGGATCCCTAAGAGTAGAGTTTTCAAGGTAAAAGCGCACTGCTCTTCCGCCGCGCTGTTACATCACTAAACGTTGCTTCATCACTCAACAAAGAGGCGCTGGGTTGCTATCAACGTGTCACCTAACCGCCACTCCAGCACGCCGGCCGGCATTCCGGTTATCCACACTCCTGAAGGCGGCGGATGGAGGCGCCGGAAGACCTGGAGCTCCTGACGCTCCCAACCTGACAGCAGCGCTTCGAAAAACGGACCAGCCTCCAGAGCGGCCGGATCTATGCTTATTCCATCGGCACGCAGAAACCACCTGTTTCCCGCCGTATCGAATAGCCGGTCCAGAGCGGTAGGGCGCTCCGGCAATTGCAGTGGGACCCAGCCATAGTTTCCTTGGACAGCCTGCAAGACCAGTCTCATATCATGGTAGCGATCCACACTTCCCAGCACCAGAGCAAAGAGCTGATGGCCGCCTTCTTCCAGGCCGGCAATCAATGACTGACCGCTTTGCCAAGTCGTGCCGGTTTTGACCCCGTTTATTCCAGGGTAAGACCCGAGAAGGCGATTTGTCGTCTGCAGCTCATGACCTGCCACCGTCGTCGCTGCGGTGCCAACAATCTCGCGGAAGAGGGGATATTCCCAAAGCAGCTTGACCAGTATCAGAAGATCCTCGGCGCTGCTGACCTGACCGTCGGCATCGAATCCATGGGGATTATGAAACAGTGTGTTGTACATGCCCAAGTCCCCGGCTCGCAGATTCATGCTGGCGACGAAAGACTCCACCAATCCTGAGTGGTGGCGGGCCAGGGCCATAGCTGCATCGTTTCCACTTGGAATGAGCATCCCCCAAAGAAGCTCCTCAACAAACAGCTCTTCCCCTGCCCTCAGTCCCATAGCGGCCTCTCCTACCAGGTCGGCCCCGTGGATCGTGACCAGGTCAGAGAGACGGTCTTGTTCCAGGATGAGCAGAGCAGTCATCAACTTTGCCAGGCTTGCCGGCGAAACTGGCAACTGTTCCGCCTTGTTCATCAGTACGCTACCGGTTTCGAGATCGTACACCAGGACGGAGACAGCGCTGATGCCAGGCGGCGCCACGTGCGCTTGCTGAATCTGGCCCAACTGGCCGACCGTGAATCTTTGGCGCGGCGCCACATCCCGGTCGACAATTGTCGGCGGCCCGAATCCGCACAGAAAGAAGGCGGTCAGGCACAAAAACGGGAGAACTGTGAGGAGACTTCCAAATGTCAAGGGGCGCCTCGGTGCGGGATCTATAGTCGGGCTACTTGAAGAATCCCGAATTGAGGCCCTGTTGAATGTATCTCTGGGCATTTGCAGCGCCGCCTGGAATCAGTAGGTGGTCTGTGGGCGAGTGTCGCAGCCGGCTTGAAACAGCAGGGCGGCAGAGTCTTTCGGGAGCGGGCCAGGGGAAAACTGGAGTGACCTGCTCGAATGTCGGAGCAAAAGCAGGCGGCTTCGCGGCAGTCTGATTTCAGGGGCTGGCGACCCTGGTCAAGACCGGTTGAGACCAGGAAACGAATGTGATTACATACTAAGCAGGCGCGGTCTGTTCTCTCGCCCTTACTGATTTGCTTGCTCCAGGCAGGAGAGAGCCTTCCTCCCATGCAACGACGAGCGGGGTGGCGGTAAAGATGGAACTGTAGGTACCGGAAACGAGACCGACAATCAAGGTCGCCATGAAGATGCGCAGCGTGCTCCCGCCAAAGATCAGAATTGCCGCAAGCACGAGGAGCGCAGTCACTTGAGTTGCTATGGAACGCTGCGCGGTCTCGATAATGCTGCGGTTCGCGACCATCGATAACGGCTCTCCACGGTGGCGGCGAAGGTTTTCCCGAATTCTGTCGAAAATTACGATAGTATCGTTTACGCTGAAGCCAATGACGGTCAAGGTAGCGGTCAGGAAGAGGGCATCCAATTCCCAGCCAAGTACCAGATTCATGATAGAAAGGAAGGAGACAGTAATCAGGACATCGTGAACAAGTGCCACGATAGCCGCGACCCCAAAGCGAAACGGGTGCGATATCTCTCGGAAGGCCAGTGCAATATAGGCCAGAATCAGGATTGAAGCTGCGATTACTGCCAAAAGGGCCGCCTGGCTCACTTCCGCGCCGATGGCAGGCCCAATGCTGCGGTAGAGCCGCTCATCAAATTCACCGAATCGATCGACGATCGCCTGTTCGATCACCTCTTTCTGGGCCAAGTCGATGTTCTTGAACTTGACCTGAACGGTGCGGTCATCGTCGACATGAAATGCCTTTGTATCGGTGAATCCTGCTTCGACGAAGACGCTGCCCAGTTCGGTGGGAGCGACCGGCTCGGAAAATCGCATTTCCCACTGCGTGCCTCCAGTGTAGTCGATACTGAGAGGCAGGAGGGAGCCGGACGTAGAGAGGTTCCAGACTACGAAAAGGATGCCAGGCAGGATGCCAAGCAACGAAATCAGAAACCAAAGCTTTCGACGTTCAACCAAGCGATACATAGGATGTTCTTTCGTATTGCCAGTAGCTGTCCTGCTCACGGAGGATGCGGACAACCTTATAGGCGTTTTTCGTTAGCTTTTTCTGTCCGCCAGATCGCTAGATGCGGAAAAGGAACGGCAGATCCAGCCTAGCTGAAGTCAGTATCCCAGCAACCCGCGGCTACTCAGAAGCCTTTCTCCCTGGCTCGAGAGAAAACCTCGCATGAATGTGCGCGTCACAAAGACGGCAGTGAACATGGAGAGCAGCACACCAACAGATAGCGTTATTGCGAAACCCTTTACCACACTGGCGCCAAAGTTGTTGCCAAACCAATAGAGCACGGCGCATGAGATAAGCGTCGAGAGGTTTCCATCGCGGATCGCAGGCCAGGCACGGCTGAAGCCGGTCTCTACAGCCAGCCGCAATGACCGTCCGCTGCGAAGTTCCTCCTTCATGCGCTCAAAGATCAGGATATTCGCGTCAACAGCCATGCCAATTGAGAGAATAAAACCTGCGATGCCTGGCAGAGTAAGCGTAACCGGCAGTAGCTTATACGTGGCCAGATTCAAGGTCACATAGATCGCCAGCGCCATAGTGGCGAGAAACCCGGGCAGACGGTAGAGAAGGACCATGAATAGCAGCACGAGGGCGCCGCCTACGATCCCGGCCTGTAAGCTGCGATCGATCGAGTCCTGGCCGAGGCTGGCGCCGATTGTACGGACATCTACGACTTCAAGGGGAATCGGCAAGGCCCCGTAGCGCATCTGAATCGCCAGGCTTTCCGCCTCTTCCTGGGAGAAGTCTCCAGTGATGACGCCGTTGTCGTTAATTGCAGCATTGATAACCGGAGTCGACAGTACGCGTCCGTCCAGAATTATCGCCAAGACTTCGCCAATGTTGTCACGCGTATAGGTGAAGAAATCGCCGCTGCTCTCGCCCTTCAAATCGAATTGGATCTGCCAGAACGTAAATTCGTCCTGTGTGGCGACAACCGCTTGCAGAATGTCGCCGGTCATGATCGTCTCAAATACTTCGTCCGGGAAAGGAATCGACTGAGGCGCGGCCTCTCCGGCACCGATTGCCTCTTGCAAAGCCGCGACAGCGTTGGGCCGGTTGGTCGTGTTGATGAAGTCATCGGGTCGGACCGGGGCTCCTCCAAGATTGACGAATTCCAACTGGCCGGTAGAGCGTATCGTCTCGATAGCCTGGTCCGGATTCTTGACACCAGGCAGTTCGACAATCATGCGGCTCTCGCCCTGCAGCTGAACCGTTGGTTCGGCCAGCCCTAGTCCATTCACTCTCTGTTCAACGATGATCTTGGCTGAATTGAGGGCGTCTTCGGGCAGGGGCTGGTCTTCGCTGATCTCTGCCTCGAGCAAGACCTGGGTCCCGCCCTTCAGATCCAGCCCCAACGTTAGCTCACGGATATCGCGCTGGGTGTCGGGACCCGGCGCAAGCCCTTCTTCGAGCCAGACGGGATGGTCGATTGGGAGCGCCACAAACAGGGAGCCGGCGAACAGGAACAAAATAAGAACCAAGTAGGCAAGTTGATTGCGCATGAGACACCTTTGCGAATTACACGATATGCGTTGCGTATCCTTGATGACGGACCTGGTGCTGCCCTTGTCATGGTTCTCGAGTAACCGACTGTAGAGGCATTGCCAGCGGTTACTTTGACGTCAAGACCATGTGCTGGCCGACAAAGGCCGGAGGCGCCAATCCAAGCTGGAAGACCTCTGGCCGATACAGGAACGCAATCCCATTCATTATACGCATTGAAGTTTACGACTCCAAAATCAACGCCGGTATTCCACTCTTTTGGAAAGAGAACCACTCTTCTTTGCTCCGTGCTCATTCAAAGTCTTGGTTGAGAATAGTCTGGTGGTGAATCGGCGTCAGCGGTGGGCGAAGTTGGTAACGGCCTTCTGGCGAGACTCAGGGCTGGCGGGGTTAGGGGAGTGGGCATTGCTAGCGCCTCTGCCTTAGTTCGGATTGCGGGCCGGCCGCGGTGTTGTCGTTGGTTGAATCATATGAAAGTTCGTCACCATTTGGAATGCGTTCATATGTGC
>VXRG01000014.1 GCA_009838625.1 Caldilineaceae bacterium SB0664_bin_27
GTCGATGAGGTCGCGGGCGGGCAGGGGCAGTTCGTCTAGGTTTTCGACGGGGGGGCGCGGCTGGTTCACGACAGGCGCGCCAGCGGCGTCGCGGAAGGCGATGCCCGGTTCGCGCGCCAAGAGCTCGGGCGTGAGGGGGCCGGCGTCGATGAGCCGGAGCAGCGAGTCGAGGGTCTGCTCACCCTCATGGTGGACGACCATATCTACCTGGGGGAACTGGAGATAGGAGGCAGGGTCTTTGGTCGGGTCGGGGCCGCCGAGGATGGTCAGCGTGCCCGCGGCTTTGGCGTCGGAGGCCAGGGCGAGGGCCATGTCGCGCAGGGGCAGGACGGAGGAGATGCCGACAAGGTCCGGTTTTTCGGCGGTGAGACGTGCCGAGAATGCACTAACGTCTTCTTCGAAGGTGCCGTCGAAGACGGCGACTTCGTGGCCCTGGTCGCGCACGTATCCGGCGAGGTAGAGAAGGCCGAGGGGGAAGTAGGGGCTTTGGAGGGCCTGCTCTTCCGGACTCAGGTAGAGAAACAGTGGGTGAACGAGAAGTATTTTTGCCATTGGTCTGGATTTCTGTCTACAGTGGACAGTTTGTGTGGGGCCGTCCACTTAGAACCAAGGGTGATTATACACTGAGCGGCGTCGACTGTCTAAAGGACGTTGGCGGGAGTGCATCCCAGATTTGTGATTCTCCAGAGTAGCGGGCTGTGGAGCCCTGTATAACGCCCCAGAGTAGCCTGAATCTCGCCCCCATTTTGGGATGCAACCCTTGTACGGTAGCTATTTGCTCAAAATTAAATTATTTCTTAAAGTTATATTATATTTCAAAATGAAGCATTTGCCTGGGGGGTAATATGTTTAAAGCATATAATCCCAAAAAAAAGCCCACCCCTGTCGCAGGCTTTACACCTCCCCCCTTCATCCCTGACACCAACCAGGCTTAGTAGATACCCAACGGGAGAAACTCGCCATGAAAAATGCAATACGGAAGGCCGTCATAACTCTTTCTCTTACGCTTGGCATGCTCGTTTTTGCAGCCGCTTGTACCTTCGTGCTGCCCGAATTGGAGCAGGCGTCGCCCGAATCGGAGCAGGTGCAGCTCGAATGTCCCCTGCCTGACGGTGTTGCTCCGCCCGCCGACCCGCCGGTAACGGCGCAACAGGTCGAAGACGGCGGCGCCAGCCTGGCCGACTTCGCGCTGGCCGCGAGAGACAATCATGTAAGCCTGCTACAAGAAGAAAGGGCCCCAGAGAAGACTTTACACCTTAGATGTCTCTTCAGACAGGAGGGGAGTCCGTGGCGTTCAGGTTCCACCTACCTTGTGCAGCTGACGCCCGACGGCAGGGTGTACGTTCACCCGCAGCAAATGTCGTTGTCCGGCAGAAAACTCAGTCCCGTGATCTATGCAGCGATCCTTCACGCTTTGGGGATCGACCCGGCCACCCTGACCGACCCAGCCGCGGCCATAGCCGCCTTTGCTGCCGCCGCACAAGGAGATGGCGGTCCATTCAACCTACCCAATATCGCGGACGCCTCCGGCTACGCCACCGTTTTTTTCACGGGCTCCGCACAGCGCCCGACCCTTCTGCTCGCCGGATTCGAGCTCAACGCATCTCACCTGATTCCCATCAGTGAAGAGGCCCTCGATTACGGCGACCCGCCGATTACGGCCAGCGACGTGGTGGACAGGGCAACCTTGAAGGCCTTCGTCACGGCCGCGGGCGAGTACATCGTCGAACTTATCGAATCCGACGATCCGCTCGCCCGTTCGAACGTCATCGCGAAAGCCCGGATCACCCTGCGGGATCCGAACGGTCCTTGGATAGACGGTCCCGTCTACCTCTCCGTCATGGATCGGGCCACCAAGCTGATCCAGTTTCACGGAGGGTTTCCAGACCGGTTCGAGCAGCGACGGGGAGGGATTTCCCGCGACATCGCGACCGGAGAACTGATCGTCGATCAACTCATCGCCGCGGCGGAAAGCGGCCCGGAAGGCGGCTTCTGGGAGTACTACTTCGACAACCCCGCCGACGATTCCGACAGCGCCGAAGTCCCCAAGGTGGGTTACGCCCGCGTGTTCGTTGGCCACATGCCGTTGTCGGACGGAGGCACCTTCTCCTACGAGTTCATCGTCAATTCGGGCTACTATCTGAACCCGGAATCCGAATAGGGCTGACTCCTGTATATTTCCGATATCCTTCGCTTTTGCACTGATACCGGAAGATTGACGCCCAATGACAAAGAGCCACCGCCCAACGGCGGTGGCTCTTGCTTTCTAGCCCCTCCCCCTTCATGGCACACAGAGGGCTGGCTATCCCTCCTACCAAACGCTGTGCGAATGGAAAGTGCAACGATCAAAGTACTCTATTGCCTTCCTGTAGTCACTCCCACTTTCCCATTTTGCACTGCACCCTATTTCCGAGGGGTGCATCCCAAAATTGGGGCGAAGATGGTCAGATAGGGATTTCATGCCATCGTTGATGCAGACGATCCGTTTGGCCATTTCGACCCCGCGGCGGTAACTCTCGGCCCAGTAGTGGTTGGTAAAGGTTTTGGCATCCCACAGACCAGCTCGATAGGAGTGTTTTGTCAAGCGCAACTCGCCCTCTGCCTCCTCCCCTGCTTCACGCACTGGCGCAGCCGAGACGCTCGCCACTTTGGCCTCTTTCCAGCCCTCCTCGCGCAGATGGACCATCACCCCATCGGCCGATACCGCCATCACCTCGCTGTCCGGCTCCGGAATGCGCCGCCAGCTAACGCCTTCCTCTTCCCTAGACACGCACACCATGGCCTCAGCCTCAATTTCGTCTGCTTTCACCACCTCCGTTCCGTACTCCTGCACCAGACGATGCAAACTGCTCGCTGAAAGCGACACTTTCGTCAACTCGCTGAAGTTATCGGCCGCTCGCACATAGGAACCCAGTTCAACTGCTTGGCGCAACGCCATCTCCAGCATCTGCGGACTCCACCCCCGTCTCCCCAGCCCCAGTCTACGATCCAGGGGGAAAAAACCCTTGCTTACACGAAGGGCAATAGTAGTACGCTCGATTTACCTCAACTGCTCCTTCTCGGTGTTGTATCTCTTTCTTCTTCTTCCCCTTGTTCTGCGCTCGCTCCCCACACGCAGGACAACACGCATCCACCTCCACCTCGCCTGCCTCGCCTACCAGCTCTTCCAGCAAAGGCTTCAT
>VXRG01000164.1 GCA_009838625.1 Caldilineaceae bacterium SB0664_bin_27
CCCCACCACCGAAGCCGCCACCGCCGGAGAAACCTCCACCAAAACTGCCGCCAGAGTATCCCCCGCCAGAATATCCCTCTCTGCTCCAGCCGCCGCCGCCCGTGTAGGTGCTGCTGGGCCGGCTGGTCATGTTGGCGCTGGTACTGGTCAGCATAGTGCCGAGGCCGACGCTCAGGCCTGACAGACTGCTGCCCAGCCCGCCGCTGACAGCGCTCAGGCTTCTGCCCATGCCCCCGTCGAGCCCGCCGCGCCCCGGGGACCCGGAGGGCAAACCAGACATTCCGCCGCCAACGAGCCCGCCGCCAACGACCGTTCCTGGCGAGTGGACTGGTGAGCGGACGGGGGAGCGGGTCCCATAGTATGCGCTCCTATATTGTCCGTACAGTTTCGGAGAGGGAATATACCAGCTGGGCGCGGGCGCTTTAACCTTTTCAAACTTGCGAATGTACTGTTTATCCAGGCCAAAGGCGATGGCATAGGGCAGCCAGCGATCCCACAGCTCTTTCTGTTCTTCGAGGTCGCTGAAGCGATCGATTTCGCGCAGGTAGCTTTTGAAGGCCTGCCAGCGTGCGGCGAGCTTGGAGCCAAGGACGGTTTTGCGGGGCATGAAACGGGAGAGCAGCAAGAAGCCTAAGGCGGTCGCTGCAAGGCCGATGCCGGGCAGCGCCGCGGCGCCGGTAAGACCGCCGAACAGCGTATAAAGTCCTTTGCCAGCCAACCCTGCCAGCGCGAGCAGAATAATACCCAGGACAGCGTACTGATTGCGCACTTTTTCCGGGCTGCGGGCGAAGAAGCCCTGCGCGGTCACTTCGCTGTAGAGAGCGCGCTTGAGGGCCGGTACCTCTCTATGAAACCTGTGCTTCAAATCTGAAAGTCTGACATCACTCCTGCCACTGAAGAGGCTGTGCAGCAGGTGTTGCTCAAAGGAGGAGACGGGCAGCTTCCGGTTTTCGTAGCGGTAGATGAAGTCGCGCGCGGACCGGGATTTGCCTGTATTGTCCTCGGTGATACTGATGACCTTGCGCTGCGCGAGGTCGACAAGGGTGGCGATGATGTCCTGCATATCGGCCTGTTCGTCGAGAAGGGTGCCTACGACGCCGGGGGCCAGGTCGCTGGGCGGCTCGGGCAGGTAATCGGCGACCATCTCGACCGGTTTGTCGCGGCCGAGGCGGTACCAGAGCAGGTAGAGCGCGGCCGGTCCGCCGAGGAGGAAGAGGAGACCGAATGCGCCGAACAGGAGCGTAAGAATCTGGCTCCAGCGGGCGCGGAAGCGCAGTTCCGCCTCGCGAGCGGCCGCTTCGGCATCGGCCCTTATCTGCCACGGTTGCGGCTCCCCGGCCACCACGCCGGGCGTGAACTCAACGCGCACTTCGAATGCCTGACCCGGGGCCAGTTCGCTGTCGATTACAAAGGCAATCTCGCGTCCGCTATCCAGACGTGTAGCTGAGGCGATCTCGCGGGCGTCTCGCCAGGCTTCTCCCGTGTTGGTGTATGCGGCCCACTCGTGAATTGAGGCCGGCGCCACGACATTCACGCGCCCGGCCTGCACTGGGAAGCTGCGGTGGGCGTAGATCGCCTTCCACCAGAGCTGGTCACCGGCCTCATAGTAGCGCAGGCCGCCGCGCACGGTATAGCCAAGGCTAAACGTCTCGCTCCGGTTGGTGATGTCCGGGAAATACCAGTAGATGATGTAGCGGGAGCCCTTTTCGGTGACGGTAAATGTGTATGGCTCTTTGCCGTAGCTCGCGTAGCGATAGCTGTTGCCGCTGGCGTCTGTCAGGGTCCAGCCGTCAAGGGAACTGAGATTCCTTTTGGGAATGTCGCGAAAACCGTAGGTGAAGGTACCGCGCGTAAAGCGGATGGTCTGATGCTCGGTCACATCGAAGGAGCTATCCTTGCGGATGATGATATCGACGTCGAAGCGTTCCCAGAGCAGGGACTTTCCCTGGGCGGAGGCGGGGTAGGCTTGGAGGATCAAGAGGACGCCGAGAAGCAGTGCGGCGCCGGTCAGGAGGCGTGCAGGGAGGCCGGACCGTTTTCGGGAAGCGTGTGGACGTCTCCGTGTGTGTCGGGGCGGAATCTTCAAGTGTGGCATCATTGACCCTTTATGGTGCAGCTGTGGGGCTGAGAACCAGCCTGTCCTGACACGGATTCCGGGGTATGCTCTCAGTGTCGCACAG
The DNA here is from genome assembly GCA_009838625.1 of Caldilineaceae bacterium SB0664_bin_27. Taxonomy (GTDB): domain Bacteria; phylum Chloroflexota; class Anaerolineae; order Caldilineales; family Caldilineaceae; genus Bin5. The sequence goes on from VXRG01000164.1 coordinate 2,181, forward strand.
CGGCGCCTGACATGCCTGACATTCTACCAACTCTTTAGCTGACAATTCAATCGGGCCGTCTTCTGCACTGTTTGCCAGGCTGGGCCTATGTCCGGTTACACGACCTGATTTTGGAGTTCCTTCTCACCGCGCCAGAGCCGGTCCAGGTTTTCGAGCAGGATGTCGATCAGGTTTTGTTCGTACATGCAGGTTTCACCGCCGGTGTGCGGGGTGATGAGGACGTTTTCGAGGCCCCAGAAGGGGGAATCCTGGGGGAGAGGCTCTTCCCAGAAGTGATCGATGCCGGCGCCGGCGATGGCGCCGGACTGGAGGGCTGTGAGCATGGCGGGTTCGTCGACACAGCCGCCGCGGGCGACATTGATCAGATAGGCGCTTTCTTTCATTTGGGCGAAGGCTGGGGCGTCGATCACGTTCTCCGTGTCCGGCGTCAGCGGACAGGTGAGGGCAACGAAGTCGGCCTGGGGGAGCAGGGCTGGCAGGTCATCCGGGGTGTGGACGGCATCGGCGGGGCCGGCGGCGGTGGCCGGGTTGCGTTTTGTGGCGAGGACGCGCATATCGAAGGCCTTGGCCAGTTTCGCCAGGCGCGAGCCGATCTTGCCCAGGCCGATGATCAGCAGGGTCTTGCCGCCCAGTTCGTCCTCGCGCAGCGTGAGGTCGCCGATCATGCCGCGCCAGGCGCGGTTCTGCTGGCGGTCGCGGCCGGTGTGGATGTGGCGGGTGAAGGCAAGGATGAGGGCCATGGCGTGTTCGCTGACGGCGTTGCTGTTGACGCCGCTGGCGGTGGCCAGGCGGATGCCGCGTTGCCGCAGGGCGTCGAGGTCGAACTGGTCGACGCCGGCGCCGATCGACTGGATGAAACGCAGGCGGGGCGCGACGTCGAGGAGCTCGTTCTGCCAGAACCCGGAAACGAGAAGGACATCGGCTTCTTGCAGGCGGGCGGCGAGGTCCTCGGGGTTCCAGGCCTGGAAGTGCCGGATGCGCTGCTGCCCGGTAGAGGCGCTGTTGCCCAGACCCGATTGACGGCGGGCAAAGATTGTATCCAGTTGATAGGCCACGTGGGCAAAGCAGATGGTCAGGTCTTCCGGCGCAGGGAAGGGTTGGGGCGTCATAGGGTTGCTCCGTTGCGGGTGCATAGCGGGCTAGTTGCGGTGTGACGTTCAGGCATTGTATAGCACGGGTGCGCGCGATCGTGCAACGCGGAAGGGTGTTGATCCTGAATGGAGTGCTTGACGCCGGGCGGGATCGCAGATAGGGTATAGATCCCTTGTACACGCCCGAATGGGGGCGCGGCAGCGAAGGCAATCCTCAACCAATCAAACCGGAGGCCCAAAATGAGTCAGTTTGTCGCCGATTTCGAATCCTACTGGACGGATGAATTTGACGGCAAGGCGTACGGTACGGCCGGTCTGCTTGCCAATGCGGACGAGGCCGACATTGACGTGAGCGTCGTGTTCCAGGGCGGTGTGCCGGACGATCCGCGTCCCGGGAACGCGGAGATGATGGAAGCGGTCGCGGGCGAGCCGCGCATTCTGCCCGGCTGTCTGGTCAACCCGACGATGGGGCGGGACGGGCTGGAGGACCTGGAGAACTGTGTGCGGCGAGGGGCGCGCACGGTGAAGCTGATGGCGGCCGGACACCGTTACCGCCTGGACAGTGCCGCTGTCGATCCGGTGATGGACCTGGCGCGCTCGCTGGGCATCACGGCCACGATCCACTCCGGCTCTTATATGAGCGGCTGTGCGCCGGAATACATCGCCCACATCGCGAGGAACCATCCCGAGGTGACGATCATCATGGACCACATGGGGTATCGTGAGTGGGTGAGGTCGGCGGTGCAGGCGGCGCAGGAGAATGCCAACATCTATCTGGGCACGACGCTGATCGCTGCAGCCGAGCCGTTTACGATTTCAGAGATTGTGCTGAACGGCGAGTTGGGGGCGGACCGGATCGTTTTCGGTTCGAATGCGCCGGGGGGGATCGCGACGCATGGGGTCAACGGGATCCGGATGGCCGGTTTCTCGGAGCGGGATGAGGCGCTGGTTCTGGGTGAGAATATGCGGGCTATTTACGATCTGTAGGGGATGCGAGGAGAGAGTGAAGCGGAGTGAGTCGTGAGAAACACCTCTGGTGCCTCGCTCGGAGTCTCGAGTGTCGTGTGGCAGAGCTCTTGCTTGTCTTTTACAGGCGGGGCAGGGTGATGCCGGACTGTTTCTGGTATTTGCCGTTGCGGTCGGCGTAGGAGACTTCGGGGGCTTCGCCTTCGAAGAAGAGGACCTGGGCGATGCCTTCGCCGGCGTAGATGCGGGCCGGGAGGGGCGTGGTGTTGCTGATCTCGATGGTGACGTAGCCCTCCCACTCGGGTTCGAAGGGGGTGACGTTGACGATGATGCCGCAGCGGGCGTAGGTAGATTTGCCGACGCAGATGGCCAGTACGTTGCGCGGGATGCGGAAGTACTCGATGGTGCGGGCGAGGGCGAAGCTGTTGGGCGGGATGATGCAGTCGTCGCCGTGGTATGATTGCAGGGCCTGTTCGTCGATCGCCTTGGGGTCGATGACGGTGAGCTCGCCGGTGGCGGGGGTGAAGATGCGGAAGTCCTTGGCTACGCGAATGTCGTAGCCGAAGCTGCTGAGGCCGTAGGAGATCATGCCGTCGCGTCTTTGGCGGTCCTCGAACGGCTCGATCATGCCGTAGTCTTTGGCTTGCTGGCGGATCCAGTGGTCTGGTTTGATTGAATGCATGTTCAGAAGCTCTGCGATTGTTGGCGCGCGGGGTCTTTCGCTGTGACTCGATTGTTGGGGCGCGGCGGCTGGGATGAGTGGCAAGCCGTCCGGTGGTCCAATCCAGTATACCATGTGCGCGGGAATCGAGGCCTCTTTAGGAGAGAGAAATTGAAGCAAAAACTAGGAAACTTCAGGTCAAAATCGACCTTCCTCCTCAGCACTGTTTCAATGTTGACCAAGGTTGGTTTTAAACTTACAATCCCTTTTCACCCACTCTAAATCTTATTCAAACGCAATGAATCAGCTCCGCGAATATCAGCAAGAGTTGCTCACTGGAGTTCAGACTTCGCTCTCTCCGGAACAGGCCCGTGTGATGATGCAACTTCCAACCGGTGGCGGCAAAACCGTCATTGCCGGGGCGTTGTTGAAAGAGTGGCTCAGTAACGGGCGTAGTGCAGTCTGGTTGACTCATCGCAGGGAGTTGGTCCGGCAGACTTGGGAACTGCTTGACGATGCCAATGTGGAGGCCCATTACAGTTTTCGTTGGTGTCCTGACATGGATGCCCCCTTAAAGCGGGGTGGAGTCGCCATCCTGATGGCCCAGACTGTGAGCCGCCGCACCGCCAAGATGAGTGTGTGGCGCAACTACGGCAGCAACGATCTGATGATCATTGACGAGGCCCATCATGCCTCCGCGGTCGGCTGGACGCGGGCCATGAGACAGTGGCCCGGACGGATTCTAGGGATGACTGCTACACCCTGGCGTCTCTCTCAAAAAGAGGGATTTGACCACCTGTTCAGCACGTTGCTCTGTGGCCCGCAAGTCGCCGCCTTACAGTCCGGTAACCATCTTTGCAATGCTCAGGTGCGAATGCCGTCACCAGAATGGATTATCCATGGAGGCGCAGTTGGAAGAGATGGAGATTTCACGGATGCCGGCATCGTGGAGGCGAATCAGGAGCATATTATGACGGCAGGGGCGCTCAGGTTCTGGCAGGAAAACGCCCGAATACGTCAAACGCTTGTGTACGCTGTTTCGGTAGACCATGCCCATAATCTGACTGCCGTGTTCAAGGAAGCCGGCGTGCCTGCCGCCGCTTTGCTGGGAAGCACGAATGATAAAGAGCGGACCGCGATGATCGCCGCTTTCAAAAGAGGAATTCTACGGGTTCTGGTCAACGTGGCTGTGGCCACGGAGGGCTTTGATCTGCCGGATGCCTCTTGCGTGGTCATCACCCGGCCTACCAAGAGTCTGGCACTTTATTTGCAGATGGTGGGCCGAGGATTGCGCCTCAAAGAGAAAGGTAACAACTGTTTGATTCTGGATTTGGCGGGCAACGCAGAACTCCATGGACTGCCCGAAGAAGACCGCGAATGGTCCTTAAAACCACGAGAAGTGCAGGAGGCTGTTGGCGACCCCGTCACAGTCTGGTGTGAGCAATGCAGGTCCGTGTCTCCAGCCGCCAGCCACACCTGTCAGAACTGTGGTGCACCGTTCGGCAAGGACTGTAGTCGTTGCGGTAGATGGCGCGCGTGGAAGCGCTGGAGCCTGGAAAAGCAGTGCGGCGACTCGCACGAACTGGTATGTGACCTGTGCCACAGGGATGCTCACATCGACGCTAAGTTGCCAATCAGCGATCAACTGGAAACGTCACTGGCCAAGTTGGAAGAAGAGGAACCATTGATGCCTGTGCCGGACACTTCAGTATCAGACGCTGGCTTGAATAGCCGGCTACTTGAGCTATTCAGAGAACTGCTGGAAGAAGAGAGGTCGATAGCGAAGGGCGAAGACGAAAGACGTCAACTTGAACTAAAGAAGGCCATCGAAACCCACGAGATGCAGTTGGCCGATGAGACATTATTGGAAAGAGCGTTCGAAGATTACCTCGGTAGTCTATCGACAGATCAACACCCTCAGAACAACCCCCAGAAATATCGTATGTTTACGGAGTGGGAAAATGGTCTTCAGAAAGAAGTGGACAGTTTGAGAAATGAGCTTGCCCGGCTCAAAGAGAAACCTATCGACAAACATTTGGTTCTCAGTGGAGCTGAGGACAGAGTAGCGAGCCTGTTTCATCGCGCGGCACAGTCCGTTCATCTGGTGCCGGAAATCAAAGACCGCGTAGCCGAGTTAGTTCGTCGAAAACATAAGGGCAAGGATCGACCTTTCGGGGCCAAAAAGAGTTCGGCGACACACCCAGGCCAAATTAAGGAACTCGCACTCAGGCTGCATAGCGCAGGAAAGAGCGCCAGACAGGTTGCTGAGGAACTGTTTGCCAATGATTTCGGGACCAGGGAAGGGAGAATGATCGGGCCGGGGCAGATGGCTGAAATGCTCAAACGATGGACTGCTCAGCCGGAGAAAGACATGCGAAGTCTTGAAAGAAATCGAATTCGCGCGACTAAGAAAGAGAAGGTGCACAGTAGGGCTCAGGTGAAAACGCGAGCACAAGAATTGCACGATCAGGGATATTCGATGGCAATATTGCAAGTGTATTGAACGATGAAGGCTATACTACTGTATTAGGAAACACATACAATCAGCAAGCCGTGCGGCACCTGTTGAATCCTAGAGTATAGGGCGAGAATTCAGCTCATTGAACCACGGGAAGTTTCTATATACCGGTTTCCCTTTCCAACTTCACCTTAGCTCCAATCCCGATCGGGTGTCAGGTAGATCAGGGGCATACTGACCAGGGTTACCCCATATTTCACCAATAGATTGAAGACGAAGATCTCCATGGCGACGGCCCAGGAGTCGACCAGTTGCGCGCCGAGGAAGGCGAACGGGGAGAAGGCGATGAGGACGAAGAACAGGTTGTCGATGGGGACGCTGACGGAGTTGCTGACGAGGACGCGCAGCCACTGATAACGGGTGGTGACGCGGCTGACGAAGAGGTGGTAGATCTCGGTGTCGACCAGCTCGCTGACCAGTTCGGCGATGATGGAGGCGCAGACGATGCGCCAGAGAGGGGCGAAGATGTCGCTGAACTGGGTGCCGCCGAATGAGTTGGGATCGCTGGGCACGGAGGCCGACCACATGAGATAGAGCACCATGCCCAGGTTGATGACGGCGGCAGTGACGATCAGAACCTGGGCGTTGCGCTTGCCAAGCGTCTTGTGGACGAGGTCGCGCAGCGTAAAGGTTACGGGGTAGACGAAGGTGCCCATGTCGACGGCGAGGCCGGCCACGACGCCGATCTTGAGGCTGGCGATGTCGGCCATCATCTGGGCGGCGATGTATGCGGCCACGACGACCACCGCCACTTTGGACAGCACGGACGCGCCTTGATTGAGGCGCGTTTGTTTTGGTGAGGCGCGATCTGACACGTTACAATCTCCCTATGTTTTGGTAAGGCGGGGACTTCGACCGCCGACACTGCTACCGCTGCCGCTACCTTTCATACAGTCGGAAGGGCGGACAGAGGCAAGCACCTATTTTAGCACGCAGCTGCGCTATCGACAGGATGGGGCGGCCAAAAGGGGAACGCAAGGGTCCAAGCCATGCCCAAGCGCACAGATATCTCATCGATATTAATCATCGGTTCCGGCCCGATCGTCATCGGCCAGGCCTGTGAGTTCGACTATTCGGGCGCGCAGGCGTGCAAGGCGCTGAAGGCGGAAGGGTACAGGGTGGTGCTGGTCAACTCCAATCCGGCGACGATCATGACCGACCCGGAGATGGCTGACGCCACCTACGTGGAGCCGCTTACGGTCGAATTGCTGGAGAAGATCATCGCGGAGGAGCGGCCGGACGCGCTGCTGCCGACGGTAGGCGGACAGACCGGCCTCAACCTGGCAGTGGCGCTGGCGGAGCAGGGCATTCTGGAGAGGCACGGCGTGGAGCTGATCGGGGCGAATCTGCGGGCGATGCAGGTGGCGGAGGATCGCGACCTGTTCAAGCAGGCGATGACGGAGGTGGGACTGGAGTCGCCGCGCAGCCGCATCGCGCATTCGCTGGAGGAGGCGCGGGAGATTTTCGAGACCGTTATCGGTCGCTTCCCAATTTTCATTCGGCCCAGTTTTACCCTGGGCGGCAGCGGCGCAGGCACGGTCTTTACGCAGGAGGAGTTCGACGAAAAGGTGGCCTGGGGGCTGCAGGAAAGCCCTGTGCATACCGTCCTGGTTGAGGAATCGCTGATCGGCTGGAAGGAGTATGAGCTGGAGGTGATGCGGGACCGCGCCGACAATTACGTGGTGGTCTGCTCGATCGAGAATCTGGACCCGATGGGCGTTCACACCGGCGACAGCATCACGGTGGCGCCGTCGCAGACGCTGACGGACAAGGAGTACCAGCGGCTGCGGGACCAGGCGCGGCTGGTGATGAGGGCTGTGGGCGTGGAGACGGGAGGCAGCAACGTTCAGTTCGCGGTCGATCCGGAGTCGGGGCGGGTGGTGGTGATCGAGATGAACCCGCGCGTTTCGCGTTCGAGCGCGCTGGCTTCGAAGGCGACCGGTTTCCCGATCGCAAAGCTGGCGGCAAAGCTGGCGGTGGGCTATACGCTGGATGAACTGAAGAATGATATCACGCAGGAGACGGTGGCGGCGTTCGAGCCTTCGATCGACTACGTTGTGGTCAAGATCCCGCGCTGGGCGTTTGAGAAGTTCCCGGGCGTGGACCGGGAGCTGGGGCCGCAGATGAAGTCGGTGGGCGAGGTGATGGCGATTGGCCGCACGTTCAAGGAGGCGCTGCAGAAGGGTGTGCGAAGCCTGGAGATCGGACGCGATGGACTGGGGCCGCTGACCCGCGACGAAAAGGGACAGCTCAAAGGCTATGCGCCGGAGGCCACTGCCGCGGAGCTGATGCGGGAACCCAGCCGGGACCGGCTCTTTGCAGTCTTTGAGCGTTTGCTGGTGGCCGAACGGGAAGTCTCCGGCAGCAGGCCGGCGGAGGACCGGCAGGCGGATTATGAGGCCCTGCAGGAGTGTTCTGAGATTTACGACCCCTGGTTTGTGGCGCAGATGCAGGAGATCGCGCGCTTCCAAGTTTCCATCGAGAGTGCGGGCCAGTTGGACGAATGGACGCTGCGGCAGGCGAAGCGGATGGGATTCAGCGACGCGCAGCTTGCCCGCATTCTGAACGAAGGAGGGAAGGGCGAGGAAAGAGGGGAGAGAAGAGAGGAGAGGGAGAACGGCGCTCAATTGCCTGAGTTGAGCGAGGCTGATGTGCGGGCGCTGCGGGAGCGGATGGGGGTTGTGCCGACTTATCACCAGGTGGATACGTGCGCGGCGGAGTTTGCTGCGTTCACGCCCTATTTGTACAGCAGTTATGAGAGTGAGGGCGAGGCGCCGCCGACTGCGCGAGACAAGGTGATTATCCTGGGCGGCGGGCCGAACCGGATCGGCCAGGGGATCGAGTTCGACTACTGCTGCTGTCACGCCAGTTTCGCGCTGCAGGAGATGGAGTTCGAGACGGTGATGATCAACTGCAACCCGGAGACGGTCAGCACCGACTATGACACGAGCGACCGGCTCTATTTTGAGCCGCTGACGCTGGAGGATGTGCTGCATATCTATCGGCGTGAGGCGGAGGGCGGGTCGCAGGTGAAGGTCCTGGTGCAGTACGGCGGGCAGACGCCGCTGAATCTGGCGGCGGGGCTGCAGGCTGCGGGCGTACCCATCATCGGCACGCAGCCGGAGGCGATCGAGCTGGCGGAGGACCGCGAACGGTTCAGCGCTCTGCTGGCGGAGCTGGACATCCCCGCGCCGGACAGTGGGATCGCACACAGTACGGGCCAGGCGCTGGCGATCGCGGCCCGCATCGGTTATCCGCTGGTCGTGCGGCCCTCCTATGTGCTGGGCGGACGGGCGATGGCGGTCGTGGATGACGAGGAGAGTTTGCGCCACTACATGTCGCAGGCGGTGGACGTGGACAGGGAGATGACGACAAGCGGCCAGGAGGTAGCGATCCTGGTTGACCAGTTCCTGGAGGATGCCTACGAAGTCGACGTCGATGCCGTTGCCGACGGCGAGCGGGTGGTGATCGGGGGAATTTTGCAGCATATCGAAGAGGCGGGCATCCACAGCGGGGACAGCGCGTGTGTGCTGCCGCCGTACAAGATCAGCGGCTACCATCTGAGCATCATACGTGAGTACACGGAGAAGCTGGGCCTGGCGCTGGGCGTACGGGGACTGATGAACGTGCAGTACGCCATCAAGGATGATGTGGTGTATGTGATCGAGGTGAACCCGCGCGCCAGCCGCACTGTGCCCTTTGTGAGCAAAGCGACGGGCGTGCCACTGGCCAAAATGGCGGCCTGGGTGATGGCCGGCAAGTCGCTGGAGGAGGTGGGGCTGCTGGAGGAGCCGGAGGTACGGGGGTTCTTCGTCAAGGAGGCGGTGCTGCCGTGGAAGAAGCTGAGCGGCGCGGATACGCTGCTGGGGCCGGAGATGCGCTCGACCGGTGAGGTGATGGGGCACGCGCACAATTTCGGGCACGCGTTTGCGAAGAGCCAGTTGGGAGCGGAGTACCGGCTGCCGACGGACGGCGGCGTGCTGATCACGGTAAATGACTACGATAAGGGCGCGGCGCTCAAGCTGGCGCGCGATTTCAGCCGGATGGGTTTCGACCTCTACGCGACGTCGGGTACGGCCGCGCTGATCCAGCGGGTGGGGCTGCCCGTGGTCGTGCTTACAAAGGCCGCGGCCTCGGAAGCATCGCTTCTCAGTGCGGGCAACGGCGCTTACTCGACCCTAGACGCGATGCGGGATGGGAAGATCGATCTGATCATCAATACGCCGCTCGGGCCCCACAGCCGCGCTGACGGCCAGAAGATCCGTACGCTGGCCACGCGCATGGAGATCCCGTTGATTACGACGCTCTCGGCAGCGCAGGCCGCGGTAAACGGAATTCGCGCGATGATGGCGGCCGAGTTGAATGTGCGCAGCCTGCAGGCGCATTACGCCCGGGGGTACAGTTGATCAGCCGGAATTAGAAGGCTTGCCGCCGGCAGGTGTTTTTCGAACTTTTGACAGAAACAGGCTACGCGGCGGCAGGCTAGAGACCGTAGCAGGTCCGCGGCGCAGTCCATCCCCTCACCACGCTTTCCACGACGGAGAATATCATGGCCCCGACGGAACAGAGACGGAAGAGCGTCTACCTGGCGAACCCATACGGTTTTTCAGCCCAGCAGCGGGAGCTGCTGCTGCCGCCGCTGATCGAGGCGGTGGCGGCGCTGGGGCTGGATGTGTGGGAGCCATTTGCGCGTTCGGGCGGGAAGATTGACAGGACGAAGCCGGGGTGGGCGTATGACGTCGGCCAGCTTTGCTACCAGGATGTGCGGGAGGCGGACGCCATCTTTGCCGTGGTCAACGGTGTGCCGCCTGACGAGGGCGTGATGATCGAGATGGGGATGGCGATCGCGCTGGGGAAGCCGACGTTTCTGTTTCGGGACGATTTCCGGAGCGTTGCCGATACGGAGGAGTATCCGCTGAATCTGATGCTGTTTACGGGGATGCCGCAGGAGGCGTGGGAGCAGTATTATTACAGGTCGGTGGAGGAGATTGGGGCGCCGGGGAAGGCGCTGGCGCGATGGGCGAGAGAGTGAGTCGTCCATTTAGCTGAACGCAACAGGCGTCGGTGTGACCTGATTTTTCTGCTGTCTTCAAGCACGACGGGGAACTTGAGGACCGCGGCGTCTAAGTCCTACATTCTGCCCCGTTTTGCGTTTGGCAACTTGCTCCGCTATGCACTTTGATTCGCGTCCCAGAATTTAGGAACAGGCCAAACGTGCCATACACATTTATAGAACATATGGACGCAAGCCCCTTTGCTTTTGGACATGAGACAGCGATTCTGATATTCTCAGAACATTACAACCAGAAAATCAGAGTTGACTTTGAACAGATGGAGGGCAAAGGACATGGAATGGGTGCTCAAGTGCTCAATCTGGCGTGAGGGTGACTGGTATGTATCCCATTGCAAAGACTTAGAGATAGCGAGTCAAGGGGAAACAGTTGAAGAGGCACAGGAAAACCTGGAAGAGGCGATACGACTGTTTTTTGAAGTAGCCTCATATACGGAAGTCATGGAATATCTTTCCCGGTTTGATCCAGTTACACCCCCTGAAATTCAGAAACAGCCTAGAGTTCGAATTAAGTCCACACATCAGGAATCTCAACAGATGATGTGTGAAGTTGCTCTGGATTATGCCTAGACTCAGACCTAGGCCGACACGTGAAATAATCAGGATACTTTCAGAAAATGGTTTCGATACAGTCAGACAAACTGGTAGTCACATTATCATGCAGACCCGAAGCGATGTCAGCTCCGGGCAACTTACAACCATTACGGTAATTGTACCCGACAAAAGGGAAATTCCGGTCGGGACAATGTCAAGCATCATCAGACACTCCAAACTGCCCCGCAAGCTATTCGAATAAGGTGGACTCTCAGGACAAAAGTGAATTATGCCCTGAGGGATGATTCCGGGGCTGCGTTATTCTTCGTGACTCGACACCACGAGCACACTACTTCCCGTGCACGTGGCCAATGCACCGGGCCTAGTCGCTTCATCTACGACCTTTCTCCTTGTTTCATTGCTACTTGCAGGCACAATCTGACATTCCCCACGGCCTCTGCTACCTTTTTCCGTATTACAGTTGAATGGCTGAACTCTTATCCAGAGAGGCGGAGAGACCGGCCCTGTGAAGCCCCGGCAACCCGGTAACGGAAGATGAAATGTCTTCTGTGACGAAGGTGCCAGTTCCGGCAGATATATGCTGGAAGATGAGAGGGTGTGAAATGGTCGGCTACCTCTCGTCCGCATGGCTTAGGATATTTTTTGGTTTGCTATTTTCTTGCAGAGCGAGTTGAACGCGCATGACCGAATATCCATCGCGCTGGATATACGGCAGAAGTACTACCTCTCCACAATGTCGATACGTACAACCTGCGTGAATTCAACGTCCTGTTCCGCCTGAAAGAACGATCACGCATCGACATTTCCCGCCAATTCACGAAGTGCTGCCGACGGTTTTCGCAGTTTCCGCGTAGAACAACCTCCCCAAAGTAAGTGATCCAGGCGAAATCTTTCTCTGAATCGCCGTCTTTGAAATTCGGAGTCCGTATTGATACCCGGTCAGAACTCCCCATGCCACCCAAAACGCCTGATCACTTACTATCTCCAATTTCTTCCATTGAAATGTGTTTAAGTAAGTGGTAAGAGCAAGACCTGCGGCTGAAACTTGTCTCTCAGGACTTGAAAACTGCCACAATGTGCGGACGCGTATATCCACGCTTCAGGTTCGCCGCGCCACTTACACTCTGCCCGGTTCTCTGCTCTGAGAATCAACATTCCGGGGACACGGATCGAGCTCCAGGGCCAGACATTTTCGCCCCAAAACAGGGTCCCTCTAGAGGGAACACGTAGTTTGACAGGCCTATTTGCCGATCATACGATTTGAATTCCTTCACACGCGTGGAGGGCTTTTTTTGTAGCTTGAAGAGGCATACAAGATGTCAAAGGTCATGATGGACAACCAACGCAACTTGCTTTTTCTGGTCGGCACGGCAATCTTAATCTTGATCGTGTTGGTGATGGGCCTGATGGACGCGGACAGCGCGAGCGCCCACAACCCCGACCCGCCGCCGCCGCTCGACATCTGCGTGCCAGTCGCCCCGGGAACGGGCAACTACAACTTGATCGACGGCCTACCTGTCGAGGCCCCCAACAGCGGCGACTACAACTGCACACATTCGCATCCCAAGCGTTCGCCACCCAGTCCCACTCCGACGGCGACAGCGACGGCCACTCCGACGGACACACCCACTCCGACGGCCACGGCCACCCGCAGACCGCAACAACCACTGCGGGAATCGGTTGCTACAGCCACTCCGACCTACGAACAACAGCAGCCGCTCGCTACTGCCACTTCCACTCCGACCGCTGAACAACAGCAGCCGACCATTACAGCAACTTCCACTCCGACCTCTGGACAGCAGCAACCGAAGGCGCCTACGCCCACAGCAACGGCGACCAGCAAACCACAGAGTTCGCAACCTCGGCGGCAGTCCCGACAGCAGGCGAGGCAACCGCAACCCGCGGTCACGCCAAGCCCCGGCCAGCAGCAGTCAGAGCTGCTGGCGCAATCACAGCCGCCGATAGCGTTCGTCTTGTCGGAGTGCCTAAACGCGCGCATGGGGCCAAGCCTGAACTATAGCGTGGTCACACAGCTACAGGAAGGCACGCGCGCCAGGATCGTCGGCATTGACCCCACTGAGGACTGGTATCTGGTTGAGGTCGATGGAGTGGAGGACCAACTCTGGATCTACCGGGCCCTGACCAGTCTGATCGGTTCGCTGGACCTCGTCAAACAGTACACGACGGAGGAGATCGCGCAGTTGCCGGGCGCGGACGTCGGCGTGCCGCTGGCAATCACGGTGCCGATCACCATGAATGTGCGTACCGGACCCGGCCTGCTCTATGACGTAGTCAGCATCGTTCCCAAGGGGACGCAGGGACGCATCTTCGGCATCGACCCGAACGACGAATGGTTCCAGATCGAGTTGGAAGAGCTGGACACGCTGGTCTGGGTCTACCAAGACCTGACCACAGTTATCGGCTCGCTGGCCAGCGTCAAATGGGTAACCGAAGCCGAGGTGGCGTTGCTGCCGGCCGCGATTTCGCAACCGCTGCTCTTGAACGCCCGCGCCGGACCGGGCCTGACCTACGAAATACTCACGACCATACCGCAGGGGACGTGGATGAAGATCACCGGCATTGACACGCTGGGAGAGTGGTACCGAGTGGAGTTGGCCGACTTGGACCAACAGGCGTGGATCTTCCGCTACTACACAAAGTTAGCCGGTGGCTCGCTATCGGGGTTAATACAACTCGCGCCGGGGGGGAACCTGCAGGCAGCGGGGCAGTTGACCAACTCGATCACGGTCGGCCTGTCGTTGCCGGCGGTCGGCGGTGTTGATCTGGAGGTCAATTGGGTTGATGTTAATATCTGTTCCCAGTTCCATAACCTCTACCACCGCGTCAGCACTGACACGACTGTGTACATTTCGCTGGAGTTGGCGGCTGCGGCGTCAACCGCCAACTCAAGGAGTTTCAGATTAAACTCCTTGAGCGGCAGCAGCTTCATATCGGTCTGGTGCGGGACGAACGGCACAGGCCGCAAGGTTGTCGAAGTCGAGATAGACCCCGCTGTGCCCGGCACATACAGGTCGACGTCGCCGGCAAGCGCAGAAATCGCCGCATTGGCGGCGGGTACCAGCAACGGCCCGTAGGAGCACCCCTTGTATGTTCCCTCCTCTCTCCCCGCATTCACTCAAACCTTCCCCTCTCAGGACAAGCGGCTTCTGCTTTCTTCTTCTCCCTCCTGGGCTCCAGAACCCGGTACACGCCGCAGTCCTTGCAGTGGTACTGCTGCTGTCCAAGACGGTTTGTGCCATTCTTGACAATATTTTCGCTTCCGCACACGCGACAACTGTAGGTGATCGTCTTCTGAATCATGCTGTACCGCCATCACTCACCAGCAGTTCTACCCATAGAGATCTGATCGAGGCCAGGATCATTCTGAAACGGACCTTGGTATGGAGGGTCGAATGGTATCGCCGGCAGATTAGTGCCGTGTCCTCGGAACGATATTCTTGCTCAGTCGGGCCTATAGGTTCCTACGCTGCTGGCTGCTTGCGCAGGCGCATGTAGGCGCCGGTGCCAAGTGCGAGGATTCCGGTGCCTAGTGCCCAGTAGGGGAGCAGGGCGATTATGAGCGCCTGCGTGACGATTGGATTGAACAGAATCAGGACGCCAAAGACGAGGTAGAGGGCTCCAAAGAGTATGCCCGGGAGAGATCGCTTCCTGCCGCTACGGGCCAGGATAGAGGCGAGGCCGGCGCTGACAGCAGTGAATCCCAGAAGCACTATGAAGAAGGAGCTGGCGAAGAAACCGCTCAGGATGGGATTGCTGACGATCATGAATCCAGCGGCCATACTGATAACGGCGCTGATGATCTTCCAGATGCGCTTTCCTTCCACCTGACCAACGACACCTTCAAAGAGATCGAATACACCGTCGACCATCCAGTAGGCGCCGAGTATGGTGATCATGGCGACGAGGGTGGTCCCCCGGCCGAGCGTAAACATGGCGATACTGAACAGGACGAGGATGATCCCACGGGTTAAGGGTATCCACCAGAGAATGTCTAGGGGCTGTTTTGATTCCGTCATGGGTTTGTCCTTTTGTTTTGGGGGTCACGGTGAATCGTTCTTCTGACGGTCAGGGCTATTGCCTTTTCGAGGGTACACCATTTGATGTTCAAATGAGCGTATAATTTGGGCCATAATTCTTTGAGCTGTTGTTTATTTTTGCCATTCTGATGCCAATGCGGGGCCTGGACGTGTCCAAATCCGGTCCATGTCCAGGCGGTGCGGGAGAAAGGGTTTCGCGGGGCGCTCATTCTGAATGGAGGTCAGGAGGATGAAGAGCAGAGAGGAACTTGAACAGGAGATCGTGAGCCTGCGAGTCCGCCTTGCCAAGTTAAACGAGGCCAGCCTTCGCATCAATGAGAGCCTCGACTTCGAGACGGTGTTGCAGGGGGTTCTGGACAGCGCCCGATCGGTGACCGGCGCCCGCTACGGCGTTATCATCGTCATTGACAGTGCGGGGCAGATACAGGACCACCTGAGCTCCGGGTTGACTGCCGACGAGAGCCGGCAGCTGTGGGAATTGTCCCCGGCGATTCCGCTGGTCAAGACGATCAGCATGAGCCCGGGACCGGTGCGTAGCCGGGATTTCCACGGCTACATGCGCTCGAAGGGATTGCCACACTACGATTTGCCGATGGTGGTGCCGCCGGTGTTCCCGTTCATGGCGGCGCCGGTTCTACAACGGGACGCAGTCATCGCCAACTTCTATCTCGCCGATAAAGAAGAAGGAGAAGAGTTCACTCTTGAAGATGAGGAGGCCCTGGCCATGTTCGCCTTGCAGGCGTCTTCGGTCATTGTCAACGCCCGCAGACACCGGGACGAACTCCAAGCCAGGGAAAACCTTGTGGCACTTGTAAACACAGTGCCCGTGGGCGTCATTGTTTTGGACGCGAAGACTGGCGTTCCAATGTGGGTCAACCGGGAAGCCAGGAGGCTCACCGACGTACTGCGTGATCCGAATCATGAGGAGGAGGAGATCCTGGATGATCTGACGGTACGACGGGCTGACGGACGGGAAATCTCCCTGGAGAAATTTCCCCTGGCCCAGACGTTGCAGCGCAGCGAGACGGTGGTAGCCGAGGAGATCGTCTTGCAGACCTCCTCCGGCCGGTCGGTCACGACCCTGGTCAACGTAACGCCGATCCGTTCAGAGGAGGGTGCGGTCGACTCGGTGGTCGTGACCCTGCAGGACATGACGTCCCTTGAGGAGGTGGGCCGCCTGCGCGCCGAATTCCTGGGCATGGTGAGCCACGAGCTGAGGACACCGCTTAGCACTATTCGGGGATCGGTGGACACGCTGTTGGAATCGACCTCCGATCTGGACTCGGCAGAGATAGAGCAGTTCAACCGTATCATCCGAGACCAAGCTGACCATATGCGGGTCTTGATCGGCGACTTATTGGACGTAGCACGCATCGAAACGGGTATGTTGTCGGTGGATCCCGAGCCGTCTGAGGTTGTAGCCCTGGTGGACGTGGCGAAGAGCAGATTTATCAGTGCCGGGAACCGAATTGGCCTGCAGATTGACATCCCATCGGACATGCCGTTGATCATGGCTGATCAGCAGCGCATCGGCCAGGTTTTGAGCAATCTGTTGTCCAATGCGGCCAAGCACTCCAGCCAGTCGTCAGCGATTCGGATTGCGGCTGTACAAATGGACGTCCACGTGGCGCTCTCGGTCTCCGACGATGGCGTGGGGATGACAGAGGCGCAGCTGCTGCACCTGTTTCGTAAGTTCTCCCCACTCGAAGGTGAGGTGTGGGGCCGGGAGAGCATAGGTTCCGGCCTGGGCCTCGTTATCTGCAGGGGGATCGTTGAAGCCCACGGGGGCCGCGTTTGGGCTGAGAGCGACGGGCTAGGGCAGGGCAGCGTGTTTACCTTCACCATCCCGATGGTCGGAGAGAAAATGCCCGGACCGGTGCAGCCGGTCAGACGCACCCAGCGTTCAAGACGGAAGAATCCACGCATCCTCATCGTGGACGACGACCCCCAGATGCTCCGGAATATCCGGGAGGCACTCCACAAAGCGGGCTACGCTCCGATCGTGACCGCCGACCCGCAGGATTTGTTCCGGCTGATCGAGGAGAGCGGACCCCACCTGGTCCTGCTCGACATGGTGCTGCCGGGCAACGACGGCATCGAGCTGATGCGGGAGATCCGAATGGTGACGGACGTGCCGGTCATCTTCCTGTCCGTATACGGGCAGGAAGACCTGATCGCCAGGGCCTTCGACATGGGAGCGGAGGACTACATCCTCAAGCCCTTTTCAACGACCGAATTGGTGGCGAGGATCAGGGCGGCCCTGCGCAGGCGGGCCGCGCCTGAATTGGCGGCGCCTTCCGAGCCCTATCTTCTGGGAGAGTTGACGATCGACTACGCTGAGCGCCGGGTGACCGTTGCGGGGCGACCGGTTGATCTGACCGACATGGAGTACAGGGTGCTGGCCGAGCTTTCGGTGAACGCAGGGCGCGTGCTGACCAACTTCCAGCTACTGCGACGGGTGTGGGGCGTAGAGAAAACCGGCAACTCCGGGCCGGTGCGCAACATCGTCAACAGGCTGCGTCGAAAGCTGGGGGACGACGCCAGCAACCCTGCCTACATCTTTAACAAGCCGCGTGTTGGCTACCACATGCCGACGGGTGACAGTAGCTGACGGAAGAAATCTACATCTGATGTGGGTTCAAATGGAGAACCGCTGAGTGCCGCGGAGAACACTCTTGGCGTGTCAGGGTTTTTATATGTGACTGCGCGGCTCTTTGCGAATCAGCCGCACCTTGCTCCC
This sequence comes from Caldilineaceae bacterium SB0664_bin_27, assembly GCA_009838625.1. GTDB lineage: Bacteria > Chloroflexota > Anaerolineae > Caldilineales > Caldilineaceae > Bin5. The sequence goes on from VXRG01000164.1 coordinate 19,841, forward strand.
GCAAGTCGCTGTTCAGACAGACGCCAACGAGTTCCAGGGTATGCGGTAGGTGGCGTGTTGGCAGGATTCGCAGCCAATGGCTGGCCTCAGAGCCCAAAACATAAGCATTACGCCACATTTGGGTTCACTCACCTACCCGCAAAATTTGACATGGCTCCTGGCCTCTGCTACATTTTCCCGCATTACAGTTGAATAGCTGAACTCTTATCCAGAGAGGCGGAGGGACCGGCCCTGTGAAGCCTCGGCAACCCGGTAGCGGAAGATGGAAGGTCTTCTGTGACGTAGGTGCCAATTCCGGCAGAAATATTCTGGAAGATGAGAGGCAGTTGAATAGTTGGCTACCTCTCGTCCGGACGGCGCGGGGTATTTTTTTACTTTTGTCTCCTTGTAGAGCGAGTTGAATGCGTATGATCGTAATGAAATTTGGCGGGACATCGGTCGGTACAACGGATTCGATCGACAGCACGGCGAAGATTGTGGCCGCTGCGGTCGAAGGGCAGAACCAAAGCGCAGGCGTAGAGGGGCGGCCTGACCAGGGTTCAGAGAGCCCTGGAGTACTGGTGGTCGTGAGCGCGATGGGCGGGGTTACGAACACGCTGATCGACGCGGCGCAGGCTGCGGCGGCCGGCGATGAGACTCCGTATCGCGACGCGCGCAGCCAGCTGCTGGTTCGGCACCAGGTGGTGGCCGGTCAGCTGATCGAGGACGGGGTGGAGCGGGCCGGGTTGGGCAGGCTGTTCGACAACCGACTTCGCGAGTTTGAGCGTTTGTGCCGCAGCATCACGGTGCTCGGTGAACTGACGCAGCGGGGGCTGGATGTCGTCAGTGGGGTGGGCGAGAGGCTGAGCGCACCGCTGCTGGCGGCTGTGCTGCGGGCGAACGGTGTCAAGGCCCAGTTCGTGGACGCCGGCGAGCTGATCATCACGGACGACCAGTACGGCAACGCCAGTCCGCTGATGGACTCGACGCCGGACCGTTGCCGGGACCGGCTGCTGCCGATGATGCAGAGCGGGGTTGTGCCGGTTGTCACCGGCTTTGTCGGCGCGACCGAGAAGGGCGTGCCCACGACGCTGGGGCGCGGCGGTTCGGACTACTCGGCCGCGATTCTGGGTGCGGCCCTCGATGCCGACGAGATCCAGATTTGGACGGATGTGGACGGGGTCATGACCGCCGACCCGCGCATCGTGGAGACGGCCCAGTCGATGGAGGAGCTTTCCTACGAGGAGGTGGCGGAATTGGCCTATTACGGCGCCAAGGTGCTGCATCCGAAGACCGTCACGCCGGCGGTGGAGAGAAGTATTCCTTTGCGGGTCCTAAACACATTCAACCCCTCCCACCCGGGTACAAGCATCGTCGAGAAGACGCGCCAGTTGCACCACGGCGTCAAGGCGATCACGGCGGTGCGGGAACTGCGGTTGATTACGGTGGCAGGCCGCGGGATGATCGGCGTGCCGGGCATCGCGGCGCGCACATTTGACGCGGTGGCGCGTCAGCGGGCCAATGTGCTGATGATCAGCCAGGGCAGCAGCGAGCAGAGCATCTGCTTTGTCGTGCCGGAGGCGGAGGGCGATGCGGTGATCGAGGCGCTGAAGATCGAGTTTGCGCGCGAGCTGGCCCAGCACATGATCGAAGAGATCAGCAACCAGCCGGACATTGTGATTGTGGCGGTAATCGGTGCAGGAATGAAGGGGACGCCGGGCATTGCGGCGCGGGTCTTCAACGCGCTGGGCGAACAGGACATCAACGTGATCGCGATTGCTCAGGGGTCGAGTGAGGCCAATATCAGCCTCGTCGTCCTGCAGGCCGAGGCCGATGAGGCGATCCGGGCCATTCATGATACGTTCGAACTTGGAAACGGAGCAGACTGATGGAGTACGTCGTTGGCATGGCTGCGGAGCGGGAGAAGCCGCTGATCCTGTTGGGGCTGGGGGGCGTTGGGCGAGCCCTGCTTAGTCAGATAGTGGAGCAGCGGTCGCTTCATCGCGAGAAGTACGGTCTGCGCATCGACTTTCTGGCCCTGTGTGACAGCAGCGGCGCAGTCTCGGCACCGAAAGGAGGGTTCACGGACGAAATGCTGTACGGTATCCTGCAGCACAAGGAGGAGGGCGGCGGCCTGGTGTCCCATCCGCTGGGTCAGGCCTACAGAAGCCCGGAAGCAGTTGTAAAGGAATTGGGCGGGCCGGGCACGGTCGTGGTCGATTGCACGGCGTCGGACGAGACGGCGGGCGCGCTGTTGCTGGCGCTGGAACGGGGCTATCAGGTCGTGCTGGCGAACAAGAAGCCGTTGACCGTCGTCCAAGATGTGTATGACGGAATCAGCCGTAGTGCGGGCGATGCCCGCTGGGAAACGACGGTGGGCGCGGGTCTTCCGGTGATCGCGACGCTGAACCGGATGGTGTCAAGCGGAGACGAGATCGAGCGGATCGCCGGCTCTTTCAGCGGCACGCTCGGCTACCTGATGACCGGTCTGGAAGAGGGCCGCTCCTATAGCGAGACGGTCGCTGAGGCATACCGGCTGGGGTATACCGAGCCGGACCCGCGTGATGATCTGGGGGGCGTCGACGTAGCGCGGAAAGCGCTTATTCTGGCACGGAGGATCGGCTGGCGCATGGAGATGGATCAGGTTGAAATCAGCGGCCTTTATCCGGAACGGATGGCCGGCCTGAGCGTGGACGGTTTTCTGGCAGAGCTGCCATCGCTGGACGAGGAGTACGGCGCGCAGGTGGCGAGCGCGGCTGCGGAGGGCAAGGTCCTGCGCTATGCCGCCACGCTTTCCGAGGGCGCTTGCAGCGTAGGTCCGACGGCGGTCGCCAAGGACAGCCCGCTGGGGCGTTTGAGCGGAACCGACAACCTGGTCGAACTCTACAGCCGCTGGTACAATCCCAACCCGCTGGTCATCCAGGGTCGGGGGGCGGGGGTAGAGGCAACTGCGGCCGGCGTGTTGAGTGATATTGTGGAACTGCATTTCAGTCGCGGTTCGCGGTGATAGACGGCCGGCCCCCTTTTGCGTGCCAAGGGGGCATAGACGTGTGAATCCCGGAATCAAGTAGAAGACAGTTCAGACAAAGGATTTCGATGAACATTCAGCCAAAGATCCGTGTGGGTGTGCTGGGAGCCACCGGCGCGGTGGGACAGCGATTTGTGCAGATGCTGCAGGGGCATCCGTGGTTTGAGTTGAGCGTGTTGTGCGCGTCGCCGCGCAATGCGGGCAAGCGTTACGCGGACGCTTGCAACTGGCTGTTGCGGGGGGACATGCCGGCGCATCTGCAAGATGTCATTTTGGAGGAGATGGCGCCAGGGATCGACTGTGAGGTGGCGTTCAGCGCGCTGCCGAGCGGAGTTGCACGGGAGGTCGAGGCGGAGCTGGCTGCGGTCGGTTACATCGTGTGCAGTAATGCAAGCGCTTACCGCTATGAGCCGGACGTGCCGCTGCTGATTCCGGAGGTAAATCCTGAGCATTTGGGGTTGATCGATGTACAGCGAAACCGGCGGGGCTGGCGGGGTTTCATCACCACCAATCCCAACTGTTCAACTACACATTTGGTAAGCGCGCTGCACCCGCTGCACGAGGCGTTCGGCGTCGAGAAGGTGTTCGCTGTGACGATGCAGGCGGTCAGCGGCGCGGGCTACTCGGGCGTGACGTCGATGGACATTATCGACAACGTGATCCCGTTCATCGGCAACGAAGAGGAGAAGATGGAGCACCGGGAGCCGCAGAAGCTGCTGGGGCGATTTGACGGCCAGGGTGTGGAGATGGCCGATTTCGTGGTGAGCGCCCACTGCAACCGCGTGCCGGTGCGCAACGGTCATCTGGCGGCGATCAGCGTGGAGTTCACCCGTAGTCCCAGCCTGGAGGATGTGCGGCGTGCGTGGGCGGAGTATGATCCGCTGCCACAGCGTATGGGCCTTCCGAGCGCGCCTCAACAGGCGATCCTTTACCGGGAAGAGACAGACCGTCCGCAGCCGCGCATGGACCGGCTTGCTGGAAGCGTTCCCGGCATGACGACCGTGGTGGGCCGGCTGCGGGAGGACCCGCTCCTGCATATGAAATTCCTGGCTCTGGGCCACAACACGATTCGCGGCGCGGCGGGCGGCAGTCTGCTCAATGCCGAGTTGCTGGTAGCGCAGGGGTACCTGGACAGTCGGGAAGAGGCAGCCGGGAGTCGGAAGCCTGTCGTCGGCGGGGTACTGGACGCTGTGCGCTAGCCGCTGCAGCCGTGCGCGACAGGCACAAGATTTTCACATTGGCCTGCCATAGGTTAGAATCGTGTGAAATGCAACGGCGGTTTGAGCAGTACGTTCTTGGTTCCTGGTAGCGTCCACGCTTTGCGTGCGGTGGAGTTTCTCCAAGACAAAGACGGGGCCGGGAACAGAAATGGAAGGTGCCGAATTGGCCAACACGCAGACAAGAGAAGCCTATCCGATTGCCGTTGACAACTTTGGACTGGCGTCCCTGGATGAGCTTGTCGGCGATCTGATCGTATACCGAAACCTGGAACCGATCACCCGCCGAATCCCCGGCCTGAAATCCGCCCGCCACCAGCTCGGGCTGCCAGCGCCTTCCGTCCCCCGCAAACAGGAGAAATCGTACGCCCAGGTCGCCCTGTGGATCCTTGAACAGGCGCAGGAGCGGCGAGATTCCACAGTGGAAGAGTTGCTCTTCATCGGCGATACGCTTTCCGGCGATGGAAATACTTTCCAGGTGATGCGGACCTTGCGTTCCGCGGACGAGCCGCCGCGCGACAACGGGGAGATGGCCGGGCATGCAGACGACGTTGTGATGCCCAGCGCCTGCTTCATCGGCAACGAAAAGGCCGGCGAACCAGAGGATTTTGTAGCCGACGAAGAGACCGGAATGTTCGAAGGCAACCGCTGGAGCCAGTTGGTGGACTGGATTAAGTGGGCGCAAGGGAATGGTTTGCGATTAGACGAGAACACGGCAGTTGTTCTCGATCTGGACAAGACAGCCATAGGCGCGCGCGGGCGCAACAACCGAGCGATCGACGTGGCGCGACTCAAGGGGCTGTACCGTACGGTGGGCAGCCTGCTGGGCGAAAAGTTCAATGCCTCGCTGTTCGCACAGCACTACGAACTACTCAACCGCGCCCACTATCATCACCTGACCGGGGACAATCAGGACTACCTGGCCTATATCTGCCTTGTTCTCAACAACGAAGGCCTCGACTGCACCGATCTGCTTGAACGAATCGAAGACGGCGCGGTGCAGACATTTGAGCAGTTTGTGCGTTATGCCGAAGTCTGCATTGCAGGCGGCGGACGGGTGAGCGAGGCGATGCGTCAGGCCCATGAAGCGGTCAACATGGCCGTTGCGCTGGGAGATCCGACCCCGTTCAAACAGTTCCGGCGGGAAGAGTTTGTGGCAACGCTGGAGCATATGAACAATCTGGCTGATGACGTGCCTGCCGAGGAACGCCTTTCGCAGGAGATCTGCATCACGCAGGAGGTACGCGAGGCCGTACTCTGGTTAAAGGAGCGCGGCTGCCTGATCATCAGCTTCAGCGACAAGCCGGACGAATCTTCGATCCCTCACGTTACCCGTCACCGGGGCAAGCTGCCGGTCCACAAAGCGAAAACCCACGCTACCGGCGTCAGCATCGCAGACCAACTGCGCAATCTGTAACGTACAGTGACGCGTAGCCGGTAACTTCCGCACACTGGTTTCTGCCTTACTAATTCAGGCTCCCTTCTCTGTTATAATAGACGTGTAAACGTGTAGCGAGTGACGTGTACCCGTGTAGTCCTGTAACCGTACCGGGCGTCCGACTCGGGGGTATTGTCGTATGATGAATAGAGAAAAAAGACCGGAAGGCGAAAGGCCTCCGGAGGAAGACCCAAACGAACGCTACCGGCAACTGTTCAAACGCAGCTGGATCTGGATCCTGCTGGCTGTCCTGATCTTTTTTGCCTACCGCCTCTTTATCAACCCGCCAAGTTCTGCCAGCAACCTGCTCGGTTTAAACGAAGTGGCCGAGTACGTGCGCAACGGCTCTGTGCAGCGAATCGTCGTGCAAGGCGATGACATCATTGTGGAAATCTCCGACAGTGAACGCCGCCGCAGCCGCAAAGAGTCCGGCGAGAGCCTGCTCGACTCCCTCAAGACGTTCGGCGTGACCGCAGACCAACTGGCCGCCATTCCTATCGACGTTGAACGGGCGCCAAACAGCGGTGCGTTTTTCAACTGGCTGATCATGCTGTTGCCGATGATTCTGATCTTCGGCTTCTTCATCTTCATCATGCGCCAGGCAGGCGCGGGCGGGCAGAACCGGGCGATGCAGTTCGGCCGCAGCCGCGCCAAGAAGATGGAGGAGGCGGACCGCCCGACCGTCACTTTCGAGGATGTGGCCGGCTCCGACGAGGCCAAGCAGGAGCTGCAGGAGGTTGTGGAGTTCCTGAAGGAGCCGGAGAAATTTGCTGCGCTGGGCGCCCGCATTCCCAAAGGCGTGCTGATGGTGGGGTCGCCGGGCACGGGCAAGACTCTGCTGGCGAAGGCGGTAGCGGGGGAGGCCGGGGCACCGTTCTTCAGCATCAGCGGCTCCGAGTTTGTGGAGATGTTCGTGGGCGTGGGCGCCAGCCGCGTGCGAGATCTGTTTGAACAGGCAAAGAAGAATGCACCCTGTATAATCTTCATTGATGAAATCGACGCGGTCGGCCGCCATCGCGGCGCAGGCATGGGCGGCGGCAACGATGAACGGGAGCAAACGCTGAATCAGATTCTGGTGGAGATGGACGGATTCGACAGCGATACGACCGTGATCGTCATCGCCGCGACCAACCGTCCGGACATTCTTGACCCGGCCCTGCTGCGGCCGGGCCGATTCGACCGTACGATCGTGGTGGACCGGCCTGACCGGCGCGGTCGCGAGGCGATTCTGGAGGTGCATGCGCGCGGCAAACCGCTCGGCCCTGACGTCGATCTGAACGTCATCTCGAAGCAGACGCCGGGCATGGTGGGCGCCGACCTGGAAAACCTGCTCAATGAGGCGGCGATTCTGACCGCGCGCCGCAACAAGCGTGCCATCGGCATGGATGAGCTGGTGGAGTCGATTGAGCGGGTCATGGCGGGTCCGGCGCGCAAGAGCCGGATCCTGAGCGACGAAGAGCGGCGCGTGGTCGCCTACCACGAAGCGGGCCATGCGGTGGTGATGGCGTTGCTTGAACATACCGACGCTGTCGGCAAGATCAGTCTCGTCAGCCGCGGCCAGGCGCTGGGCTACGTCATGCCTTTGCCCGACGAGGACCGGCTGCTCAAAAGCAAGGCCGAGTATGAAGATGAACTAGCCGGATTGCTGGGCGGGCGGGTCGCAGAGGAGTTGACGTTCGAGGAGATCACCACCGGTGCGGCCAACGATCTGGAGCGAGTTACAAAACTGGCTAAAGCGATGGTCACTCGATTTGGCATGAGCAACGAGTTGGGCCCCATGCAGCTGGTTCAGGGCGATTCCAACCCGTTCCTGGGCATGGAGCTGGGCGAACGGCGCTCATATAGCGAAGATGTCGCACGGGCCATCGACCGCGAAGTGCGCCGGATTGTAGAGACAGCCTACACACGGGCCAGGGAAGTCTTGACGACCCACCAGGACAAGCTAAAGCTCCTAGCCGAAACGCTGCTTGAGCAGGAAGTCCTGGAGCGGAACGACTTCGAGAAGCTGATTTTCAGTAGCTGACAGTCGGTGAAATACGGCTCGGTCGGCGTTTGCTGCTATTCGCTGTCCAACGCCACCGCGATGGCAGCCGCTATGCGGGCGTTGTTGCGCAGCAGGGCCAGATTGGCTTGCAGGCTGCGGTCGCCGGTCAGTTCGGCAATGCGGCGCAGCAGGTAGGGCGTCACCTCGGCGGAGCGCAGACCGGCTGCTTCGCACTCTGCCAGCGCCTGCACGATCTGCGGTTCAATCTGCGCGGCGGGAATCTCGTCCGCCGCGGGAACAGGCACCGCCACGAGCAGCCCCCCTGCCAGGTCCAGTCCTTTCTTGGCCCGCCAGATAGCGGCCACCTCCTGAGGCGTGTTACAACAGATATCGACCGGAAGGCCGCTGCTGCGACTGTAGAAGGCGGGGAACTCCGCGGTGCCGTAACCGATGACGGTCACGCCGTGGGTTTCCAGGTATTCGAGCGTGGCTGGCAGGTCGAGCAGTGCTTTCGCGCCGGCGCAGACGACGACGAGCGGCGTGCGCGCCAGTTCCTGCAGGTCGGCGCTGACATCGGTGCTGGGGCCGGGCCCGCTGGTGCGGTGGACGCCGCCGATGCCGCCAGTGGCGAAGATTTCGATGCCAGCGCGGTGGGCGATCCACATGGTGGCGGCGACGGTTGTGGCGCCGTCGAGCTGGCGGGCTACGACGATGGGCAGGTCGCGGCGGCTCACTTTGCTCACCTTTTGTTCGGAGGTCGCGGCCAGGCGCTCGATCTGCTGCGGGCTGAGGCCGGCGATCAGCTCCCCTTCTATGACGCCGACGGTGGCCGGGTCAGCGCCACGGTCGCGGATGATGCACTCCATTTCATGGGCGAGACGGAGGTTGTCGGGGTATGGCAGTCCGTGGCTGATAACAGTGGATTCCAGTGCGACGCGTGGCATGTTTTAGGTTTTCAGTTTTTGGTTGGCTCGGCAGCGTGCCAGAGTTGGCTGATAAGAACTGGGTGGGGGTGCGCTCTTGATTCTGCGTTATCGGTGGGTAAGTGTCAATTTGGCGGCCAATGAACGGTGGATAGTGGACGGAATCCGGGAACTGTTTGCCAAGAGAGAAATTGGGGGATAGGATGTCAAATTCAGGACAACTGCTGCCGGGGAAGGTGGCGTTGGTGACCGG
>VXRG01000001.1 GCA_009838625.1 Caldilineaceae bacterium SB0664_bin_27
CCCGCATCCATTCCGCCGTAATCTCCCCGGCCTCCCTGATCAATCGAACCGCCTGCCTATCCATCGCCCCTCACCCCCTCACTCCTCTCTCCTCTTCACTCTCTCCTCACGCCCCTATCCACTATCCACTATCCACTGCCGTTCCGCCCTTCACTCTCTCCTCTCTCCTCTTCACTCTCTCCTCGCCCTTGCCGTTGCCGTTCTCCGCGCCCCTCCGCGTCCTCCGCGGATCAAAAAAGCCCTTCCCTAACCCCTAGCCCCTCGCAGTACCATGCGCACCGAACTATCCGGATGCGGCGCCGGCGACAGCTTCACCTTCAGCGCCTTTTCCGGCCGTTCCAGCGCCAGGTCCGCCTTGCGCACAATCGCTGCCAGCGTCAGCGCAATCTGCAGCTCCGACAGACCGCTGCCGATACAGCGGTGCTGGCCCACCCCGAACGGAGCGAACGCGCCCGGCTGCTTATGCTCCGCCCGGCCCTGCGAATAACGCTCAATATCGAAACGGTCCGGCTCCGGGAAATAGTCCGGCAGATGATGCCCCACCGTCGTCCCCAGCATCACCTCCGTGCCCGCCGGCACCTGGTAGCCCCCGAACTCAAACGAATTCGACACCGTGCGCGTCAGCGCCGGCACCACCGGATACATCCGCAGCGTCTCCATCGCGACCCGGTGCGTCACCTCCAGCTTGCGCATCCCCGCCGGCGTCGGCCCCCCGTCCGTCTCATACATCTCGTCCACCTCCTCGCGCATCCGCGCCAGGATCTCCGGATGCTTCAGCAGCGCGTACAGCATGAAAGCGCACACACTGGCCGCCGTGTCCATGCCCACCAGGTACGGCGCCAGCACATTCATGATCATATCCGTCTCCGGCAGCAGCTGCGGATCGGCCCGGTTCGCCTCCAGCAGCACATCCACAAAATCCGGCGCCTTGCCCTCCCGCATTCCCGGCCGGTGCGCCTCCATGATCCGGTCGTAAAACGTCTGCATCCGCCGCTTGGCCCTCTGGTACTTCGGCAGCCGCGCCATCACCGGGGGCAGACGCTTCGTGATATTCAGCTGGATCGTCATCTTCAGAAAATAGACCAGGTCGTCGAAATACGCCTCCGACGACATCCCCGTGCAGAACATCCCGATCTGCTCCGTGATAATCTGCTGCATCGCCCGCTGGATCTCCACCGGCCGCCCCTCCGGCCACCCCTCGATCGCCCGCAGCGTAACATCGTGCGCCAGCTCCAGATTCGACTCCAGCATCTTCGGCGAATAACCCTTGATCAGCAGCCGGCGCATGCGGATATGCTCCGGCCCGTCCATCGACAGCAGAACGCGATGCCCGCCCAACGCCGCCCCGAACTCATGGTACTGCTCCCACGTCCGGAAATGCGCCGCCGAATTCTGGTCCGCGAAAACATTCGCCTCCGGCCCCACCAGCGCCACCCAGCGCAGATTCAGCGCCCGTATCCTGAAAATCGGCCCGTGCCGCTCATACTCCCGCAGCAGAAAACCGCGCAAATCCCCCGCCATCCCGAAAACATTGCCCAGCACAGGCAGCCCGTCCGCCTCCGGAATCTCGCCGGCCGGACGAACCGAAGGCGCTTCCGGCTCAGGCTGCGACTTCACCTCCCGGATCGCCGCCGCGATCTCCCGGCCGATCCGGTCCAGCCCCGAAATGACCTCGATCCTCTCCCGCACCTGCTCCAGCTCGTTCGGCGTCAGAATGCTCTCAAACACGCCGCTGGCCGACGCCAGGCTCACAATGACAATGTCCCGGGGGTCGGGGATCTCCTCGCTGAAGAGCGCCCGCATAATACGGAGCTGCACATCCTCGATCGTCCTGTCGTCTGCCGTGTGGTAGCGGCGGGCGTGCGACACGTCGGCCGAAAGATAGACCTCGCCGCCGTTCTCCGCTTCCAGGATGCCCCGTTCAGTCAGCCTCGCCAGCGTCTGCTCACGGATCTCGTCGCTGCGCTTCGCCAGATTCGTGATCCAGAACGCCGTCTCGCGGGTCTCCTCTCCGCCCTCCACGATCTCTGCCAGAATCGGGTCCAGCAGATCGCTTCCCAGCGGCGCCGGGTCCGCGACGACGAGAAACTCAGGCCGCCACAGGTCCGTACTGACGCGGCCCTCCAGCGCCAGGTCCATCAGCGCTGCCCCCGCGAAGCCGACCGCCCGCGAGGGCCTTGGGAACGAATGTCGGATATCGCCGTGATCGGCATCGAGGACCAGCAGCAAGAACTCCTCGACAACTCGCAACTGTTCAGTGACTCGCTGCATTGGCTGCAGTTCCTTTCCTTACAAACCGTTCATTGACACAAACCGTTAATTGACAGCTGCCGGGAAAGCGGCATCATCTACAAGTATATCACTTTCCTATGTCATAAACGTGTCATATCGCCGCATTTATGTGGCAATATCGTGTCAATATGTGAAGATTCGTGAGGAAAGAGGTGTGCGCGCAGGGGAGTGCGCGCAGAGGTGTGCGCAGAGAGGAGTGAGCGCAGAGGTGAGCGCAGAGGGGCGCGCAGAGGAGCGCGACTGTAGATTGCAGGGAGAGGCCAGGCTCAGGCCAGGCTTCCCACCTCCAAAACGAAGCGGCTTCCGATCAGGAAAACGTACTCTGCGCGGCCCTGCGCGGATCAAAGAAAGGCGGTCAAACCTTTCAATCAGCCGAGGTGTAAGATTGCAATCAGCCGAATACCTGGATTACCTTGAGACCAGATATTTCACCCGCAAAGTCTAAATTGTTTTGGACTCGAAGTTTCCTGATTCCAGGAGGAGAGAGCATGACCTCAACCTTAACTGAACTCATCGCTCAAGCGCCTTGGCGGGAGGCAATTACCTACCGAAACACCTGGCCCCATGAGTACGTGCTCAGCAAAAAAGACGACCAGCGGGAGTTACTGGAAGCGGTCTGCAACCGCTTTCGCGCCGGGGAGGGCGTTTGCTGCCGCTTCTTCCGGATGCGCAACATCTACCTCTTCATCGGAGACTACAAGTACTGGTTGATGACCAATTGCGACGAAATCAATCTGGACGCCGAAGAGGACTACGTACTGAACCGGGCGCGACTTTACCGCGACCGCCGCGATTTCCTGATTCAGCCGGGTGACACCGGCAAGCCTGAAGACTATCCGCTGAACCCGCCCAGAC
>VXRG01000140.1 GCA_009838625.1 Caldilineaceae bacterium SB0664_bin_27
AGCAGTCGATCGAGAACGCGGTGGACGAGGCGGCGAAGCCCGTGGCGGCGCTGGCGGATGCCCTTGGCATCGAGGACCGCGAGGAATAGAGCCCCTCCATCTTCCCAGGGGCACCTAGCTGCGTATGCGAACACTTGTGCGATCCACCATCACGCTCTAGAGTCCGGGCATGACCTTCCCTTCTCCCAACGACTGGACCCTAGAACAGATCGTCGCCATTGCGCTCGCTCTAGGCGGAGAGGCTGTCGGAGGACCATTCAGCAACGCGGAGCGCTGCCTAGCTCGCGAAGTCGAGAACCTGGCTGTTGCCAGTACAAGCGTCGCTTCGGTCCAACTTGCAATCCGCAATGGCGAGGATCCACTAGGCTCGGCTCTGACCGCACTCCGCAGCACCGAGGAGCGGAGGAGCGTGGGGCAGTTCTTCACGGACCCAAGGACCGTCGACGCCATGGTCGCCTGGGTCGCAAGGCATGCGCCGGGGCGGGTTGTTGACGCTGGATGTGGCAGCGGACGATTCGCTGCCCGCACAGCTCAACTTCTGCCGGACTCTGAGGTCATCGCTGTCGACAGCGACCCCGTTTCGACACTCATTGCACGAGCGAACCTTGCGGCTGCTGGTCAGCCGACTCGCGGGAAGAGGATTCGTGTTCTCAATGAGGACTTCCTTTCGATGTCACTGGAGGCCCAGCCATCAGTTACCGCATTCGTGGGCAATCCCCCCTATGTTCGCCATCACAGTCTGTCTCCGGCGGCGAAGGACCGGGGACAGGCACTTGCTAGGGCGGTGGGCCATCCCATCTCCCGTCTAGCAGGACTGCATGCCTATTTCATGATGCAGGTCGCCAACCTAGCCAAGCAGGGAGACATCGGCTGCTTCATCACAAGCTCAGAGTGGCTCGACGTTGGGTACGGGAGATCGCTGCGGGCGCTCCTCTCCCAAACCCTCGGGCTAACCTCGCTTCACCTCAGATCAATTGACGGTGACAGAGAATTCGAGGACGCGCTAACGTCTGCAGTCATCTCCTGCTTTGAGTGCGGCAGCGACAAGTCAACCGTCTGCCTCAACAAGGCCAGCAGCAGAGAAGCCTTCGACCTAGCGCGAGTACAAAGAGCAGTGCCGAGAGGCAGCCTCTCAGCACTGGAGAAGTGGGGGGCGTTGTTTCGGCAGGAGTCAAAGTCATCCAGACCCCTCGGGCCGACTCTGCCACTCGGCGACATCTTCAGGGTCAGTCGGGGCGTTGCTACAGGTCACAATCGCTTCTTCGTGATGGCACCGGAACAGGCAGCTTGGCACTCAATCCACAAATGGGTTACCCCTGTTGTGTCGAGCGCCTCTGAAATCCAGGCTGCGAATGGAGTCCTAAGACAGAGTGCTGCGCGAAGAGTCCTCCTCAGTGTCTCTCGCGAGACTCGCGTCGCTGCCGCCCCGGAGTTGCAGGCCTACTTGAGGGTGGGTGAAGAAATCGGAGTTCCAGCCCGGTACCTGTGCTCCCATCGCAACCCCTGGTGGGCAGTGCAGGCGCCGGAGCCGGCTCCCGTGGTAGCCACGTACATGGGGCGGCGGCCCCCTGTCTTCGCGCTCAACCCTGACGGGCTGCCTTTGCTGAACATCGCGTTGGGACTGCAACCCCGTACCCATCTGCCCGCCGAGACCATGACGACCATCGTACGTTGGCTGAACGAAAACGCAGTAAGCTTTTCCGGCAAGGGACGAACCTACCAGGGGGGTCTCCAGAAATTCGAGCCCCGTGAGATGGAAGCACTGCAAATCCCCACTGCCGTGCTCAATGGATACCATTGAGCCAATACACATCCCCGCCAGTCTGGTCAGCATCAGAACTCGCCTCCGCTGCTGCCTTCTCGCAGCTGGGAGTGCTGGATCGCCTCCTCTCGGACGAGGTTTACCGGACGTCTTTCCGTGCCGCCGAGCGGGATGTTCGAGAGCTACTCTCGTCAACCCAAGACCTGTTGGTGATTGATTCTGCGGAACTGGTAGCGCATCCGAGGCTCGTTCGGATTCTCCGATTCTGCTTCGGACCCCCACTGAGCAACGACATCGTGAAAGAGCATGTCGGGGGCTCCATCGAGGTCAAGCGACTGCCGCCCGAGAGAGCCGAAGCCATAGCGGCTCTCGCCAGCAGAGGGCTGGATGAACTCCGATTTCCCTGGCTAGCCGAACAACGCGCCCCCAAGCCAAGCGAGCGACGTCTCGCGGTCACGTGGACGGCTGGACTCATCGCGCTTGAAGAGAGCAGGACGGCATCCCGGATGAAGTCAAGCCAAGGCCAAGAGCAGGCGATACGTGACGCGCTGACCACGGCTGGATTCACTCACGTCCCGCGCCCTGAGTCGATTGAATTGATAACCGACCTCGAACCTGGTTCGTTCACAGACGAAACCGAGGCCGGCGGCAGGAAGGCGGACATACCTGCTCGGCTCTACGACGGGCGGCTGCTCTTGATCGAGGCGAAAGTGTCGAGCACTCGACTCAACAGCTACAAGCGACTCATCAATGACTCGTGCGCCAAGGCCCCCGTCTGGCGCAGGGTCTTTGGTGAAGGCGCCGTTGTGCCGCTCGCCGTGCTATCAGGGGCATTCTCCGTCGAGCACCTCAAGCTTGCCCAGAGCGAGCGCTACCGCATGTTCCTTCTGTGGGATCACGAACTGGATGCGCTCGTCGACTTCGTACAGCAGGCCCGTTAGCGCGGCCTACCAGGTATCGATGTTCTGGCGCTTCTTGCCCTCGCGCGGGGGAGGGGACGGCACGGAGCGCAAGGCGGCGCTAATCCAGGCGCGGGAATCCATGGGGTCGATGACGTCGTCGATGCCGAAGGCGACGCCCTGGTTGAGGGCCTTGCCGCGTTCGTAAGCGCGCTCGACCAGCTCTTCGTAGCGGCTCATGCGCTCCTCGGGGTCCTCGATGGCGGCGAGCTCATTGCGGTAGCCGAGCTTGACCTGCCCCTCGAGGCCCATGCCGCCGAACTCGCCCGTGGGCCAGGCGGCGGCGAAGAAGGGTTCCTTCGTATTCCCACCGACCATGGCCTGGGCGCCGAGGCCGTAGCCCTTGCGGATGAAGATGGCGACGTGGGGAACGG
>VXRG01000172.1 GCA_009838625.1 Caldilineaceae bacterium SB0664_bin_27
CTACGAATGGAACAACGGCATCCTGGAGGCCAAACCCTTGCCGAACTACCCCCAAATCAGGCAGTATCGATGGTTCAGCCTCCTCCTGGACTGCTACGTTCAGGTCAACCCGATTGCCAAGTTTATCGATCTGGAGACCGGCGTCAGTATGACGGTACTCGATGCGGACGAGCCGTCGGGGAAGTGGGAGGTGGTGTACAAGCCGGACATCGGAGTGGTACTGAACGACAATCCTGCGCCGTGGGGCGCGCTGGAGCTGCGCGCCTTTGAAGGCGTATGCGACATGATAGTGGAGGAGGTGTCGGATTCGACGTCGGCGGAGGTGCGGCGGGACACGGAGGAGAAGAAGAGAGGCTACGCCCTGGCCGGTGTGAAGGAGTATTTCATCCTTGACCCGGCAGACCGCTACATGGGCTTCTACCGGCTGACCGCGGACCGGCGCTATGCGCAGATCCGGCCCGGCGCGGGCGGCGTAATCCGTTCGCAGGTTCTGCCCGGCTTTCAGTTTCGGCGTACCGACCTGCTCAACTTGCCGGGCCTGGAGGAACTGGCGCTGGATGAACTCTACGCGGGCTATGTCATACCCGGCTTCCACGACGCTGTGAACAGGGCCGAAGAGGAGGCTGCCGCGCGGCGTCAGGCGGAGGAACGGGCCGAAGAGGCGGAGGAACAGATGCAAGCCTTGAAAGCCGAACTGGCCCGACTGCGCCAAGACCGCTCCTGATCCCGGCTGCGTCACCGCCGGGCGCAGATGATTAACTGTTGGCGAGGATTTAGAAGAATAAGAGCCTGGGCGTAATGCTCAGGCTCTTTTCAGTTCAGCCGGTCCAGGCGGATTGGAGCGTCTGAATGACCGGTATGAGCGCAACCACCCAGTTGGCAATTCCGACAATTACAAAATAGATGGAAGCAGGAATAATGAACAGTGGTTCAACGTAAAGTTCCATGAGAATCGCAAAATCTTTGGCCCACTGAGGCAGTTCCGGCATTTTGTATCCTCCTCATGTAACCGGTCGTTGAACCCGGCGTTGGCGTGAAGGCCCATGCTCCCCCCTCATTTTCCCCAGCGCACCGTTGACCAGTAGGCCTTTTCTTCCTCAAGAATTGCGCGCAAGGTCTCGCCCATTGCCCGATGATGTTCTTCCCACAGGTCCAGGAAGGCCCACGCTATGCACTTGTCCGGATCGCTTAACTCGCTTGCGATCTGGCGCAATACCTTTGCGCCTGTGCGGACGCGCAAGACCGGCAACTCGTGACTCGGCCCTCGTGTTATCAGCATAGACGCCTGAACGTCCGCTCCGCTGCCGGCATGTCCGATCTCAACCGCCAGCGTTGCGATCTCCTGCTCCTCGGCGCGTATCCAGCAGCCGGCCGGGATGTCCACCTGTTCGCCGGTGTCGATGGCACGCGCCACAAGCGGCTTCAACAGCTCGATAACCGCATCGTCCACGTCGTCGCGGGCGGTGATCGCCTCATGGCCGCTTTCCTCCATGATATGCCGCAGCCGGTCAGCCATGGGCTCAAGGAACCCGCCGGCATTCTCCTTCTCGCTCATTCCGTCTGTCTCCCCTGTGTGTAAACGGCCGGCGGCGAAGGTCGTTCACGGCTGTTCGGCGTTGCGCGGGCGTGAAGGCCGCCTGATCTGCAAGTATACTCGACGCGTGTGTCAGAGGAGAGAGGCGTGAGGAACGGGGGTCATTCCTCGTCTGTGTCGAGATAGAAGCCGGAGCCGATGACGGCCTTTGCGTCGGAGTTGGGCACCTCGAAGCTGACGGCGTAGCCGAGCTTGGGCGAGCCGGTCTCTTCGTCTCCCTGGATGGCGGGGTTGTCGTAGTGATAACGCAGGAATTTGCGGCCCTCGCGGCGCGCGCCGCCGATCAGCTCCTCGGCGATCTTGATTCCCTGGGAGTCGGTCCTCACCATGTCGGTGGGTTTGCCTTCGCGATAGGACTCGAACCCGTGAAAGATGGTGACGCCCTCGCTGCTCACGACCCACAGGTAGACGGGCCCTGACTTCCAGTACCCGCCTTCGACGCGGAAGGCGTTTCTGACCCCGACGAGCTCGCTGCCGTCTTCGGACCCGACGGCGTTGCGGAAGGTTTCGGCCGCGGCTTCGACAAAGGCGGTGAGTGTTGCGCGGTCCACGACTTCGGAGGCGGTGACGGGGGGTTTGGGGAGGTCGGCGATCATGACCGGGACATGGGAGACGTCCTGCGCGTAGCCGCCGATGAGGAGGAACTGTCTCGCGGTGAGCCCAAAGTTGATTTCGACGGCGTATGCGGTCTTGGGCCCGTCGTCGTGGTATTCGACAAAACCGCCGCCCTGGGCAGCGGCCGCGAAGAGTTCCTCGATGACCTTGGTTCCGCGTTCGTCCTCGACGGCGAGCAGGTTTTTGCCTTCGGCGTCACGGTCGTTCCCGTGCGCGAGCACATCTCCGTTCATGAAGAAGATGATGAGGAAGATGGAGCCGGATTTCCAGCGTTCCTCCGTTTTCAGCCACTCCCTGACCTTCGCCGCTTCGTTAAAGTCTGTGATCGCCTCGATATGGGCCTTGGCTGAGAGGACGAAGGCTTTGAGGCTTTCGGGGTCGGTGACCTGGGCGGCCGTTACCTGGCCCGCGGCGGGTTCGGCTTCGTCGCTGGGGGGTATTGGCCGGCAGGCGGCCAGGACGATGCCTAGCGACGAGACGGTTGCGGTCTTGAGAAATGCGCGTCGGGAAACTGAATGGTCTGGCAAGGTTCTTTTCCTTTCGGTAAAGTGGTGAAGCAGGCGTTCGGTCAACAGCGCGGCCGACGGCGAAAGCCGTTTACGGTTGTTCGGCGTTGCGCGGGCGTGAAGGCTGTCTAATAAACAAGTATACCAGATGTATGCACCATTTGTCTGTTACTTATCGTGTTTGGGTGGCAATATGGAGAGGAGAGGACCGGCTTTTTGATCCGCGGAGGGGCGCGGAGAACACCTTTTTTGATCCGCGGAGGACGCGGAGGGGCGCGGAGAACACCTTTTTTTGATCCGCGGAGGGGCGCAGAGGGGCGCGGAGAACACCAAGGGCGAGGC
>VXRG01000071.1 GCA_009838625.1 Caldilineaceae bacterium SB0664_bin_27
AGTCCGGACATTTCAGACGCCACAGTCGTGCCCATTTTTCTCATCCCCGCCCGCCCCCGCAAGCCAGCATGCACAAAGAAGTGCATCCCAAATTGGGGACGAACTTCCGTATATCTCTTGCAACAACATGACCACGGCCGGCCCGCAATCCAATCTCCGGCAGAGGAATCAGCAGCTCCCCCTCTTCACCCCTCTCCAATCTCTCTTCGCCTCTGTTCCCACCCCAAATCCGGGATGCCACACCACCCGACAGGCGAGATAGCCCGGTCTCAAGAGTGCATGGTATGATTGCGAGAGAAAGAACCAGCCCGTATCGCGTGCAGGGGCGAAGAAATCCGAGGGAATGTCGTTATGTCGCAAACAGGTCCGGCCAAACAGATCCTGGTCGTTGACGACGAACCGCGTATGGTGCGGTTCGTGAAGATGAATCTGGACCTGGAAGGCTATCAGACGCTGGAAGCAAATGACGGCTTCCAGGCACTGGAAAAGATACGGGAATATGAACCAAATCTCGTGCTTCTGGACGTTGAAATGCCGGGCCTGGACGGTTTCGAAACACTCAAGCGGCTGCGCGAGATCAGCGATATTCCCGCTATTATGCTCACAGTACGCTCCGACGAGGAAGACCAAATCAAAGGGCTGGACCTGGGCGCGGATGACTACGTGGCAAAGCCGTTCAGCCCGCGGGAGCTGTCCAGCCGGATTCGGGCAGTGTTGCGTCGTTTTGAAGCGACTAACACCCGGCCTGAGGATCAAATTATCACCATCGATGACCGGTTGCAGGTGGACTTGCAGAGGCGTGACGTCATTGTCGACGGGGAACGACTGAGTCTACGCCCAACCGAGTATCGACTCCTCCACCAGCTCATCCAGAACGCCGGTTGGGTGGTCCCCCATGAGGTGCTACTGACGAAAGTATGGGGGCACGAATACGTGAACGACAATCACCTGTTGCGTCTGTATGTCACCTATCTCCGTAAAAAGATCGAAACCGATCCATCAAAACCGCGCTACATTTTCACCGAACGGGGTCTGGGTTATCGATTCCGTGACTACAGGGATTCAGCACAATCCTGACCCGTGTCAGAGTTGTTAAACGATCCGACAGGATCATTTTTGAACACAGCGCCGACTATGCTAACATTCATAGTCGGTCTGTGATGGATAAACATTTCCAACCGTTCAGATCGAGTTACTATCCATTCAACACGTCCTGGGACTGAGGAATGGGGTGCCGCCACGATAGCGGTCATTCCCAGCGCGAACAGGGCGGAAGAGAAACCCTGGAGGTTCTTGTGGCATCAGTCGTTACCATGAAGCAGTTGCTGGAGGCCGGCGTACATTTCGGGCACAGGACCCGGCGCTGGAACCCGAAAATGCGTCAGTATATCTTTACTGAGCGCAGTGGAATTCACATCATCGATCTGCACCAGACGATGACGCGAATCAACGAATACTATGAGATGGTGCGTCGTCTGGTCGCCGAAGGCGGCACAGTCCTGTTTGTCGGTACAAAGAGGCAGGCGCAGGGCACCGTCGAACAGGAGGCAACCCGTTGCGGGATGCCCTACATCCACAATCGCTGGCTGGGAGGCACGTTGACAAATTGGGCCACGATCAAACAACGAATCGACTATCTCAATCGCCAGGAACGGCGAAAGTCCAATGGCGAATTCCAGTCGCTTCCCAAGATCGAGCAACTGGTCATTGATCGTGAACTCGCCAAGTTGAATCGCCGTATCGGCGGGATCAAGACGCTAACAGCTATGCCCAATCTGATCTTCGTGATCGATACGCAACGGGAAGAGTTGGCTGTCAAGGAGTCGAACAAGATCGGCATCCCTCTTATCGCAGTGGCTGATACCAACTCTGACCCGGACGAAATCACTTATGTCATACCGGGCAATGATGATGCGATTCGAGCCGTTAAACTGATTACACGGATTATCGCTGATGCAGTTGAAGAGGGACGGCGTTTCCGCGAAGTGGAAATGGTAGAAACCGGACAGGTTTCTGACGACGAACTAGCGGAATTGGAGCAGTACCTCGGGCCGAGCACACTCGCCAAACTGCAAGGCATGGAAGAAGAAGGGCAGGAAGGAGAAGCAAGCGAACTCGCAGTGCCGGCAGCCAGCGACTCTGAGGAAGAGACTACAGGCGCTGTCGCTCAAGCGGATCAATCTCAGACGGGCGAGGAAGCGCCCCCTGAGCAGGCGGAGCCCGAGCAGACGGAAACTGAGCCGGTCAGCGAAGAGGGATAGCCGCCGCTGCTGTGCACTGGTCTGGCCTATACACTGGCCGCAGCGCAACAGCGAATATCTGTAGCAATATCATGTCGAAATGGCGACGCAGAGTCAATTGCGCGCCGATATCGGACAATCAGACGTAATCGTCCGCACGGCTGCGAAGGCGTACAGGTAGCGCAGTGCGGACGATTACGCGGAAACAGCGTGCATGTATTGACGTGTGAATAATCTGCAGCAGGGGAATCAGGAGGAGGAGTATGGCTGCAATCACAGCACAGATGGTGAAAGAACTGCGAGGCGCGACAGGGGCCGGCATTCTCGACTGTAAGACGGCACTGAACGAAAATAATGGCGATTTTGACAGAGCCGTCGAATATCTGCGCGAAAAGGGGCTGGCGGCCGCGGCCAAAAAGGCCGACCGCGACGCCCATGAAGGTATCATCGGCACCTATGTCCACCACGGAAGCAAGGTCGCCGCTATGGTCGAGCTCAACTGCGAAACCGATTTCGTAGCCCGCACTGAGCAGTTCCAAGAACTGGCGCGAGACCTGGCGATGCACATCGTGGCATCCAACCCGGAATACGTGGCTCGGGAAGAGGTCCCCACCGATATTCTGGACAGGGAAATAGCCATCTACAAGGCCCAAGCGCAGGGCAGCGGCAAGCCCGAAAACATCCTCGATCGCATTGCAGAAGGCAAGCTGGAAAAATGGTACGGCGATGTCTGTCTGATGGAGCAGGAATACTTTAAAGACTCTGACAAAAACGTCAAGGATGTCCTCGTCGAAAACATCGCCAGCCTTGGCGAAAATATCCAGGTCCGTCGCTTTAGTCGTCTGCAAATTGGCTGAACGCCTCGCGAGTCCAGCCCAACCTCTTTGGGCTGGATTTTTTTTGTGTCACTGCCGGCGCCCCGTCTGGAAGCGGCGCCCATTTTAAGGAGTTGTTGTAATGGATGCTCTCAAATATCGCCGCGTTCTACTCAAAATGGGAGGCGAAGCGCTGGCCGGCGAAGGCGGATTCGGCATCGATCCCAGACGGGCTGAAGAAGCAGCGCTGAAGATCCAAGCAATCGTCAACCTGGGCGCAGAAGTGGCCTTGGTTATCGGCGGCGGCAACATGTGGCGGGGCAAGGAGGACGGCCTTGATCATGGCATGGAACGGGTGACCGCCGACCACATCGGCATGCTGGCGACAGTAATGAACGCGCTCGCACTGCAGGACGCCTTGGAACGCGCCGATCTGCCCACTCGCGTCATGACCGGCATCGAAATCCGAGCCGTGGCCGAACCCTACATTCAGCGCCGAGCCATTCGCCATCTGGAAAAGGGTCGCGTTGTCATCTTCGGCGCCGGCACCGGCAATCCCTACTTCACCACCGATACGGCAGCCAGCCTGCGTGCAATGGAGATCGACGCCGAAATCCTGATCAAAGCAACAAAGGTGGACGCAGTCTACGACAAAGACCCTAAGGAAAACAGCGATGCCCGTCGCTTCAAACAGCTCTCCTATATCGACGCCCTCAACATGCGCATAGGCGTAATGGATAGTACCGCCATCGCCATGTGCATGGACAACAACCTGCCCATCTCGGTGGTCAACGTCTGGACCGAAGACGCTCTCGTGAAAGTCGTCATGGGTGAGCCCGTCGGCACCGTCTTCTCCGGCTAAGCCTCAGCCTGACAGCGTTGGCGCCCACCGGGTATCAAATATCGTTTTCCGTTTGTTCTGTACCTCTGCTAAAATATCAAGACAACTAAAGAACTGAGGAAGTGAAAGAACTCAATCCAGAAAATCCGATTGAGCCGTTCCTTCGTATCTTGGATTCCCGGCGATATCCCGCGAGTTCAGCTTCAGCCGCCGACCCACCCCCTAGCGCAATGGGCCATACCGCCAAAGTCAACTGCAATGGCCCCAAATGGCCTCAGGACTGCGAACAAGCCCTTTCGCGCCTCTGATGTGGAAGGAGTGCCGTTGTGATTGAAGACATTTTGGATGAAACACGAGATCGCATGAACAAAGCGATCGACAGTTTGCAATCAGACCTGATGTCAATCCGCACGGGTCGGGCCAGCCCCGCGCTTGTGGAGCGTCTTAGCGTCGATTATCACGGCGTACCGACCCCACTGATGCAGATCGCATCGATATCGGTTCCGGAAGCGCAAACTCTCCAGATTCGCCCCTATACCCCAACCGACATCGGGGCGATCGAGCGGGCGATCGCCATGTCCGATATTGGTCTGACACCTAGTAACGACGGCAAGCAGATCCACCTGACAATCCCCCCATTGACGGAAGAACGTCGCCGCGACCTGACAAAACAGGTATCTCGGCGTGCCGAGGAGGCCCGCGTCGCAATCCGCAACATCAGGCGGGATGCGATCAAAGATATGCGCTCATTTGAGGACGAGAGCCTGATCACCGAGGATGACCTACGTGACGGCCAGGACCAAGCTCAAGATGTCACCAATGACTTCGTGGCAAACGTGGACGGAATTGCACGCGACAAAGAAACGGAAATCATGACCATCTGACCGACAAGGAGTCAGTGTTCCATTGAGCAGTCCCGATGTAGTTCGGCAGAGCCCGGATAATCTGATCGAAGACGCTTTCCCTCCTCTCGCCAGGGTGCCCTACCATGTAGGGATTATCATGGACGGGAATGGCCGCTGGGCAAAGGAAAGAGGCCTGATTCGTTTTATCGGCCATCGCGCCGGCGTCGATAACATTCAACCGGTCCTCGAGGCCTCTGTTGAATTCGGTATCAAAGTCCTGACCATCTACGCCTTTTCCACCGAGAATTGGTCCCGTCCCATCGAGGAGGTATCTGGGTTGATGCGTCTGTTGGGAACGACGTTGCGCAACCGGCTGCAGGAACTCCACGAGAACGGTGTGCAGATTCGCCACTGCGGACGTCTGACCGGTATCAGCGAGGAACTTCAGAAACAGATCCTGCACGCACTCGATTACACCAAGCACAACGACAGAATCATTCTGAACGTGGCCTTCAACTACGGCGGACGCGGGGAGATCGTCGACGCCACCCGCCGCATCATCAGAGATGGAATCGACCCCGATTCTCTGAGCGAAGAGACCTTCAGCCGCTACCTGTACACGAACGGCCTGCCAGACCCGGATCTGATTATCCGGACCGGTGGAGATTGGCGAATGAGCAACTTTCTTATCTGGCAGTCAGTCTACGCCGAGTACTACTCAACCCAGACATACTGGCCGACTTTCGACAAGGAGGAGTTATACAAAGCGCTGATCGAATTCAATCGCCGCAGCCGTCGTTTTGGCGGCGTGCCTGATGCGGAATAGACTCTTCCACTTTGCAGAACGTCCCAAGCCCCTTCTCCCCCTGGACCTTTTAGTCCTGTAGTCGGATATCGATAACGGTGAAACGACGAGTCATCGCTGGCCTGATTGCGCTGGTTCCGGTCTTGCTTGCGCTCTGGTACGGCGGTCTGTGGTGGGTACTCCTGCTCACCTTCTTCACATCGCTGGGGGCATATGAATACTTTGTCCTGATCGAGAGGAGCGGCTACAGGCCGGCCCGCTGGTACGGCTTCGCCTGGACGCTGGCGCTGATGTTCTCCTTTTGGTCTCTCGTCCCGACCGGGCCGGAGCTTGTCCTCACATTCGGCTTCATCATCATCTTTGTCCGCATCTTGCTGTCTCAACAGAGCTCTCCCTCACACCAGGACAGCAGCAGCCCGGACGCAATAAATCCGCTTCAACCTGAAACAGAGACCGCGGCCCAAGAGCAGGACCATAAGCCATTTCGAAACTGGGCGCTCACCGTTGCCGGCGCCAGCTACATCGGCCTCATGATGGGGCAGGCTTTGGCCCTGCGCCTCCTTCCCAACGGTCTCTTCTGGATGCTTCTTGGGCTGGGCGTAACAATGGTCAACGACAGCGCCGCCTACTTTGTTGGCGTAACTATCGGCCGCAAGCGAATTTTGCCCGCGCTCAGCCCCAAGAAGAGCTGGGAAGGAACCGTCGGCGGCTGGATTGCGGCGACACTTGCGGGCGCCGCGGTGGCGTTCTGGTCACCGCTCGAGCTTGCGGTCTGGCTTGGCGCTCTCATAGGTCTGGGAGGCGGAATTCTCGCGCTTTTCGGCGATCTGGCCGTCAGCATGCTCAAACGCCAGATCGGAGTCAAGGACAGCGGCGTCTTCCTGCCTGGCCACGGTGGATTCCTCGACCGACTCGACAGCATCATGTTCGTGCTGCCGTTCGTCTATCAGGTGGCCCTTCTTCTCGGCGCAGCGTAGCGCATATTCATCCTCGTCCGCTGCGCGGCCCTCCCACAGGCTGCGCCTTCCCGGGCAGCGCTGCAGCAGCGGCTCCAACCTCCCTGTATCCTCCACCCTGCCCGACTTGAGCACAACGATCTGATTCGCGTGCCGCAGGAGAGGCCGTCGATGGGAAACGACCAGATAGGTGGCGTCCTGCCGCCAGAAAAGCCGCTCCCACAAACGTTGCTCGTCATCCACATCCAGCGCGCTCGACAGATCGTCACACACCAGCAACAATGCCTGCCGGATGAACATGCGCGCCGCCGCGGCCTGCTGCTGCTGGCCTCCGGACAGCCTTACGCCTTCGGCCCAACAACCATCTCCAGCCCGTTCTCAAGCTGCTCTAAATCCGTTTCCATCACCGCGGCCCAAGCGTTCGGCTCCCAGGCCAGCGTAGCCGAGCACGTCAGCGAATACAGTCCGGAAAAACAGCGGCTCAGGCCTCACCAGGCGCTAACCATCGAAATCGGCGGACGCTCCCCGAACTGCGTAATCTATCCAACTCCTCTGCATCCATGTCCTCTATACCCATTTGCAACAGACGATGGTAGTGGGAGGCAGGATCCGATGTAAGCGCTCCTGCCGACCCGGCGCTGTTGCTCCCTTGCGGTGAATCCCGCTTGCCAGCAGCTGCCGGCGTCTCAACCAGGAGGCTTTCGGTCGCAAACATCCCCTGTATGCAGACGATGCCAGCCCCGCCGAGCTGTAACTGTTCAGACTCCCGCGCGATCTGTTCTATTGGCTGCGAAATCAAATTTGTATAGCGAAAGATAAGATAGATCGTCCCAATCGTAAGCGCGCCGCTGAAAAAATAGACGCGCCGACGCCAAATACGATGGCAGCCCTGACCGAGAAGAGAAACTAGGCGACATTGATCATCGAGAAGCCCAGCAACTCCGCCCGTATCGTTGTCTGCCAGAAAGTGCGCAGGAGCTGATGGAAGCGGAAAAGTGTAAATGCGCGTGCATTGCTTGCGCGGATGTCTTCTGTGCCGGCCAGGCGTTCTTTGACAAAGCCAAATAAAGCGAGCGCTGGCCTCGCGTGAGCGTTGCCAGTGGGGCACGGCTAGGTTGCGCAGGCGCGCCTGCACCAGCAGCGTGATTACCACGAAGACGCCGATCGCGGCGCCAACCCGCATATCTTCGCACAGCAGCGCGATCATCACGCCGATTAACAGGAGGCCGTTGCCAAAGAGCTGTACCACCAGTCGGGCGAAAAAACGGGGCAAAGCATTAATGTCGCCGTCAATGCGATCGACCTTTTCCCCGGGCGTGTGCTGCTGGAGAAACGTGAGATCCAGTTACAGACAGTGCCGGGCCAGGTCACGCCGCAGGGCGTTGGTCGGCCGCCACCCTACATTTTCCGCCAAGACAGTGCTGTTGACCACCGTGACCTGTTGCACGGCGGCGATGCCGATGAACAGGAGCGCCAGGCGCGCAAGAAACTCCATCGATCCGTCGGCCAGCGCCGACTCCAGGAATCGGTGCGTAATCAATGGGTTAATCAGCTGGAGGAGGATATTTGCGCAGAGGACGAATAGAAGCAACAGCGTCTGCCCCAACTGTGGGGGCGCAGATATCTTGTCAGCAGACGCGTATAGCGTTGCACAGACGGACGCATCGCTTGCCTCGGGGGGGGGACGCAGAGGAACGTCAGACCAGCCTGCGAGCAACGACTTGAATCTCTATCACCCGTCGGCTCATGCGGAGGCCGCACCGCATGCCTCTCGCAGCGCGGTCAGGTTTTCGGCAACGCTATTGTCCGTGTTGAAAACGGCGCTGCCTACTACGATGACATTGGCGCCGTTGCGCAGCACGTCCCGGATATTGCCGGCGCCAATGCCGCCGTCCACTTCCAGATCACAGGTAGGGTTGTACTCATCCAACAACTTGCGGGTGCGCCGCAGTTTGCTGGTCATCGTCTGGATAAAGCGCTGGCCGCCGAAGCCGGGATTGACACTCATCACCAGCACTTGGTCGACAAAGGGAGCGATCTCGCGAACGCTTTCGATCGGGGTGGAAGGGTTCATAGCCACGCCAACCTGGCAGCCCAGATCGACGATCTGCTGGACGGCTCGATGGAGATGAACACACGCTTCCAGGTGAATGGTGATGATATTCGCGCCGGCGTTTGCGAATGCATCCAAATGCCGTTCCGGCTCCTCGATCATCAAGTGTATGTCCAGGGGCAGCTGCGTAATCCGGTTGGCTGCCTCCACCACCAGCGGTCCGAAGGTGATATTGGGCACAAATCTCCCATCCATGACATCCAGATGGAGCAGGTCGGCGCCGCCCTCTTCTGCTGCCTGAATCTGCTCCTGCAGACGACCGAAATCAGCGGTAAGGATGGACGGGGCCAGTTTGACCGCATGCGCCACCATCGCAAGCACCTCCTCAGTTTATGTCGAAAGTGGACCGGGCTTCAGGAGGGGAGGCCGCCGCGTGGCCGCCAGGCCCCCGTGCGATTGTATCTTCTCGTTCCTTGGCCGCGCCCATTACCTGAATCAGCTCACTGATGTCGTCTAGGGTAATCAGTCCCAGAAACTGCTCCTGATCCTGGACGATGATGACCCGGCTCCCCGACTCCAACATCTGTTCCCAAACGTCAGCCAAGGTCGTATCCCCACTGGTGACGGGCACCCGCGCCCGTGGAATCATCACGTCGACGATTCGCCCATCCTGCCCCTGCCCGCGCAGCGTCGCCACAAGTCGGGGGCGAGTGAGCACGCCGACCAGATTATTACCCAGGTCGTGCACCGGAAAATCTCCTTGGTAGGTCGTCATAATATAGTCGACCGCCCGGCTGATCGGTTCGCTCGTATACAGCACATGTGCATCCTTATTCACAGCCTGGCGAGCGCTGAAATCCTTCAGCACATAGCGGCTCTGCACAGCCTCTAACTCGCCGCGACCACCTACATAGACGAAAAACGCGACCAGAAGCAGAAAAATGCCACCCCCGGAGATACCCCAAATTGCGAACAAAATCGCCATGCCCCTTCCAATCAGAACGGCAATTCGCGTTGCCGGAACATACTGCAGACGCAACGCCAGCAGGGCGCGCAGGATGCGTCCGCCATCCATCGGGAACGCTGGCAATAGATTGAAAATGCCCAGCAGGAGATTTGTGCCCGCCAGCGTAAGCAATAGGCCGCCCACGCTCATCGACTGTGCTGTGCGCGTCAGAGCCGAAATCAACGCCCACATCGTACCGGTGCGCATACTCATGGACACCACTAGCAGCGCGGCCGGCAGCAGCACTGCGGCCAGCGCGAAGTTGACCGCCGGACCAGCAATCGCGATCAGAAACTCCTGCATCGGTTTGCGGGGCATGCGTTCCAACTGGGCCACCCCGCCAATAGGCAACAGTGTGATGTGCGGTACATTTACTCCGAAGTATTTCGCCATAATAGCGTGGCCGAACTCATGCAAGACCACACAGACAAAAAGCAGCAGAATGACGACGACGCCGTAGATTGCGCCGGCCGCCAAATTGCTGGCGTTGCGACCGAATAGAAACGCCCCGTAAAAGAGAATCAGAATAAAGGACCAGTGGATCTGGATATCGACACCCCAGATTCGGGCGATCTTCAATGAATTTCCCATTTGTATGTCTTTCATTATCGGCGTCTTCCCGCACCGGTCTGTACCGGCCATACTTCTCTGCCGCAGGCGGTCTCGTGTCGAAACGACCGGCAAAGCGGCAGCGCGAAAGTTCGCCGCCGCTCAACTGCCGAGCAGGTCGCCCGGTTCGCCCTGATTGCAGGTCGAGCATGGACACGATGCTCGCAATGAGGAAAAGCCGTAGATTCCATTTCCGTGGCCATCGGCCCAGGTAAAGCGGATTGCATAATTGCCTACCAGCTCCGCGCTGCCAACCTGCGGATCAGGGGGCGGGCCGACAGCCAGCCGCAATGGATCCTCTTCGGCCTGCCGTCTCTCCTCACGGCAGGACGCGCATGGACAGACGCTTCGCATCCAGGCCAGACGGTAGGCGCTGCGATGCCCGTCCGCCCACTCAATGCTAAGTATTCCAGCCGACCGGTCAACGGTCAGATCAGTTGGCTGACAGGCAAACCTTGTCTGCGCCAGCCTCATCTTCCATTTCCGCCCCTGCTCATCAGGGCCTCCATCAACTCTATGGGCAATGGGAAGACGACCGTGCTGTTGTGTTCGGCGCTGATCTCAGTCAGTGTCTGCAAATAGCGCAACTGCAGCGCGCCCGCCTGACTGGACATGACCCCGGCAGCCTCGGCTAACGTCTCGGAAGCCTGCAATTCACCCTCAGCGTGGATGATCTTGGCGCGCTTCTCGCGCTCCGCCTCAGCCTGACGGGCCATGGCCCGTTGCATCGACTGCGGAAGCTCCACATCCTTCACTTCGACGACACTGACCTTAACGCCCCACGGCTCGGTCTGCTCATCGATGATCTGCTGAAGCTGCTGGTTGATCTGGTCCCGCTCCGACAGCAGCTCATCCAGTTCACTTTGCCCCAGAACGGAGCGCAGCGTTGTCTGGGCGATCTGCTGGGTCGCCAGAAGATAGTTGGCCACGTTAATGACCGCATCCTCGGGGGACAACACTCGAAAATAACAGACGGCATTGACTTTGACAGTCACATTGTCCTTGGTAATGGCTTCCTGCGTCGGCACATCCAATGTGACGACCCGCAGGTCGACCGGCCGCATCTGATCGATAAACGGGATCAACCAGAACAGGCCGGGCCCTTTGGCGCCCGTCACCCGCCCCAAGCGGAAAATGACCCCACGCTCGTACTCCTTGACAATGCGCAATGAAGCCCGCAACAGCCAGACCAGCAGCAGCGCGGCGACGATATAAATCGGAATGTTTGTAAGTAGGCCTTCCATCTATAGGCTCCTGTCGACAGGTCACGCCAACGCGTGACAGCGTTCCCGGTATCATTATATCTTCTACCACACCTAGCGGCAACTGGTCTGGAACCATCCTCCTTTCTGTCCAATTTGCCCACCTACTCCCCAAAACTTAGGCGCCGTTCCCGAGCCCTCTCCTGCAAACTTCCACCATCCACTGACCTCTGACCACTGCAGTCCTCCACCCGCGGGTGCCTGCATGCGCGGAAATTGACGCAGCCCCATACAGTCGATATGATCTATTAAGAGAAGAGCGCGTGGCGCGCCTGATGACACTTGCAGAGGAAAACTCTTATGGCTGAAGGTCCTCGTCCACCACTGTCGGGGAAATGGCTGCGGCTTGCGGTCGCTGCGGCCGCACTGGCAATTATCGCAGTTGTCGCTTACATCGGCAGCCTGCTCCTGTTTGGCCCAACTCTGTCTGATACCTCCTTGCTCTGGTGGAATTCCGGGGGCGGCTCCAGTGGCGTGGTCGAAGCGGTCCCTACCGAGCCGGCCGCCGTCCAAACACTGCAGGTGGTCGCCACTTTCACGCCCGCGCCCCAATCCACGCCAACCGACACACCCCCGCCCAAACCGACAGACACGCCCACACCAGCGTACCCGGAGGCGGTCGTACTCACTGAGACGCTGAACCTGCGGGCCGGGCCGGGTACCGTTTACGGCATTGTCGGCCAGGTGCTGGCGGGGCAGCGATTCCGCATCACAGGCCGCAACGAGGCCAGCAACTGGCTGAAGATCTGCTGCCCCGCGGGAGCCAATCGAGAGAGCTGGATCAGCGCCGACTTCGCTCAGAGCAATCTGTCGCCTTCGAGTCTGCCTGTTGCTCAGGTTCCGCCAACGCCGACGCCAACCGCCACGATCGACGCGCCCACTCTCGACGAGGTCAATCTCACCCTGCCTGCCAAGGGAGGATTTGACTCGCCCAGTGGCGTGAATCCACTGACGGGCAAACCCTTGGAGGCCGCACGTTGGGGGCTGCGGCCGGTCATCGTCTGCGTCAACAACGACATCGCTGCCCGGCCGCAGTATGGTATTAGCCAAGCCGATGTAATGTACGAATTTCTGATGGAAGGGTTAAGCCTGACAAGGTTCAGCGCGGTCTATTACGGCGCCGATAGCGAGGAAATCGGGCCCGTGCGCAGCGCCCGCTTGCTCAACTACTTCCTCGGCGCACTGTATGACGCGGGACTGTTTTGCTCCGGGGCCAGTGACGGCGTTCGCTATCAGCTCAAGAACAACAATACGCTCTTTCCCTATCTGGACCTGGATCTGGACGATCCAGATAGTACGCGCTACGCCCGCTCTGTTGGCAACGACTATCGCACGCGCCTGCGTACCGACAGCGAGTTGTTGCGCCTTTGGCTCGCAGATTGGGCCGTCGAGCGGGCACCGTCCATCCAGGGATTTACCTTTGGCGACTCGTCTGCCGGTGGTGCATCCGCCAACTCGATCCGGATCCCCTATCCCTCAGTCACGGCTAGCCAGGTTGCCTATCACTACGACGCCGACAGCGGGCGCTATCTGCGCTCATTGGGGGGTGTTGTCCATCGGGACAGCAACAGCGGCCAGCAGATCGCAGTCGAAAATGCTATCGTTCAGTACATGCCTCACACGCCGGTGAATATCGTGGAAGACGCCTACGGCAACCTGAGCCTTCTTATCAACCCCTTTGGCGTCGGTAGAGCCATCATCTTCCGCGACGGTCGCGCTTATGAAGGGACCTGGCGTAACGACAGGAGTGGGGAGCTGCCCCGTTTCTTCGCGGCCGACGGCGTCGAGATTCCCCTGAAGCCGGGACGGTCGTGGATCAGCGTCGTGCCGCTTTCATACGAGATTGCCTATGAGTAAGAGTCGTATTGCAGCACTTTGGAGGTTCGGCTGCCAGGCCGAACTGACGTCACAGCCTCAGTCCAAGTCATAGCGGTGCAGCAGATACGTCTCCCGGCTTAAGAGCCCCATGGCTTTCAGGAAAGCCGTGCCGGCGCGGGCGGTTGAGGGCAGCGGCCCCGCTGTCACCGTCTGCCAACCGCTCGCGGGGCCCGTCGACAGCATCTGCTGCCACAACTGTCTGCCGATTCCCCGCTGCCGATACTCCTGATCAACCCCCATAAACAGGATACGCACAGAACGCGGCTGCCGCAATTCCAGGGATTGCAGCAGCAAGCGCCCCAGCAAAGAGCGTCCGCCGCGACTACGGCGTAGGGGGTCCCCGCCATCCGGCTGTGCCAGAAGATAGCCCACCGGTTTGCCATCGAACTCCGCCATCCATGCCAGCACCGGGCGGCGCAGGACCCACCAGAGCAAGAACTGCGTCTCCGGCCCATCCGGGTGCGGGAAGTCTGCCCATGCAGGCATTGTCTGGCTAAAGAGCGGCAGCAAGTCAGTAGCCAGCTGGTTCGGGTCCAGAGGATGAATGACTGCCGGGCCGGGAACTGGCGTTCCTACATCTGTGTATGCGCCCGGCTCCATCGTGTAAAGCTGACTTCGTCCCAACGGCCGGCAGACGGTCGAAAACAGCTCAGGCACATAGGGTGGAGCATAAGGCGCGTGCAATGGTGGCTCAAGATGAAACTGATCCTGCAGCACGCCCGTGCCCAGGTAAGGAGACAGCCCAACGGGCAGAATCAGACGGCGAATTCCCTCATGTCCAACATGCTCCTGCACCGCGTGTAAGAGACGCTCCAGGCTCTCCCGATTATTGGCGGCATGCAGCATTGCCAGATGTGCAGTGCTGTCGGTGCGGCGTGGGTCGATAAGAACAACCGCGGCCGCAACCGGCTCCTCCATCAGAACCCCCTGATTGATGTTCGGGAACGGCTGATCGCTGATTTTGGCCTGTCGGCGCCGCGGGAGAGCTTCAACTACCACATAATGGGGACGGCTGCGTTCCAGATGCGCGAACTGCTTGGACACAACCGCCTGCCGCAACCGGCTCCACGCCGGTGGTGTCCAGCGCGAGTCATCGGCGTAAATGCGCCACCATTTGCGTAGAAAACCTGCGCGTCCCCAATATCCTTCGGCTGTCTCAACTCGAAAATTGAAATACTGTGCCATTTTAGACGCCGTCAGGGCTTACAAACTGGGGAAAATCATGGGGATAACCTCCGGCAATTCGGGATAACTACTGCAATGATGCGGATAACTCTACTGTTTGTCTACGAACAGAAAATGATCTCCCTACTCACCTCGAAATTTCAAAACGAATTGACCCCGTCAACGCCGTAGGAATTCGCCTATATTGAATGAACTCTTCTCTGGGCGCTATATATAGTAAGAGTCAGCCTCCTTTAAGTGTTTCACAAGCGGAATGTTCGGGCCTTTCATCTTCATTGTGATTGTCTGCCGCGACCGTATTTGATACACTACTTATTCATACAAGTGTAGCTAAGCGGCATAGCAGGCGTTCGACTGACACAGATTCCAGCGATCCCAGAGCTAGTTGGACAGGTTGGTGTCTGTCTTGCAGTATCCCCCACCACCAGCCAGGCTGAACTGCTTGCGATGTCGTCTATCTCTTGCCCTCCCTTTCGCCTGTTTTTCTGTATCTGCGCGAACAAAAACCCCTTGCGCATCGTCATTTATTGAGGAACAGGAGAGTGAAAAGGAGTTGTTTTGAATACAGACTGGCAATCCGTATCCTCATCACGACGCAGTGACAACCCTCTGTATGAACGCGCTCAGTCTTCTTCGCCCCGGTCAACCGAGACCCCGCCAGAAGAACAGGAAAGGGCAGAACAAGCAGAGCAATCTGAATTACAGACGGAAGCCGCCTTCGCTGACGAGCAGATTCAGGCAGTTAACGCAGACTTGAACCTCGAAGACATCTGGCAAAAGACGCTGCATGAACTGGCCTTGCAGATGCCTGCCACCACCTTTGAAACGTGGGTGCGCGACACATCCATCATCGGCTACAAAGAAGGCGAATTCATCGTCGGCGCACCCCATGCCTGGGCTCGAGACTGGCTGCAGAGCCGTCTGCGCAACAAGATCAAAGGCATTTTGAGTCAGTTGACAGGTCGTTCAGTGCAGGTCTCTTTTGAAGTGCGCCCCCAACCGCAGAAGCGGTCCGAATCGCCAGGGTCGGCGCCGCTATATGCGGATGTGCCGCACGCGGCGCCTGAAGCGACGCCCGAAACAATGTCGAAGCCGGCGCAAGTCAGCTCCACCGTCGCCGGCAGTGCCAACCCGGCCAGTCGTGTACAGACCAATCCACAGCGCCGCCACGATGTGGCTCAGACCCCCGCTGCGGCTGCTGTAACCAAGTCAGACACAGCGCTTCAAGGAGGCGTGTTCAATCCCCGCTACACTTTCGACACATTTGTAGTCGGAAACCACAACCGTTTGGCCCATGCCGCGGCCCAGTCCATTGTGGAACAACCTGGTCACCGCTTCAACCCGCTCTTTGTGTACGGAGGTGTCGGCTTGGGAAAGACACATCTCCTCCACGCGATTGGCCACGCCATGTCAAGGCACGGAATGCAGGTGCTTTACTGTTCGTCGGAACAGTTTACAAATGATCTCATTAGCGCCATTCGCCAGCAGAACACCGAAGAGTATCGCAGTAAGTACCGTCAGGTGGACCTACTTCTGATCGATGACATTCAGTTTATCGGCGGCAAAGAAAGTACGCAAGAGGAGTTCTTCCACACCTTTAATCATCTCCACGCCGGCGGCCGTCAGGTGGTGATCAGCAGTGATCGACCTCCAAAGGAGATCGCGACCCTGGAAGCCCGCCTGCGCAGCCGTTTCGAAGGGGGCCTGCAGGCCGATATCTCGCAACCGGATCTGGAAACTCGCGTCGCCATTTTGCAATCGAAGGCTCAGTCGATCAACCAGACCATCTCGACCGACGTCCTTATGCTGATCGCAGAACGGGTGGAGAGCAACATCCGAGAGTTGGAGGGCGCACTCAATCGCCTCATTATTCAGGCCCCCTTCCACAACAGGCAGTTGGACCGGTTCGTGGCCGAATCCATTCTGGACACGCTCGTGCCACAGCGGCGGCCCCGCGAAGCCGCGAGCGTTGTACGGATCGTTGCCAGGCATTTCCATCTGACCGAAGAAACTCTGCTCGGACGGTCTCGCACTAAGGAGGTCGCCAACGCCCGTCAAATGGCAATGTACCTGCTGCGAGAAGAAAACGGTCTGTCGCTGATCAACATCGGCGAACTTCTGGGTGGGCGGGATCACAGCACCGTTCGCCATGGCGTGGAGAAAGTTGCCCAGGATATTGAACGGGATGAAGGGGTTCGCAGGGAAGTTGTGGCCTTGAGAGAGAAGATATACGAGCCGCCCGGTTCATGAGGACCAGGCCAAAGCAAGTGACAGAGTTCAGGAGACAATTAAACTGCCAGCTGGAGGAGGC
Source organism: Caldilineaceae bacterium SB0664_bin_27 (assembly GCA_009838625.1). GTDB lineage: Bacteria > Chloroflexota > Anaerolineae > Caldilineales > Caldilineaceae > Bin5. Next base: position 16,807 of record VXRG01000071.1, read on the forward strand.
CGGCGCGCGTCGAACAGCGCGGCCTCCCACAGACCGCACACATCGGCGCCTTCCGATCGATATCCGGGCCAACTGAAAATGGTTCGCTGGAAACGTTCACCGAACCCGTAACATAGTTAGCTCTCTTTTAAAGCGCTTGCATACTCCTTGCACATACAGTACACTTAGAGTCAGAGTCATCACTCTGCCACCGACGAGCCAAGCTGTATAATTGGTTGCCATAATCTGCTGTCAAATGGCAGCGATAAAAATGATGCAACCGCCGATTCAGCGAAGCTCTGTCACGGTGGCATTAATCTTTTTGGAACCTCTATTCGGCTCTGGGCCGGTAGAGCACTGGAGCCTGCGATGGCGGATACCGGTCGTCAGAAAGCATTGGATACTACCCTCGCTACCCTCAACAAGCGATATGGCGAAGGGGTCATCATGAGATTGGGTGAGGCGACACGGCTGGACGTGGCGTCAATCCCGACGGGTAGTCTGAGCCTGGACATCGCGCTGGGAGTGGGAGGCATTCCCCGCGGGCGCATCATCGAGGTGTATGGGCCGGAGAGTTCGGGCAAGACGACCCTCTGCCTGCATGCGATCGCGGAATCGCAGCGGATGGGTGGTGTCTGCGGCTTTGTAGACGTGGAACATGCGCTGGACTCGAGCTATGCCCGCAAGATCGGAGTGGATGTCGAGGGTCTGTACGTATCGCAGCCGGATACGGGAGAGCAGGCGCTGGAGATCGCGGAGGCGCTGGTGCGTTCGGGTGCGATGGACGTGGTGGTGGTGGACAGCGTAGCAGCGCTGGTGCCGCGTGCGGAGATCGAAGGAGAGATGGGAGACAGCCACGTTGGCTTGCAGGCGCGGCTGATGAGCCAGGCGCTGCGGAAACTGGTGGGTGCGGTGAAGACGACTGACACGAGCATGATCTTCACCAACCAGCTGCGTCAGAGAATCGGAATAATGTTTGGCAATCCGGAGACGACGTCGGGCGGCATGGCACTCAAGTTTTACGCCAGTGTGCGGTTGGACGTGCGGCGGATCCAGTCGATCAAACAGGGGAGTGACGTGATCGGCAACCGGACGCGCGTGACGGTGCGCAAGAACAAGGTGGCGGCGCCGTTCAAGGTGGCGGAGTTCGACATCATGTACAACGAAGGGGTCAGCACGCAAGGAGACCTGCTGGACCTGGGAGTCGAGTTCGACATCATCGAAAAGCGCGGCGCCTTCTATCGCTTTGACGACGATTTGCTCGGTCAGGGGCGTGAAGCCGCCAAAAAACACCTGCGCGAAAATCCGGAGATAGCCTCACAGATCGACAGCGTCATCAGAGAAAGAACTGGACTGCCAGTCCGCTCCGATGGCGACGAGGTCCAAGCCTGACCAAGTTCCTTTATGGGAAATCATGCCCTGTGCAGGCAGTATGTACCGAATTCATCTATCTTGTTCCTTTATGTGCAAACTTGCACAGGAGTTCACAATACGTCGAAAAGTCTCAAACGTCGCACGTGTTGCCATAATTGAAAACGCTCACCACAGCGCTCTCAAATTGGACGCGATTTTGTGCTGACACACTACCGCCAAAACCAGAACAGCACCCTAAACCTATTCATTCCATTTTATCAGGGTATGCCCTAGGGCGCTGGCGCAACTGAACAGATAATTTGGCAGACGTTCGCTAAACTGTTGATCGCCAGTGGCAGATCGAACGTCATAACGAGTGTTGATGTAATACCGGCTGTTGACACGGAACTATAGACTCACAGATACCTTCTCACCGCAACCCTCCCCCATTTGCGATGCGGCCAGACCCATCTTGAATCGGTGAGTTGTGTAATGCAACAGCAGGTGTCCAACTAAAATCGCTACCTTCGAGGCGCAACGCTGAACTGATGCGTCTTTTCTTGACATACGCCTGATCTGGAGATGAAGATTCAGGCTATGCCGTTTTGAGACTTTCAAGTCGCTGTGGTCTATGACCGCGGCGTTTTTTTTCGGGTCGATTATGACAGGTAAAACGATTACTGCTTTGCGTTTTCAGAAGAGAGATAAGGAACGAGTAAATCTCTTTTTGGACAGCGAATACGCGTTCCCGTTGCCGGCGCTGGAAGCCGCCCAACTGAGGATTGGCCAGCAGCTCAATGAGCAGGAGATCGAGGAGTTGAGAGCCGTTGACCTGCGCAGCCGCGGCTACAACAGGGCACTGCGTTTTCTGGCAGTGCGTCCTCGCAGCCAGGTAGAAGTGCGTCGCAATCTCCAGGCGTACCGGCCAAGGGACGGGCGTCGCCTGGCCGAGTCACAGATCGAATGGATTATCGAGAAGCTGCAAGAGTGGCAGTACCTCGACGACCGGGAATTCGCCCGCTTCTGGGTAGAGCAGCGCAATCGATTCCGGCCTATTGCCCCAAGGGCGCTGCGATACGAATTGCGCCAAAAAGGGGTCGACGATAGCGTTGCCCAGGAAACTATTGATGAATTGAGTGACGCGACTTCGGCCTGCGAAGCCGCTGCCCGCAGCCGCCTGTACAGATGGCAAGAGGAGACCAACCCTGCTCAGTTTCGCAGGAAGATGAGCAGCTTTCTCCAGCGCCGGGGTTTTGACTATGAAGTGGCCCGGGGCGTGATCGACCGTATCTGGCAAGAACTGGAAGAAGGGCGCGTCCTGTCCCACGCCGTACAGGGAAAGCGGTATGAAGGGTGAGCTAGATAGTGTTGCCACTGAGGCAACAGTGATCGAACATGGGTTCAGGCGTATGAATGGAGGGAAGAACAAGATACGCTTGCATCCAACCGGCGCAGACAAAAGTATTTCAGGTTGTGCGCATCCAAACCAAGGGGTTCGGATATGGACTTGCTAGTCGTAGTTGCCATTATCGTCGCGGCTTTGATTGGCGCGGCCATCGTCGGGTATCTCATGTATTTTGCCTATAAACGCGGGTTGACATCTGGGGCAAGTCAAGAGGTGGAGCGGCAGGAACTCGCCCTGCAGAGCGCTGAGGCACAGGCGACCCAGATTCTTACGGAAGCCGAGGCAGAAGTTCAACGGCAGCAGCTTGCTCTAAAGGAGGAAGAAGTACGAATACGCAGCGAACTGGACGCCACGCGCACACGCCAGCGCAGAGATCTGGATCGTAGCGAAGGTCGCCTCCGCAATCGACAGGAGCAGATCGATAAGCGGGTCGATCAGCTCGAAAACCGCGAACGCAAACTGAACCAGAGAGAGAGCGGCCTGGACAAACGTACGTCAGATCTGGAAGCCGCCGAACAACAGCGCAATGAAGAACTGCAGCGCGTGGCTCATATGACTCAGGAAGAGGCCAAAGAGATTCTGCTTCAGGAGGCTGAAAGGAACTCGCGGCAGGAGCTTGCCCGTACAATTCGTGAGGTTGAGGCGGAGACCCAGGAGATCGCCGAACGCCGCGCCAGGGAGATCATCACGCTGTCTGTGGAGCGGATCGCCAGCGAGCATGTCACCGAATATTCCGTCAGCGCTGTCAACCTGCCATCCGATGAGATGAAGGGACGAATAATCGGGCGACAGGGGCGAAACATACGCGCCATCGAACAGGCGACAGGGGTTGATCTGGTTGTGGACGATACACCAGAAGCAATCCTAATCAGCAGCTTCGACCCTGTGCGACGCGAGGTTGCGCGCATCTCTCTCAGCAAACTGGTCTCCGACGGTCGCATTCATCCGGCCCGCATCGAGAAAGAGGTGGAGAGGGCCCAACAGGAAGTGAATCAGGTTATTCAGGAGGCTGGGGAGCAGGCTCTGATCGAGACCAATACCCAAGGGCTCCACAGAGAGATCCAAAGACTGCTTGGACGTCTGAAGTTCCGCACCAGTTACGGGCAAAATCAGTATTACCACGCAATTGAAACCGCCCATCTGGCCGCCGTGATCGCTGAAGAGTTACATGCGGATGTAAAGACGAGCCGTCTTGGGGGTTTGCTGCACGACCTTGGCAAGGCCGTCAGCCATGAGATCGACGGCCCGCACGCTATCGTCGGTGGTGAAATCGCCAAGCGATACGGGCTCAATGCCAAAGTCGTCAACTGCATCGCCAGCCATCACGGCGAAGTCGAACCGGAATCGATCGAAGCCGTTATCGTGGCGGCGGCAGATGCCATCAGCGGCGCACGGCCGGGGGCGCGCCGTGAAAGCCTCGAAGCGTATATCAAACGGGTGACAGCCCTGGAGGATATTGCCAACAGCTTTGAGGGGGTGAATCAGACATTCGCCATTCAGGCCGGCCGCGAGATCCGGGTGATCGTGCAGCCGGATGAAATCGACGATCTACAGGTCATCGAACTGGGGAAAAACATAGCCAGCAAAATCGAAGATAATCTGGAATATCCGGGACAAATTCGCGTTACGGTAATTCGCGAGACCCGCGCTGTTTCCCACGCGACTTAGCGAGCAATCTGAAGTGGCTGCGCATGGTTTGGTCGGACTGACAGTGCCGGTTCGACCGATGGTGTCGGCTGTGCAGCGCCGTCTCTTGCAGCATCCGCTCCCTTCTCTGGCAGGGCACCGAATTCGTTTGAATCCCTGACGCGGCTTGCGGCAGTTCCCTATTCCTCGCCTGCACGCCGTTTGACGGTGCAGCCGCCGCAGGTGCCGCAGCCCCCATCCTTTTCCTTCTTCCCTGTAATCAGTTCTGAAAGTTCGAACTCGGCCAGGACGTTATTCTCAAGCAGAACCGTAACGCTTTCCTTAAGTGGGTGCAGGTGACGAATCCGGCCTTTGCCTTGGCTTGTCGTAACCTCTGCTCCGACTTTCGGCATCTTCTTGTTTGCCTTCTTGTATATCGGATCCTCATAAGAAAGGCAACAGAGCAGTCGGCCGCAGACGCCGCTGATCTCGTCCTGATTCAGAGGCAACTGCTGGTTTTTCGCCTGCCGAATGCTCACTGAGGCAAACTCGCGCAACCAGCTGGTGCAACAGAGTTGTCGCCCGCACTTGCCCACGCCGTCCAGCAACTTGGCCTCGTCGCGCACGCCGATCTGGCGCATTTCGATGCGCGTGTGAAAAGTGCGGGCCAAATCGCGTACAAGCGCACGGAAATCAACCCGGTGCTCCGCGGCGAAGTAGACGGTCAGCCTGCCGCCCTCGTAGTTGTATTCACAGCGATGCACTTTGATATTCAATCTGTGTGCCTTCGCCTTCTCGCGGCAGATTGACACCGCCTCGGCCTGCTTCTCTTTCCAATGATCCTTCTGCAAAAGGTCCCAGGGCGTTGCCCGGCGAACTACACGTTTGATATCACCGACGATTTCGTTGCTGGAAACATTGTGTGGCCCTTGCACGATCTGCACCAGGTCCCGGCCTTTGACCGTATCCACGATTACATAGTCTTTCGGCGCCAGATCCGTGTGGTGAACCGGATCGAAGAAGTATATTTTTGTAACGGGTTTGAATTGGGCTCCAACTACAATGGGCATAGTAGATTCTCCATGATCGCTGCCGCGGCGGGCACTGCAACGGACAGCTGAAAACGTACTTCAGCACCACCTGTCAGGCGCGCGGCCGCGGCATCTGCAAAAGAAGCACGTCCAGTGCCAGCCCTGTATTGACTGTATGTCTCAGGTAACCCTCGATACGGCTTAACGTGCGCAGATAGGCCTGAACATCGCCGGGGCGAAAGTCACCGGCTGCATCCGCCAGAGCGTCCAGCAGATCGATATTGGCGCACTGCTCCAGACAGCCGGACTGGGCCAACATAACATCGCGCCACCAACTCGTCCATAGGCCAAGCAGGGTGAACAGTCGAGTCTGGTTGCGAGCGGCCGCCAGCTTCTGTGCAAAAGCAAGGCGAGCCACCCGACTGCTGCGACTCAAATCCTGCAATTCCGCCAGCCGTTCGCTCCTTTCCGTCAGCGGCTCCGGCTGGTCGATCTGTTCAACCGCCCAGCCCAGGCAGCCGTTCGCCAAACGGGCCAGCAGCGCGGCCTGCTGCGGAGATGCTTCCCAGCGAGCCCGAAGCGCGTCTTCCATGATCCGCTCCCCAAGGGGCCGCAACGCGAGGACTTGGCAGCGGCTGACGATCGTCGGCAAAAGAGCGGACCGATCCTGGGCGGTCAGACAGAGAATTACGTGCGGCGGCGGCTCTTCCAAAGTCTTCAGCAATTTGTTGGCGAAGCTTATGTGAGCCCTGTGCGCGTCCTGAATCAGAAAGACTTTGTAGCGCCCCTCCATCGGGTGCAGCAATGCCTGACGAACGATGTCGGCCGCCTGTTCAGCACGATGAAGGCCATTCTCCCTGTCCGGCTGACCGTGGCGGTCGGTAGGTGGCTGCAAAATGAAATCGGGATGGCTGCCGGACTGCATGAGTCGACAGGCGCGGCAGTTCTCGCATGCCTGCCCGTCTACTGACTCCTTGCATAGAAGCGATTGAGCGAAGCAGCGAGCCAAGGTCGATTTACCCACCTGGGCCGCGCCCTCAAACAGATAGGCATGGCGCAGCGTGTCACGCCGGATACCATTTTGCAACAGTTTTACGGCCCACCGATGGCCTACGACCGGGCCTTCAGCCACTTGTATCTCCCTCCCTGGATCAACGGTGAGATATCGCGGCATTTTATCACAGTGCCAATCGGCGGACAAGCAGTCTCCATTTATGGGTGCATCCCAATATTGGGGCGAACATTCGTATACCTCAAGTAACGACTAACCCATGTCGGCCCTCACATCCACCCCCACTCCTCTCTATTCGCCCTTCACCATGCCACAGATGCTGAGCATTTTGGCGGGTTTTGTCACTATTTGTCATCTTTTTTGGGGGACTCCCCATTCGAATCAAAGGCTCAACAGAGAGAATACTGAAAGTGGTATCCGACGACACGGCACCGGAATCGGCTCCCCACCTCCTGTCTCAATCCACTGACCACTGCGGTTCGGCTGCACCCATAGTTTGCGGTTGCTGTTTACCAGAACCCTGAAAAAAAGGGGTGCATCCATTTGTGGATGCACCCCTTTGATTGGTCCGCCAGAAAGGTTACTTGATCTCTACAGTTGCCCCTTCGGCCTCCAGCTGGGTTTTGGCGTCTTCAGCGACATCCTTTGCCACACCCTGCACCACGGGGGCCGGCGCGCTCTCTACCAATTCCTTGGCCTCTCGCAAGCCAAGGCTTGTTACCGCGCGCACAGCCTTAATGACGTTGATCTTCTTGGCTCCCATATCTGCGAGGATCACGTCAAACTCGGTCTGTTCTTCCGCCTCTTCTTCGACTTCAGCTGCGGCGCCGGCTACTCCGGCCACCGCCACAGATGCCGCAGCGCTCACACCCCAGGACTCTTCAAGCATCTTCACCAGTTCTGCGGCTTCCAGAAGCGTTAGCTCGTCCAGCTGTTCTTTGATTGCATTCAGGTCTGCCATCTTTGGAATTCTCCCTATTGTCTGTTCTTGTCTGTTTCCTGTCCGACGATACAACGTTGCCTGTAGGAAGGAGGGGGTTGAGCCCCTCTGTTGACGCTCAGGCGGCCTCTGCCTGCGCATCAGCGTGCGCTTTGACGACCCGTGCCAGGCTGCCCCCTGGTTCGTTGACGACTCGGGCAAGCTGTGTGGCGGGCGCAATAATTGTCGCCAGCAACTTCGCCAGCATCTCGTCCCTGGTGGGCAGTTCCGATAGTGCCCCGGCGGCCGCGGCATCCAGAACGTTCTGCTCCAGGATTCCGCCTTTGATCTCTATAATCTCATCCAGATCTCCAAGACCGTCCTTCAATGCCGTCACGCCTCTGCCGATATCTTCGCCGACAAATGCGACCGCATTCGGCCCCTCCAGCAGCTCGTCCAACTCCTCGGTCACCCCTCTGTTCTTCAAGGCAAGCCGCATAAGCCGGTTCTTCACGACCATATAGGACGTATCCGCCTCTTTAAGGCTGGCGCGCAGCCCGTTGATCTGCGAGACGGTGGAGCCGCGATAATCCGTGAACACCACAGCAGAAGCGTCCTCCAAGTGTGAGGTGTACAGTGCGACCAGCTCTTCCTTCTTCTCTCGACTAAGTGCCAATGGACATTCCCCCTTTCTTCAGGAATCCTGCGGGGACGCATGCAAATCCGCTCTGAGCCCCCTCCAATCTCCGGCGAGCGCTGTAAACTAAAACGCCCTTGCCATGCAGACAAAGGCGTAACAAGCGACTCCTTCCATACGACGGCGGTATGGTCGCTGTGTTCAGCCCTTGGCCGGCTGCGCATCTCGGCGCATTTACTTTCGCGGCGCGAAAACCGACTGTCTACGGAACTGAGAATCGTATGCAGTTTGAGCGTGCCAATTCTACCTTACAGCCCCAAGCAATGCCAAACCTGGCCTACGCCGCCTTAAGCATAGAGGCCGCATTGACATCAACGCGAACACCCGGCCCCATCGTGCTGGTCAGCGTCACCCGTTTCAAATAGATACCCTTGATAGCCGAAGGCCTCGCCGCCATGACCGCTTCCATCACGGAAGTGAAGTTGTCGAGTATCTGCTCGCCGCTGAAGCTCGCTTTGCCGATCGGCACATGGACATTACTTGTCTTATCGACGCGAAACTCCACGCGGCCCAGGCGAGTCTCCTGGATGACACGCGGCAGTTCGTCGGCCTGCACAATCGTACCGGCTTTGGGGCTGGGCATCATTCCCCTGGGACCGAGTACGCGACCCAGCCGGCCAACCACCCGCATCATATCTGGTGTGGCTAGGACGACATCAAAATCAAGCCAACCATCCTGAATTCGCTTGGCAAGATCCTCGCCGCCGACATAGTCGGCGCCTGCTTCCTCGGCTATGCTTACGCCATCCGCGCCGGCAAAGACCAGAATGCGCACGACTCGACCCGTGCCGTGGGGAAGGGTTACCACGCCCCTAACTTGCTGGTCGGCGTGACGGGGGTCAACACCGGTGCTCAGATGCACCTCTACCGTCTCATCGAATTTGGCCGTCGCGCCGTCCCGCATCAGGTCAACGGCTTCAGCCGGCTGGTACTGCGTATTCCGGTCGATCTTGCTACGCGCTGCGTTATAGCGTTTGCCATGTTTTGGCATGGTTCACTCCTTGTGGTGCAAACGGGGCACAAGCGAGCGCCCCTCCCACTCATGAATAAATGGTTTCTGCAGGGCCGCAATCGAATCCGCAGCTCCCCGCCTAATCGACAACCGTTACTCCCATACTGCGGGCCGTCCCCCGCACCATCTGCATGGCGCTGTCTATGGGGATATTGCCCAGATCCTTCAGTTTTACCTCGGCGATCTCCCGCACCTGTTGATTGGTGATTTCGCCCACCAACTCCGTATTGGGAATGCCGCTGCCTTTATCGATCCCGGCCGCCTTCTTGATCAGTTCGGCCGCCGGCGGTGTCTTGGTGATGAATGTAAACGATTGATCCTGGAAAATCGTGATTTCGACCGGAACGACTTGCCCCATTTGACTCTGTGTACGCGCATTGTACTCCTTGCAGAAGCCCATGATATTGACACCATGCGGGCCCAGCGCCGTGCCTACCGGTGGGGCAGGGTTGGCTTTGCCGGCAGGGATCTGCAACTTGACAACTGCTTTGACTTTCTTCGCCATCTCGCCTGCTTCTCCTTATTACGTATCCCGTTCCAATTGGAGGAAGTCCACCTCCACCGGCGTTTCCCGGTTAAAGAAACTTACCATGACGCGGGCTTTACCCTTCTCTGGCTCCAGCGTATCGACGACACCTGTGAACTCAGCAAACGGGCCCTCGATGATTCGGACGCGCTCGCCCACATCGAAGCTTACCTTGACGCGCGGTTCGTCGGACTCGATGCGGCTCATGATGTGGTTCACTTCGGCCTGGCTCAAGGGGCTCGGTTTGTTTCCCATGCCCACAAAGCTAGTTACGCCCGGGGTATTGCGCACCACATACCAGCTGTCCTCATCCATGATCATCTCAATGAGAATATAACCGGGAAAAACCTGGCGCTCTACCTCGCGGCGAATGCCTTCCTTGATCTCGATTTCGGTTTCAGTAGGTACCACGATCTGCAGAATCCGGTCGGTCATGTTCATCGATTCCGCCCGGTGTTCCAGATTCTTCTTTACCTTGTTTTCCTTGCCTGAATAGCTATGCACCACATACCATTCCGGTCTCGGGCCGGTCGGCTCTTCTTCAGTGGTTGCGGACGCGTCATCGTCCACCAACTCGGAAACCGCCTCGTCTTCCTGCAACTCAGCGTCGGCGCCTGCATTCATTATATCGCCCACAGAATCCTCCTTGCGCGTCACAATCCAGAACCGGCTCTTTCTCTACGAAAGAAGGCGGTTGCGCCACAGATGCTGCTAAAACACCTGCAGAAAAAGTGTCACCAGATAGCTGAAGAATGAGTCTACTGCGAACAGCACAAGCGCGGCGATTGTGGTGACTATCAACACGACGACGGTCAGGCGGGTCCCTTCTTCGCGCGTCGGCCAGGTGACCTTGCCTATCTCAGCGCGGGTCTCCTTGAAGTACCGCACAATTGCGTTATCAGACCTTTGAACAGTTGTTGACCGGCTCACGATTGACTCCGTTTGGTGTGTGAACACAGGAAAATGTTCACAGCGCTCCAATTCTCACTTTCTTGTCGACCGGCACGCGGCGCTATGGGCCTTGTTAGGCGGAAAATGACCACCGCGCAGCTGCCGGTGGTCATTCTCTGACAGGCGAGGCAGGACTTGAACCCGCAACCTGCGGTTTTGGAGACCGCCGCTCTGCCAATTGAGCTACTCGCCTAAAATGTCCGCAAGCACTGATCTCTTACGGACTGTTTCAACTTATCCAGAAGGTTACTGAATGATCTCGGTGATGGCGCCGGCAGCGACGGTGCGGCCGCCTTCACGGATGG
>VXRG01000159.1:0-2470 GCA_009838625.1 Caldilineaceae bacterium SB0664_bin_27
CTCTCGTATTCTCTAGTCTTCTCTTGCCCAGCCCCAGCGGAACACCCATCCAACCCTCAGCCCCCCGAGTCCCCGTGGACAAAGGCCTTACGAAGTTCTCCGCGCCCTCCGCGGACAAAAAGGTTTTAAGAAGCTCTCCGCGCCCCTCCGCGCCCTCCGCGGACAAAAGGGTGTTACGAAGTTCTCCGCGCCCCTCCGCGTCCTCCGCGGACAAAAAAGGTGTTCTTCTCCGCCCTTCCTGGACAAAGGCCTTACGAAAACCTGGGATGCACCCTATCGGAGAAGAAAGTAGACAGACAGGCCATTCAAAGGTACAATGAAAGGGAATAACAGAATCCAAGGAGCGAGCCTGGCCACTGGCCCTGAGGTTTGTGAAATTGGCCGCGGCCGGAGGATGATGAGGTTCCCCTCTAATTCATCTTCTGCTTGCCTTGCGCGCATAGTTGAACTTTTTTACATAGGAGATTCTTTTCGCGCTGGGAGCTGCTGCTGCCCGGCGCTTTTATATTGGACAAAACTTCCAGCGATGCAAGCGCTTCGTCTGTATCGCTTTACAAAGGAGAGATCGAATGGACCAAACTCAAATAGCCCCTGTTGAAACGGAAAGTCCGCCAGACGACCACACCGACACGACGCAACTGCGGGTGATCCCACTCGGAGGCCTCGGCGGAATCGGGAAAAACATGATGCTTCTGGAGGCCGGCAAAAACATTCTCATCATTGACGCCGGTCTGATGTTCCCGGAAAGCGATATGCACGGCGTGGATGTCGTGATCCCGGAGACCGAGTATCTGCTGGACCGACTGGACTGGATTCGCGGCATCGTACTGACGCATGGACATGAGGACCACATCGGCGCGCTGCCCTATCTGATCGACCAGGGGCTGGACGCGCCCGTCTACGCCACCGCACTGACAAAAGGCCTGCTCCAGGGCAAGTTGGCGGAGCATGGTTTGCTGGCCCAGACGGAACTTCACACGGTGACGGAAAATGACGTCATCTTGCTGGAGCCGTTTACCGTAGAATTCTTCCATACCTGCCACAGCTTCCCCGACAGTGTGGGGGTCAGTGTTTCCACGCCGGCCGGCCGGGTGATCCTCACAAGCGACTACAAGTTTGATGAAACACCGGTGGACGGCAAGTTGACCGAGGTTGACAAACTGGAGCGCTGGGGCGACGAGGGTGTGCTGCTGCTGCTGGGGGACAGCACAAACATCGAGACGGAAGGCAGCACGCCCAGCGAAACCAAGGTCGAGGAAACCCTTGACAGCATCTTTTCTCAGGTGAATGGACGGGTGATTCTGGCAACCTTTGCCAGCAACGTCAGCCGCGTGCAGCAGATCATCACAATTTCCCGCAAGCATGGACGGCGGGTCGGGATGATCGGGCGCTCGATGATCAACAACGTAAAGATCGCTATCGGACTGGGCTACCTCGATATCCGGCAGGACGAGCTATTGACCGCCAAAGAGATGGAAGAACTCCCCTCCCACCAGGTGACGATAATCGCCACCGGCAGCCAGGGAGAACCGACCAGCGCGATGGTGCGCATGAGCATTGGGGACCAGCGACAGATCAGCCTGCGCAAGGGAGACACGGTGGTGCTGAGCGCGACACCGATCCCCGGCAACGAGGAGTTGTTCAACCGCACTGTGGACAATCTGTACCGCCGCGGGGCCCGGGTCTTCTATCATGAGCTGTCCGACGATGTACACGTGAGTGGACATGGCGGCAAGGAGGACTACCGCCGCATGCTGGAGCTGGTGCGGCCGCGCTATTTCATCCCCGTGCATGGGGCGTACCGGCATCTTGTCCTGCATGGTGAGCTGGCCGAAGAAACGGGCATTGCGCCTGAGAACGTCTTCGTCGTCGAAGACGGGCAGGTGGTCGAGTTCGGCCATTTCGAGGACGAGTCCGATGCGGCCGAGGCACGGTTGGGCGAACATGTCAGCGCCAACCACGTTTTTGTCGACGGGTTGGGCGTGGGCGACATTGGCAGCGTCGTCCTGCGCGACCGGCGCCATTTGGGGAGCGACGGCTTCCTGGTCTGTATCGTCGCCTTGGACGAATTCGATGGCTCGATCCTTTACGGTCCGGAGATCATCAGCCGGGGCTTTGTCTATATAAGAGACAACGAGGGGTTGATTCTGCGGGCGGAGGAGATCGTGCGCAACGAGGTCAAAGGCAAGGTCGCCCCCGCGGCACTCTCCCGCCGCGTTCGCAACGCTCTGGCCAGCTTCTGCAGCAATGAGATGGGACGGCGGCCGATGATCCTGCCCGTGGTGATCCAGGTATAGGCGGCGGCCCGCGGCCGGCCCTCTTGGAAGCGAAGGCGCAGTCGCGCCGAGCCCCGCCCGCGTCGGACAGGCCGGGGGGGGGGGGTTTTCGAGGGTGCACGCTGAACCCCCCCCCGGGGGTTGGAAACGCGGGGCAAAAAATTGGGGTGAATAAAAAAAAAAAAATAAAGATT
>VXRG01000159.1:2480-27089 GCA_009838625.1 Caldilineaceae bacterium SB0664_bin_27
GCCCGGGTCGTCCCCTGTTTGGGGGGGCCCCGGGGGGCGGCCGTTTTGACCCGCCCGGCCGCGGCCGCCCCCCCCCCCGCCCGCGTCGGACAGGCCGGGGCGGGCGTCTTTCCGCTGTGACAGGAAGACGCCCGCCGTTCGGTTGCAAAGCGCGGGCAAAACGTTGGGATTCAGAACGAATAAACATTAAAGATTGATTGGTGAATTCCGAGTTCATTGGTATACTTTGCTAGGAACGTTTGTTCTTTCCTGGCGTATCTCTTAATGAACTATCGGACTTCAGTGGCCGGTGCGATTGCCCGCCGAGAGCCATGACCTTCTTACCACTGCTGATATGGTAGCCAAGAGACGTACGAAGAAGAAAACAATGCCGCAGAAGCAGCTATTGGACAGGTTGGCAGCGATCGCCCGCGTGGAGGTTGTCGGCCTCAGTCTCGTGTTGATCTCGGTTTTTACGCTGCTGAGCCTGCTGACCGGTTCGCGCGGCAGTGTCACAGGGCTGTGGATCGATTTCCTGCGCTACGCCACCGGTGACGGCGTCGCCGGAGTACCCTTGCTGACCGGTTTCCTTGGTTTGTGGCTGGTTTTGCGCGCCATCGAAGGACCGAAACGCCGCAGGGCCCCGTCTGGCGACGGAAACGGAGCGGGCAGGGAGTTGCCAATTCTGCCCTGGCGCGCGCCGAGCGGCCTGCTGCTGATCTTTCTGGCATACATTGCCGCTATCACGCTCGTGCTGCCTCCGATGACAAGGGCGGCGCGCGTCCTCGACGGTGGGGCGGGCGGCGCGCTCGGTCACTTTTTTGCCAATACGCTGGCGGATGGGCTGCCCGGCTGGGGCGCGTGGACGGTGATTCTTCTGGTCGCGCTGTCGGGACTGACGCTGCTGACCGGCCGCCGCTTGTGGGACGGCCTCTGGGTTGGGGGCGGAACCGTGAGCCAGGAAATCCGGGGCGTGCTGCAAGAGCTGTGGCGGGAAGAACGACGCAAAGATCTCTTCAGAACCAGGAAAATGGCCCAAAGGGAGCAAAACGAGAATCACAAGCCCGTTCCTGACGCCACTCCGCTTGCCCCCCTGCGCCAGGCCGGCCGCGCTGCCGAAGATACGCCGTCGATGCAGGCCGAGGAGTTTGACGGCTCTGATGAGCAGTTGTCAGGGGTGAGCGCCGATCGACACCTGAAAGACAGAAACGGAAGGGTTGAACCGGCGTGGGAACTTCCGCAGTTGACTGATATGTTGGACTTCTGGGACCGGTCGATCGACAGCGACGATCTTATCCGCTACCGGGGCCGGCTGCTGGAAGAGACCCTGGCGCTGTTTGGCGTTCCCGCTGATTTTGAAGGGGTCAACGCCGGCCCGACCGTCACCCAGTATCTTATCCGCCCAGGCTATACCGAGCGCACTGTGCGCGGAGAGACGAAGCGCACCAAGGTAAAAGTCAGCAAGATCGCCAGCCTGAGCAACGATCTGGCGCTTGCGCTTGCAGCGCGCACGGTGCGGATTGAAGCCCCCATTCCGGGAACAAGCTACGTCGGCATCGAAGTGCCGAATACGGAAAGCAACAATGTCGGCCTGAAGGAGTTGATGGAGGGCGAGGAGTTCGACTCCTTACAGGCCAGGGGCCGCCTGCCCATTGCTCTGGGCGAGGACGTGCGGGGCAAGCCGGTGGTCACCGATCTGGCGCGGATGCCCCATCTTCTGATCGCCGGCGCCACCGGCACGGGCAAGTCGGTCTGCATCAATTCGATCATCGGCTGCCTGCTTCTGACCCACACGCCGGAAACGCTGCGCCTTTTGATGATCGATCCGAAGATGGTCGAACTGACTGTCTACAACGGGACACCCCATCTTCTCAGCCCGGTGGTGACCGACGTGGACCGGGCTTCAGGCGTGCTGTTCTGGTGCATCAAAGAGATGGAGCGGCGCTATCAACTGCTCAACAAGGCAGGCGTACGCGATCTGGAGCGCTTCAACGCCTATCTGCGTAAACTGGGCGAGGAGATCCTGCCTTACGTCGTCGTCATCATCGACGAGATGGCCGATCTGATGATGGCCGCACCGGAAGAAGTGGAGAAGCATGTGATCCGCCTGGCGCAGATGGCGCGGGCCGTGGGCATTCATATGATCATCGCGACCCAGCGGCCCTCGGTCGATGTCATCACCGGCCTGATCAAAGCCAACTTCCCGGCCCGCATCGCCTTCGCCGTGACCAGCCAGATTGACAGTCGGGTGGTGCTGGATGTCCCGGGCGCCGAAAATCTGCTGGGACGGGGCGACATGCTGTTTATGGCGCCGGATGCGAGCAAGCTGGAACGGCTGCAGGGCGCGTTCCTGGATGATGCCGAAACCAACCGCATTGTCCGCTACTGGCAGAACTTCCACAGTTTGGAAACTTACATCCAGGAGCAGGAGGGGAAGGGACCGGGGAGAAATGAAAGCGAACAATCCCCGCTCTTCACGCCTGACTCTCTTTCCTCACCTATTGAAGAGCGGGAAGTGCCGGCAGGGGAGGGTACTCTGCCAAAAAGCGAAGGGGAATCCCTCCAACTCCTCGAACAGGATGACGGACAGAGCCCCCTGCATGATCATACGCAGGACGGCGAAGGCCGGGACGAACTGTTCGACGAAGCGGTACAGGTTGTGTCCGAGGCTGGCCGGGGCTCGGTGACGATTTTGCAGCGGAAGCTGCGGGTCGGCTACAACCGGGCCAACCGTCTGGTGGAGCAGCTTGAAGCAGCCGGTATTCTGGGACCGGACCGCGGCCGGAGCCAGGGACGGGAGGTCTATCTGAAGACCGCAGAGGAGAGTGAAAAGGAGCGCAGAGAGGAGCGCGGAGAAGAAATCCCCTCACCGCTTACTGCTTCTCCACCCTCCGATCATGACAATGGAATCGTCAACGGTAGAGCCGGCGGCAGTGGGTCTGTCGACAATGGCGAGGCCGGGTTGCCGCCGCCTCCCGAGAAGGACGACGCCCCGCCCCGGATCTGGATGTAGAGTTGAGTTCGATCCACGACAGGAGAACTTCCGATGACACAGAGCGTGTCCCCCGCGCGCCCCGCGTGGCTGTCTGACGAGATCTACCCCTTCGAGAGCAATTCCTTCACGACTCCATCCGGCCATGGGATGCACTACATCGACGAAGGCGCGGGGGAGCCGATCGTCTTTCTGCATGGCAATCCCACCTGGTCTTTCGAATTTCGGCATCTGATCCGGGATCTTCGGTCCCAATACCGATGTATCGCACCCGACCATATCGGTTTCGGCCTGTCGGCGCGCAGCCAGCGCTCCGCCGACCACCGACCTCAAGCCCATGCGGATGCGGCCGCGGCCTTGGTCGACCATCTCGACGTGCAGAACGCTACCCTGTACCTGGTAGATTGGGGTGGACCGATTGGATTGGATTTCGCGCGCAAGCATCCGGAACGGGTCAAGCGGCTTGTGATTACGAACACCTGGTGCTGGCCTGTCGGGCGCGATCCGCACTATGTGATGTTCAGTTTTTTCATGTCCAGCTGGTTGGGTCAGTACCTCATCAAGCGCCACAATTTCTTCGTGAACAGGGTGCTGCCGATGGCGGTCGCGTCAAAGGAGATTCTGACGCCGGAAGTGATGGCGCACTATCGCAATGCGCAACCGACTCCGGAGGCGCGGTCCGCGTGCGCGGCGTTTCCGGGGTACATCGTCAGCGCGGGCGACTGGCTGCGCTCGATCTGGGATGACCGGGCTGCGTTCATCTCGAAACCGGCGCTGATCTTCTGGGGATTCAGAGACATCGCCTTTCGCGAGAAGGAACTCAACCGGTGGAAGGCGGAGCTGGCCGACTATGAAGTGCACGAGTTCAGGGACTGCGGACACTTCCTGGCCGAGGAAGCACCGGGGCGGATGCTGCCGGTGCTGCACGACTTCATGGAGCGGACCCGGTAGCCCAGGGGCAAGGGTTGTCAAGTTGCCCACTTGTTGGAAATGATGTATCAATCTTTGTCAGATTGAATAGTGTCCTCAGAGGTTCCAACGGCCCCCTTACAGCTAAGAACTGACTGCCCAAGTAGAATACGATGGATCGCAAACGGATCGCCGCAACTGTTGTAGCGCTGGCCCTCGCGGCCGGCATTGGGCTGGCTGTCCTCTCTTTCACGACTCGGATCCCGGATGCAGAGAGCTTGCCGGATGAGGCTGCGGCTGGGCTTGAACAGTTGAAGACAGTTCAGGGGCGGCTTCAGCTGGGAAAAGATGACCAGATACTCGAGTACGAGTTGTGGGTTCAGCGGCCGCGGCATCTGCGGGCGGAGGCGGAACTGGAGGGGCTGGACCGCAAGGCCGTCTATATTTTGGCGTTCAACGAGGAAGAGGCGTGGACGTATGACCCACTGCTGAACCTCGCCACCGTGACCGACCGGACGGAAGGCGCGCCGGCGGCAGGCTCGCGTTTCGGTACGTCATTGCTGGAAACGATGCCGGATGATGTGCTGGCCGCGCTGCGGGCAGGTGAGCTGCAGATTATCGGCGAAGAGGCCGTGGCCGGCCGGAATGCGCTGCGGGTGCAGGTGCTGCTGCCGCCGGGACAGAGCCCACTGAAAGAGGCGGGGGAGCAGTTGACCGTCTGGCTGGACAGGATCACCTACTATCCCCTGGCTATCGAAGGGGATACCGGCTTCCGTATGCGGTTCGACTTCATCATATTCGATGAAGAGATCGATCCGCGGACATTTGTCTTTTTCCCGCCGCCGGGCGCAACCGTGCGCCGGATCGGTGAGTAACGGGTCGCCGCGCGCCGACGAGCGCGCAGAGATGCCGCGGGGTTTTGCCCGTTTTCGCAATATCCTGGCGGCCTGTATCGCCACCCGCCTGGCCATCGATACAACTACGCAGCTCTTCTTTCCTTTCCTGCGGACGGTTGCGCTGGGGATGGGGATAGATATCGTTGTCCTGGGCCGTCTGGTCAGCCTGCGTAGCCTGGCGGGGTTGAGCGCCCCCCTGTTCGGCACGGCCGCGGACAACTACGGCTACCGCCGCATCATGCGCCTGTCGCTGCTGTTGACGGCGGCAGGCATGTTTCTGCTGGGCAGCGGCGCAGGCGTCTGGTCGGTCATCATTGGGATGATCGTGTCGGGGGCGGGGTTGACCGGCTTTCTGCCGACCTGCCAGGCGTATATCAGTGCGCGACTGCCCTTTGCGCAGCGGGCGCGGGGCATTGGGGTATTGGAGTACTCCTGGGCGCTGGCAGGCATAGTCGGTCTGCCGCTGATGGGCTTTCTCTTTGGCAGTTTCAGCTGGCAACTTCCCTTTTTCGTCCTGGGTGGCGCGATGCTGGCAGGCTGGGTTCTGATAGGGCTCTTGCCGGAAGCGACGGCCGGCGTACCGGTTGTGGACCCCGAAAAGGCGCGGCGTCGGGAGGCGGCCCGGAAGAGACTGAGGAGCCGCTCTTTCACCCCCCTTATTGTGTCCCTCCCCCCTCTGCGTGCGCAGACAGTCGCCGGCCTTTTCGATCTCGGACCCAACTGGCGCGCCGCGCTGGCCGTCATCGGCGCCAACGCGCTCTTCTATTTCAGCCAGGTCCATATCCTGATTGCGCATGGCGCTTGGCTGGAGACCGAATACGGCCTGGTCCCGGAAACACTGGGGCTGGTGGCCTTTGGCCAGGGCGCAGCAGATCTGTGCGGCAGTGTGCTCGTCTCTCTGATTACGGACCGGATCGGCAAGAAGCGGGCCGTGCAGCTCGGCATGCTGGGATCGCTGCTGGTCTACATCTCTTTGCCGTTGATCAATGTGGGGCTGGCGCCGGTAGTTGCCGCGATGGTGCTGCTGCGCTTCGTGTTCGAGTATGGGATCGTCAGCGCCATCGCGCTGATCAGCGAACAGGCGCCCGACCGGCGGGGCAAGGTCATCTCCCTTTCGGTGGCGCTTAATCTGCTGGGCTCCACCTTCAGCGGGTTTACGGGACCATGGATGTACACCCGCTTCAGCGTGTGGGGGCTGGGGCCGATGGCGGCGGTGGGCACGCTCACGGCGTTTGTCCTGTTGACGGTCTGGGGGCGCGAGTCGGCCTGACCACTCTAAATGCGATTTGGCTAGGGGGCGAGCCATGACAATTCTCTATCGACCT
The DNA here is from genome assembly GCA_009838625.1 of Caldilineaceae bacterium SB0664_bin_27. Lineage (GTDB taxonomy): Bacteria > Chloroflexota > Anaerolineae > Caldilineales > Caldilineaceae > Bin5. Next base: position 8,582 of record VXRG01000159.1, read on the forward strand.
GACGACGGGGTAGCGGGTGACTTCATCCCCTTCTTCTGGGAAGGCGACTACCACCTCTTCTACATTAAAGAATATGGGGCTGAGACCGGCCATGGCCCGGGCAGACCATGGTTTCACCTCGTGACGCGCGACTTTGTCAACTTTGAGGATTGGGGCGAGGCGGTAACACACGGAGCTCCTGATGAGCAGGATGTCGATGTCGGGACGGGGTCCGTGATCGCGGGCGACGGCATCTTCTACATCTACTATACGGGCATCAATCCATCCTTCGCGGGAACCGGCAAGGCTGCGCAGGTGGTCATGCGCGCTACCAGCACGGACCTGCGCACGTGGCACAAAGACCCGGACTTCAAGTTCTTCGCACCCACGGAGCTTGGGTATGAGCTGGACGACTGGCGCGATCCCTTTATCTTCTGGAACGAGGCGGCAGGCGAATACTGGATGCTGATGACGGCGCGCACGGATCGTGGACCCGTGCGCAACCGCGGCTGTATCGGCTTGGCCGTCAGTTCCGACTTGGTGACGTGGGAGGGGCGGCCGCCTCTGTGGGCGCCGGGTGAGGTCTGGGCGCATCCTTGCCCGGACCTGTTCCATCATGGCGAACTGTGGTACCTGGTCTATTCGGTCTCCAGGGAGTGGATTGCAACCCATTACCGGATGGCGCACAGTTTGGAGGGGCCGTGGACGTCTGCGGATGACGACATGTTCGACGGTCTTGCCTACGGCGCCGCCAAGACGGCGGGAGACGGGTCGCAGCGCTATTCCTTCGGCTGGCTGCCAGCGCGTGCGGACGAGTCGGACGACGGCGAATGGCTGTGGGGGGGCCGCCTGGTCGTCCATGAGGTTGTACCGCAGCCGGACGGCTCCCTGAGCGTACGTATACCAGGGACGGTTGCCGGCGCCTTTGACAAGCCGGCGCCGCTGCTTCCGCAACCGGTACTCGGCAGTTGGGAGATCGAGGAGGAGAGCGTCGGGACTTCGGCGGAGGGCCGCTACGCGCTAATGACGCTGGGAGAGATGCCCGACGAGTGCCTGATCGAAACAACCGTCACGTTCGCTCCGGGGCTGACCAACTGCGGCCTGCTACTGCGCGCCAGCGATGACCTGGAATCCTACTACCAGGTGCGGCTGGAGCCGGCCAGGAACAGGGTCGTGCTGGACCGCTGGTCGCCGCAGTTCAGCGTCACCACGACGAACCCGCCCTTTATGCTCGAACGCCGGGTCGTTTTGGAGCCGGACAGACCCCTGAAGGTGCAGGTGCTTGTGGACGGCACGGCTCTGGTCATCTACATCGATGACCGGGTCGCCCTTTCAGGTCGCATCTATGACCGGCGCGAGGGCGCGCTGGGCCTGTTCGCGACCGAGGGTGATGTCCGCTTCGACGGGTTAAGAATGGCGACCCAATGATTTGCCGGGGCGAGTGACTGTGTGGCAACGATTTTCTTCCCGTTTCCGGGCGCGAACATGGGCTTCATCCAGGGCTGACCGGCAACCGCGTGCAGAGGCGCCGCGTGGCTTCTCCCGCTTCCGCCATATCCTGGCCGCCTGTGTGGCTACCCGGATCGTCGTCGACACAACGGTCCAACTTTTCTACTCCTTTCTGCAGATCATTGCGCTGGGGATGGGCCTGGATGTCATCGTTCTGGGCCGTCTGATGAGCCTGCGCAGCGCGGTGGGGCTGAGCGCGCCGCTGTTCGGCAGCGCGGCGGACCGCTACGGCTACCTGCGGGTGATGCGTCTGGCCCTGATTTTGGCCGCGTCTGGCACCTTTTTGCTGGGCAGCGGCGCGGGGTTCTGGTCGGTGGCAGCCGGGATGGTCCTGTCAGGTGTGGGTTTGACCGGTTTCCTGCCGACCGTTCAAGCTTACATCAGCGCGCAGCTGCCCTTTGCGCAGCGGGCGCGCGGCCTCGGTATTCTGGAGTATTCCTGGGCCCTGGCGGGGATATTCGGCCTTTCGTTGATTGGGCTGCTTTTCGACCGTTTCAGCTGGCAACTCCCCTTTATCGTTTTGGGCGTTGCCATACTGGCCGGCTGGGCCCTGCTTGGCTTTCTGCCGAAAGTGCCGAGGGGCGCAGACCCTTCACTGGCGGGCGCCGGCGCAGAAAACGGGCCGGAGCAGGTCGCCGTACCAGGTGATGAAGGCGGTACGGAGGTGGGCCTTGAGCAGGGGGGCACGCCGTCTCTTACTCTTCATCTCTCACGACTCGTTTCCGGCGCGGCGCGGCATATCGCAGGTCTATTCGATCTCGGCCCAAACCGGCTCTCGGCCTACATGATAATCGGCGCCAACAGTCTCTTTCTTTTCAGCCAAGGCCACGTCCTAATTGCGCACGGCGTCTGGCTCCAGACCGAATACGGCCTGACGGCAACTGCATTGGGCCTGGTGGCCCTGCTGCAAGGCGCAGCGGACCTGGCGGGGGCTGTTCTCGTCTCACTGATCGCGGACCGGGTCGGCAAGAAGCGATCATTTCAGGCAGGCCTTCTCGGTTCAGCGCTGGTCTACCTCTCTCTCCCAGCCGTCAATATCGGCCTGTGGCCGGTCATCGCGGCGTTGCTGCTGATGCGATTTACATTCGAGTACGGCCTCGTCAGCGCTGTCGCTCTGGTCAGCGAACAGGCGCCGGACCGGCGGGGCAAGGTGATGTCGCTGGCGGTGGCGATCAACCTGATGGGGATGACTCTCACCGGATTTACCGGGCCGTGGATGTACACACGCTTCGGGGTGTGGGGGCTGGGACCAGCGGCGGCCGTCTGTACGCTGTCGGCGCTTGTCCTGTTGACGGTTTGGGGACGCGAGTCGGCGGGAACTGCAGTGGCCAAGGGCTAGTTGTCAGTGGCCGGAATAGGCGCAGGAGTTGGCTGGGGACGGTGATTTGCGCCGCTGATATGAACCGTGCCATGATGATTTGACTCTCTCCATCAGACTGTTCAAGTAGATTGGAGGCCGCGCCACCGTCGGCTGAGTACTTCCCGCACCCATGACACTGAGGAATCCTCAAATGAACATTATCTACCTGCATTCGCACGACACCGGCCGGTACCTGCAGCCCTACGGCCATGCCGTCCCTGCGCCCAATCTGCAGCGGCTGGCGGAAGAGGGTGTTCTCTTCCGTAAGGCGTTCAGCGCGGCGCCGACCTGCTCGCCGAGCCGGGCCTGTCTGCTCACGGGCCAGAGCTCGCACTCCTGTGGGCAGCTGGGACTGGCCAACCGGGACTTCTTTCTGCAGCATCCCGAACGGCACCTGGCAAACTTTCTGCGCAGCCACGGCTACCGCACCGCCCTCTGCGGCTTTCAACACCTGACGCTCGATACGCGCACACTGGGCTACGAATGGATCGCCGAAGCCGACCCGCCCGGGTCCAGGGGTCCGGAGTACAGAACGGAGGCTGCGGTAGAGTTCATCAACCGGGAGCATGACCGCCCCTTTTTCCTGGCCGTGGGCTACTCCGAGACGCATCGCGTCTTTCCGGAGCCGAGCGACGAGGAGGACGTCCGCTATACGCTGCCGCCGGCGCCGCTGCCCGACACGCCCGAGACCCGCTACGACATGGCCTCCTACAAGCGCATGGCAAAGATCCTGGACGACCAGGTCGGGATCGTTTTGAACGCACTGGAGGAGGCGGGGTTGGCCGAGGATACGCTGTTCATCTACACGACCGACCACGGGCTGGCCTTCCCCAGCATGAAGTGCACGCTGACCGACCACGGCTTCGGCGTTTCGCTGATCATGCGCGGGCCCCAGGGGTTTAGCGGCGGCAAGGTGGTGGACGGGATGGTCTCGCAGATCGACATCTACCCGACACTGTGCGAGCTGTTGGACGTCGACCCGCCGGCATGGCTGCAAGGACGATCCGTAGCGCCGCTGGTGGCGGGTACGGCCGACGAGATCAACGAGGAGATTTTCGGGGAGGTGAGCTATCACGCCGGCTATGAACCGAAACGGGCGGTGCGCACGCAGCGCTGGAAGTATATCCGTCGTTTCGACGGGTGGGCAACGACGACGATGCCCAATATCGACAACGGGCCGAGCAAGCGTTATCTGATGGACAACGGCCTGGCCGGGCGCAGGATCCACCAGGAGGCGCTCTACGATCTGATCTATGATCCGAACGAAGCCTGCAACCTGGTGAACGACCCGGATTACGCCGAAGCGCTGGCGGAGATGCGCGGCCGCCTCGCGTCATGGATGGAGCGCACCGATGACCCGTTGCTGCGGGGCCCTGTGCCTGCGCCGGAGGGCACCTATGTAGACAGCCCAGGCGATCCGCATCCGGGCGGTTCGGAGCAGGACTCGGTCAGCCAGTGGCTGCGGCGGGAGAGGCTGGACATTCGGGGATAGATTGCTTTGACGGGGCCGGCAGACAGTGCGTCTGCCGGCTGCCGGCGTTATTTTTCTCCCAGCGCGTAGACCAGCGCCTCGATGAGGAGGTCGATTTCGGACTCTGTCGCGACGAGCGGTGGAGCCATGATCAGGATGTTCCCTAGGCCGGGAACGGTGTTGCCGTTGCGGCCGAGGATGACGCCGGCCTGTTTGCAACGGCCCAGCACCCCCAGTACCTCGGCGTCGTCGAGGGGCTGCTTGGTACCCTTGTCGGCCACCAGCTCAACGCCCAGGAGCAGCCCGCGGCCGCGGGCTTCACCCACCCACGGGTGCGACGTCAGACTATTCAGTTGCCCCAGCGCGTAGTCCCCCACGCTGCGGGCCTTCTCCACCAGACCTTCTTCCTCCACGATCTGAAGATTGTGCAATCCGACCGCGGTGCTTACCGGATGGCCGCCAAATGTGTTGATGTGGCGGAAGTGGCTCAGGTCGCCGGCCTCGCCCATGAAGGCATCGAAGATATACGCCTGCACGGCTGTCGCAGCGAGGGGCATGTAGCCGCTCGAAAGTCCCTTGGCCATCGTGATGATGTCGGGCTTTACGTCCCAGTGGTCGTGGCCGAACATTTCGCCGGTGCGGCCGTAGCCGGAGACGACCTCGTCGAAGATGAGCAGCACGCCGTATTCGTCGCAGATTTCGCGCACGCGCGGCAGATATTCGTCCGGCGGGACCAGGACGCCGCCGCCGGAGATAATCGGCTCCATCAGGACCGCGGCGACCGTCTCGGGACCCTCGTAGATGATCGTCGCCTCGATCGCCTGCGCGCAGGCGATGCCGTGTTCGGCCGGGGTGAGTTTGGGATGGGCGCGGTAGGGATAGGGGGGCGGAACGTGGATGAAGCCGGGGGCCATCGGTCCATAGCCGATCTTGCGTTCGGCCTGGCCGGTGGCGCTCATCGCGCCCAGCGTGTTGCCGTGATAGGCGCGGTGGCGGGAGATGATCTTGTAGCGGGTGGCGCCGCCCGGTTTGCCTGACTGCAGATGGTACTGGCGGGCGACCTTGAAAGCAACCTCGTTGGCTTCGGAGCCGCTGGACGAGAAGTAGACGCGGCCGGGCCAGCCGAGCAGCTCCAGTATCTTGTCGGCCAGCTGTGCGCCGGGCGGGTGGGTCATGGTGGGCGCGAGATAGGCAAGCTCTGTCATCTGCGCGGCGGCGGTCTCGGCCAGTTCGCTGCGTCCGTAGCCGATGTTCACGCACCAAAGGCCGGCCATCGCGTCGAGGTAGCGGCGGCCCTGATCATCTTCAAGATAGCAGCCCTCGCCGCGGACGATGAGCGTAGGCGGTGTGTCGGCGAGCGGTTTGTGCTGGGTGAGAGGATGCCACAGGGCGCGGACGTCGAGTTCGGAGATGGAAGGGGCAACGGTCATTTCTTCTCTCGCTTTTTCGGTGGCGTTGGTATGGTATATGGTGGGATCATACCAGCAACTTGTGATCCGGTCTACCATCAGCAGGCCGCGCGCAGCGCATTACCAGCATCGACCTCCTGCCGGCGCAACAGCATTCACTTCCACTAACCGGCCCAGCCTAAAATGCAAGAATTCCGAGTACACTTCTTGGCGGCCCAGAATTGCACCGGCTGCGTTCCGCTGTAGCCAGTCGGCCCTGTTATCACCCTCTATGATCGATCGGCTGCGACCGCCACACCGCCACACGGAATGGTCCCCATAAATCCTCATTGATGCTGTGTTCACTAAATGATATAATTCTTGCAACCTCTGCCGCAGGCCAGCAGTGAGATGTGTCCAGGAAGTGTGCTCCATCACGGATTTGGCGCCGGAAGACAGCAGGGTAGCGCCTGGCTGCCCGGTTGGTGTATGCGATTCCAAACTGTGACGCGGCCCAGCATCTTGGGCCAATCGTGATCGGTTGAACGCCTTTCTCTCATGCCAATTGGATGATCCAAATTCAATTGGTTTTGCAATCAGGACTCTGGCTTTTGTTCGTGTTATGCGGAGGCCGTCCCGGCCCGAACCGCCTTAAATGCGTCTGTCGGCCGTCTACACTTCTGAGAACAAAGGAGAAAAACCGTATGTCAACCTCTTTGCATCATACTCGCCGTGACTTTTTGCGCCTCTCCGGTGGACTAACTGCCAGCATACTTGCCGTAGCCTGCGTGACTCCCGGGGCCGATACCGGCACTGACGACACTGCGGGCGAACCTGCCGTTGAGAAAGAACAGATTCTCGTGTGGGACCAGTTCGGCGAAGATTCCGTGGGTGTCAATGAGATCGTTGTCAAGTTCAATGAGGCACATCCTGAATACCATGTCACGCGTGAAGCGCAGACCAACATGCGCGACATTCTCAAGACATCGCTTGACGCGGGCGCCGGACCGGATGTTATGTACTATGATACCGGGCCAGGTTTTGCCGGCGTGTTGGCACGCGCCGGGCTGCTCTTGCCTCTGGACGACGCGTATGAACAGTACGCCTGGAATGAGCGCATCCTGCCGATAGCCCGTGAGCGCGCCAGTTTTGACGGCGTAACCTACGGAATCGGCAACGAATTGGAGATAGTAGGTACCTTCTATAACGAACGGATCTTTGACGAACAGGGGTTGGCGGCGCCTGACACGCACGATGACTTTCTGGCAGTCTGCGAGGCGCTCAAAGCGCAAGACATCATTCCAATGGCGTGGGGCAACCAGAACAAATGGCCCGCCGGCCATACGTTCAGCGTCTTCAGCGGCAATATCGCCGGCAAGGACAATCTGGCTGCAGCCATTTCGGGCGAACTTGCCTGGAATGAACCGGACTTCGTGGAATCGATCCAAATCCCCTTTGTGGACATGGTCGATGCAGGTTACTACAACACAGATATCAACGCCGTAACCTATGACGATTCCAATCTGCTCTTTTACAGCGGGCAGGCTGCCATGCGCCTGACAGGATCGTGGATGGTCGACGGCTACACCAATCCGGACAACATTACGGATCCGGTTGGCTTCTTCTTCTATCCTTCGATCCGCGAGAAGGTAATCGCTCCCCCTGCCGGTCTTGGTTCCGGTTACTTCGTAGGACGGGACGCTCAGTCGCCTGAGGGAGCATTTGCTTACCTGAACTTCCTGTTTTCGGATGAAACAATCGGGGACTGGTTGGAAGGCATGGCCATGATCCCGCCTGTCCGCCTGAATGCAGACGATTACAGTATCTCGGATCTGCTGCGATTCACCATCATCGAAATCCAACAGAACGCCGAGAGCATGGGCTTCAACATCGATGTATTGACGCCCGATAACTACAATACGATGATGTTCGACGGTTTCCAGGAAGTGATTGGCAAGGTAAAGACAGCGCAAGAACAGGCCGACGACCTGGAAGCTGCCATGCAAGAGGCCATCGAGAGGGGAACGGTGATGGACATCACTCCTTGAGAAAGGAGAATCTACAGGAATGCGGCCAACTTCGCAATCCAGTTGGCCGCATTCCTGCCAGCAAGTTTTACAACTGTGCCAATTCGATGGAATCGGATTTGAAGCGGGCCAGGACGTTGCAGGGCAATTGCCTGGTCGAATGCGGAAAGTACGGGGACTGCTCCTCTGTCAGGGCGGACAGGATCAAATGAAATGACAACTGCTGCACCAGTACGCCAGGAGCAATTGTCACCACGCGCAAAGCGGAAAGCGATTGCCGGTTGGGCTTTTGTCACCCCGGCGCTTCTCATCTACGCATTCTTCTTTATTCAACCTTTCTTTTATTCGATCTACTATAGCCTCACTGACTGGAACGGTGCGGACCCGGTCAAGCAATTTGTCGGCTTAGGCAACTACATCAAGTTGGCCGGGGATTCGCTACTTTGGCAGGCCTTGGGGCACAACCTCATCTGGGTGATTATTGGTACAATTTCTCCAATCGCCATAGGTTTACTGCTTGGCGTCTTGATCTGGACCGGCGCACAAGGCCGTATCGTCTTTCGGACAATCTATTTTCTTCCAGTCATCCTCTCAGAGGTTGTAGTTGCAATTATCTGGAACTGGATCTATCACCCGCTCTTCGGCGCAGTGAATCAGATCTTGGGCGCAATTGGGCTAGACCATCTGGCACGCGGATGGCTCGGCGACCCCAAGACGGCGTTGCTTGCCCTCCTCATGACAGCTATCTGGTCCTACTACGGCTTCTGTTTCGTCATCATCATGGCGGGCCTTCAAAATGTGGATATCTCATTGGTAGAGGCAGCCACGATCGACGGCGCTAACGGCTGGCAGCGCTTCGTCTATGTAATCGTGCCACAATTGAGCCACGTGCTCACGATGATCACCGCACTTACTCTCATCGGCGGATTCAACGTCTTTGGCATTGTCTTCGTGATGACGCAGGGCGGGCCCGGTACGGCTACACAAGTAATCGCTACGTACACGTACCGCAAAGCTTTTCAGGAGAGCCAGATTGGATACGGGGCCGCCTTATCGATGGTCATGACTCTCCTTTCACTGGTGACATCCTACATCTTTATCCGATTACGGGAACGGCAGGAATCGTAATATGCAGAATACCGGCACCGTTCAGGAATGGTCCCGCATGGGTACGCGCGGGCCATGGCAGAGCACAGGGCGCGATAAACTTTTTCGCTTTATTGGTATATCGCTGCGCTACGCCATTCTCATTTTCTTTACTCTGGTTTGCATTACGCCACTATTCTGGGTTATTGCGTCATCCCTGAAAACTACGGGACAGATCGCTGCCAACCCGTTGGGCTTTCCTACCGAAATTCGGTGGGATAACTATATCGAAGCCTGGACTGTAGGACGCTTTGGCAAATACTTCAAGAACAGCGTTATAATTTCACTCCCAATTGTCACTTTCGTAATCCTGTTGGCGAGCCTGGCTGGCTATGGACTGGCGCGTCTCACGTTCCGCGGTTCGAACTTCGTCTTCGTCGTCTTTCTGCTTGGGCTGATGGTTCCTTTCCAGTCGATTATGATCCCGCTGTTTTACATCCTTAAGGATATCAGGTTTTTGGGAACATATTGGGCGATGATCGTGCCTAGTATCGCTCTGGGGATGCCCTTCAGCATCTTCTTCATGCGAGCCTATTTTTCCGGACTGCCACAGGAGTTGGGCGACGCTGCAGAGATCGACGGTTGTAACGAATTCAGTGTCTACTGGAGGGTGATGCTGCCTCTGGCCGGACCGGCAGTCTCCGCTCTGGTCGTCCTGCAGTTCATGGGTGCCTGGAACGCTTTTCTTCTGCCCCTCATCTATATGCAGAAGGAAGAGATCCGACCACTGGTTCTTGGGCTGATGTTCTTTCGAAGCAGGTATACGCAGAACTATCCATTGACGATGGCGGGGGCTGCCATCGTCATGGTGCCGATTGTCATCGTCTACCTCGTCTTCCAACGCAGGTTTGTTCAGGGATTGACGGCGGGGGCGGTGAAGTAGGCGTCAGGTCAGGTAAGCGCTATCAAGCCTGCTGTGGTTGAAGTATCTGTACCTCATCGCTTGTTCGAATCACTGACTCTCATTATCCAGTTCAGACGTCAGACAACGAGTGTTGAACGCGCGCATTTGGTAGACGAATGCGCGCGTTTTCCATATTTTGGGACGCGCGAGCGCCTGCAGTGCTTCTTGCCAATGTCGTGTATGTTCGCCGCACTTATGATAGAATGCGCATGGTTGCGCTTGCTTATCGGCAGTCGTTCAGTCAGAGCTTTCGATGGCAGAAAAATAGTCACAGCCCAGAAATGAAACGGGTAAACGGACAGCCCATTCATCTACGAGATGCAATAAGCGAACCCTGTCAAACTGATCAGATAAACTGCAGTTCGGACAGTGTCGATCGAGAGGAGCGAAGGCGACGCGCCCTCTCGATTGTTGGGGCGTTCTCCAGCGGGGTCGACGATCTTTCGGTCAATCACGATCACTATCTGGCTGAGGCGTATGCGAACACAGCCGATGATGAATGATCGTACTTCATTGATAAGCACGGTTTCACTCCCATAGATTAGCCGCAACATCCCATTTCAGGAGGAAGGAATGACTCAGGATACTATCCGCGTCGGCGTTGTCGGCGCAGGGGCCAACACGCGTGACCGGCATATACCCGGTCTGCAGGCCATCGAAGGCGTCGAGATCGTCTCGGTCTGCAATCGTAGTCAGGAGTCGGGGGAACGGGTCGCCGAACGGTTTGGCATCGGGCGGGTGTGCACGAACTGGCAGGATGTCGTGCAAGCCGAGGATGTGGACGCCGTGGTGATCGGCACGTGGCCGTACATGCACCGTCTCCTCACGGTGACCGCGCTGGAGGCGGATAAGCACGTAATGTGCGAGGCCCGCATGGCGATGAACGCGTCGGAGGCCCACTGTATGTACAACGCGCTGCGCAGCCGGCCGCATCTGGTGGCGCAGATCGTGCCTTCCCCCTTCAGTCTGCGCGTGGACAGGACGATCCAGCGGTTGATCCGCGACGGCTGGCTGGGGGATGTGCTGGTAGTGGACATCCACGCCGGCGGCGCCTTCATCGACCAGGACGTTGAGATGCACTGGCGCCACAATATGGACTACAGCGGGCTGAACGTGATGACGATGGGCATCTGGTATGAAGCGATGCTGCGCTGGGTTGGCGAGGCCACCAGCGTGGTCGCCAAGGGGAAGACCTTTACGCCGGTGCGCCAGGATGAGCAGGGCCGCATGATGGGCGTACGCATCCCCGATCATATCGATATCATCGCCGATTTGGCCAGCGGCGGGCAGGCGCACATACAGGTCAGCAACGTGACAGGATTCGGTGATCCGCCCTCGGCAACCATCTACGGCAGCGAAGGCACACTGCATTTCAGCGGCGATGTCCTGACCGGCGGACAGCGCGGCGACAGCGGCCTGAGCGAGATCGATGTCCCCGCGCATGAGGCGGGCGGCTGGCGCGTGGAAGAGGAGTTCATCAGCGCTATCCGCGGGCATGAGGTGATCACGCACACCGACTTTGCCACCGGCGTGAAGTACATGGAGTTCACCGAGGCGGTCCATCGCAGCCGGCGCAGCGGGAAGACGGTGAATCTGCCGTTGCTGTAAAGGCGGCGCTCAAGGATCGCCGGCCATTACAACAGGGGAAGACCGATGAAACGATACGGAATGGTCATTCACGTCAGGCCGGAGTTGGAGGACGCCTATGTGCATCTGCACGCCAACACCTGGCCGGAAGTCCTGCAGAAGATCAGCGACTGTAACATGCGCAACTACACGATCTTCATGCGGGACGGCTATCTGTTCGCCTATTATGAGTATGTGGGGGACGATTACGAGGCCGACATGGCCAAGATGGCGGCCGACCCGGTTACACAGGCGTGGTGGAAGCTGACCGACCCCTGCCAGGAGCCGGTGGAGAGTGCGGCGAAAGGAGAGAAGTGGGCGGAGATGGAGGAGGTATTCCATCATGACTGAGCGCAGGCGCTATGTGGATACCCACGTGCATTTCTGGGACAGTTCGGTGATCGACTATCCGTGGCTGGAAGGTGCGTCGGCAATCGCCCATCCCCATCTGCCGGCCGACCTGGAACGGGCGCGCGCCGGTGTCTCGCTCGAACTGGCTGCGATCGTTTTCGAGGAGGCCGACTGTCTACCCGCGCACGCGCTGCGGGAGGCGGAATGGATCACCGAGATGGCGCAGGACGAGCCGCGTATTCGGGGCATCGTCGCGAGCGCGCCCCTGCAGGACGGTGAAGGCGCCCGGCCCCATTTGCAGGCGCTGTCCGAACTGCCGCTGGTCAAGGGCATTCGCCGTCTGATCCAGGACGAGCCGCTGGGATTCTGCACCGCGCCGGAGTTTGTGCGCGGCGTACAGCTGCTGCCCGAATATGGATTCAGTTTCGACCTGTGCATCTACCATCCGCAGATGGGGGATGTGCTGGAACTGGTGGCACAGTGCCCGGACGTCTCCTTCCTGCTCGATCATATCGGAAAACCGGGTATCGCGGCCGGCATAATGCAGCCGTGGAAGGACCAGCTGCGAGAGCTGGCCAGCCGTCCGGATATCCACTGCAAGCTCTCCGGCGTGACAACGGAGGCGGACCACGAAAACTGGAACCGGGATGAGTTGCGGCCGTACATCGAGCACGTGCTCGACTGTTTCGGCCCGGACCGGGTGGTCTTCGGCTCCGACTGGCCGGTGGTCGACATGGCCGCGGACTATGTCACCTGGTTTGACATTGTTCAGGACAGTATCGGCCACTTGAGCGCGGCGGATCAGCAGAAGATCATGCACGACAACGGGGCCCGCTTTTACAGGCTTGAGATTTGACGGCAGTCTTCCGTGGTCAGTTCTTGGTTTTCAGTGCATCTTTGCGTTTGCCAGAAACGCCGTCACAAGAGATATAGAGAGATAAACGTAACGCCACTGCGAGGAGCAACTGATGGCCTATACACCCAAACCGGAAAATAAATTCAGCTTCGGTCTCTGGACCGTCGGCAACATTGGACGCGACCCCTTCGGCGACCCTGTGCGGGAGGTGCGCTCACCGGTACAGTTGGTGCAGCTACTGGGGGAGGTCGGCGCCTGGGGTGTCAACTTCCATGACAACGACCTGGTCCCGATCGACGCGACCGCGGCCGAGCGCGACCGGATCGTGAGCGACTTCAAGAAGGCGCTGGATGAGAACGGGCTCGTGGTGCCGATGGCGACGACCAATCTCTTTACGCACCCTGCCTTTCGAGACGGCGCTTTCACCAGCACAGACCCGGAGGTGCGGGCCTACGCGCTGCAAAAGACGATGGCGGCCATCGACCTGGGGGTTGAGTGCGGCGCCAGCACGTACGTCTTCTGGGGCGGGCGGGAAGGCACGGAAACGGATGCCAGCAAGAGCCCGGCCGATACAGGCAAATGGTTCCAGGAGGCGCTCAACTTCCTGTGTGAATACGTGATGGACCAGGGCTATGATCTGCGCTTTGCGCTGGAACCGAAGCCGAACGAGCCGCGAGGAGATCTTTACCTGGCGACGGTCGGGCACATGCTGGCATTTATCGAGACGCTCGACCATCCTGAGATGATCGGCGTGAACCCGGAGGTGGCCCACGAGCATATGGCGGGCCTGAACTTTACGCATGCGGTAGCGCAGGCGTGGAACGCGGGCAAGCTCTTCCACATCGACCTCAACGACCAGAATCTGGGACGCTACGATCAGGACTTCCGCTTCGGCAGTCACAACATCAAGCAGGCGTTCTTCCTGGTCAAATTCCTGGAAGACGTAGGCTACGACAACCCGCGGCACTTCGATGCCCATGCCTACCGCTCGTCCGACTATGAGGACGTGAAGGCCTTCGCCAGCGGCTGTATGCGCACCTACCTGATCCTGAAGGAGAAGGCCGAGCAGATGCGCGAGAACGAGCCGATCCAGGCGTTGCTGGCGCAGATTTCGGCTGACGACGGCTCGATGGACGGGTTCAGAGGCAAATACTCATCAGAGAAGGCGGCCGGTCTCAAAGCGCATGCCTTTGACCGCGACGAGCTGGGCCGCCGCGGCAAGCCGTATGAACAGTTGGACCAACTGGTGGTTGAGCTCTTGTTGGGCGTTTGAACGGCAGTTTTCAGTTCTTGGTAACATCATTGCCAACCAGCGACAACCATAATGGCAGCCACAAGGGTTGCCCCTACAGATTACGTTAGAAGAGGTGCTGGAAAAATGTACTTGATCGGCATCGACTCCTCTACCACGGCTACCAAATCCCTGATCATTGACGCGGACGGCGAGATTGTTGCCGTCGGCGCGGCTGAGTACCCGTTCGAGACGCCCCAGCCCCTGTGGAGCGAACAGCACCCCGATCTGTGGTGGGACGGCACGGTGAAAAGTATGCGGGCGGCGCTTGACCAGTCCGGTATCGATCCGGCGGAGGTGGCCGCGGTCGGTGTAAGCGGGCAGATGCATGGGCTGGTGCTGGTGGACGAGGACGGCGAGCCGCTGCGGCCGGCCATCCTGTGGAACGACCAGCGCACCGGCAAACAGTGCGATGATATGCGTCTGTGGCTGGGCAAGGAAAACCTGGTGCGCATCACGGGCAACGACGCGCTGGCCGGCTTCACCGCGCCCAAGATTCTGTGGGTCAAGGAGAACGAGCCGGAGATCTACAACCGCGTCCGTCAGATTCTTCTGCCCAAAGACTTCGTGCGCTACAAACTGACCGGCGACTTCGCCACCGACAAGGCCGGCGCCGGCGGCACGTCGCTGCTGGAGCTGGCGACGCGCGACTGGTCGCCGACGGTTCTGGCCGCGCTCGAGATTCCGCCGCAGTTTCTGCCTCCCACACACGAGGGCACGCAGGTGACGGGTACGATCTCGGCGCAGGCGGCAGAGGCTACGGGCCTGAAGGCGGGCACGCCGGTAGTCGGCGGCGGGGGCGATCAGTCGGCGCAGGGGATGGGCGTGGGCGCCATCGAGGAGGGAATCGTCGCCCTGACGCTGGGCACATCCGGCGTCGTCTTCGCCACTGCGAACGAGCCCTTCTACGAGCCTGATGGACGCCTGCATGCCTTCCCCCACGCTCTGCCGGACAAGTGGCACCTGATGGGAGTGATGCTCTCGGCCGCGGGCAGCCTGCGCTGGCACCGGGATACGCTGGCGCCCGGCGTGGAGTTCGACGACCTGGTGGCCCCAGCCGCAGACGTGCCCATCGGCAGCGAGGGACTTCTCTTTTTGCCCTATCTGACCGGTGAACGGACGCCCCATCCGGACCCCTTCGCCCGCGGCGCGTTCGTTGGGCTGACAGTCCGCCACGGGCTGCCCCACATGACCCGCGCGGTACTGGAAGGTGTGGCCTTTGGCCTGCGCGACAGCTTCACGCTGATGCAGGGCGTCGGCCTGGGCGAAATCCGCCAGGTGAGGGTGAGCGGCGGCGGCGCGCGCAGCCCGCTGTGGCGGCAGATCCTGGCCGATGTGCTGGGCAGCGAACTGGTGACCGTAAACACGACCGAAGGCGCGGCTTACGGCGCGGCGCTGCTGGCCGGTGTCGGCGCGGGCGTTTGGTCTGATGGAGAAAGCGCCTGTGCGGCAACCATCCGCGTCACCGGCTCCACCACGCCCAACGCCGACGCCGTGGCCGCCTACGACAAACTCTACGAACTCTACCAGGGCCTCTACCCGGCGCTCCAGGCAACATTTGACGGCGTGCGCCAGAGCGAGGATTGAGGACAGAGAAACCAGGAGCGGGGAGAGGCACACGTTCTCTCTCTTCTCTCTCCTCTTAACTCTCTTCTCACAGTCTGAGGAAATGCTGTGCGCGCGCAGCTATTCTACGCTGTTTACGTTCCCACCTTCATTCTTTCGTTCTGCCAAGGGATGCTGGCGCTGCTGCTGCCGGTATACGTGATCGACCTGGGGCTGTCCTTCAGCCTTATCGGCATTGTGCTGGGCAGTTACGGCATCGGAACGCTGATTGGAGACCTGCCCGCCGGGGTCATCCAGGACCGCATCGACAACCGTCTTTCGATGATAATCGGTATCTGCGTGATGGGGCTGGGGATGCTGGCCCTGAGCCTGTCCATGCAATTTATCACGCTTGTGATGTGCGGGATCTCGATTGGCGCCGGCGCGGCGTTGTGGAACGTCTCTCGCCACGCATACCTGGCCAACAATACGCTCAACGCCAGTCGCGGGCGGGCCATTTCGATCTTCGGCGGCGTCAACCGCATCGGCATGTTCGCCGGCCCGATCACAGGGGGATATCTCAGCGCCGAGATCGGCATGCACACCACCTTTGCCTTCTGCGGCTTTGTCGCCCTGCTGGCGTTGATCTTTCCACTCATGTTCGTCCACGACAGTCTGGCGGAAGTATCTTCGAGACAGCGGACGTCGATGGCACTTTCCTACAGGCGTATGTTCAGTTATTTGCGACGCAATGTGTGGCAGATAACGCCGGCCGGTTTCGGCATGATCTGCGCGCAGACGATCCGCGCCGGCCGGCAGAGCATCATCCCGCTCTACGCCGCGTCGATCCTGGGTCTGGAGGTCGACAGAATCGGTCTGGTGATGGGGACCGCCGCGGCCGTGGATATGTCAATGTTCTATCCGGCGGGATTAGTGATGGACCGTTTCGGGCGTAAGTTCGCCTACGTGCCTTCCTTTCTGTTGCAGGGGCTGGGCATGGCCCTGATTCCCTTGACCGGCTCCTTTGCCGCGCTGCTGGCGGTCACATCGCTGATCGGTTTCGGCAACGGGCTTGGCTCGGGAACGATGCTGACATTGGGCGCCGACCTCGCGCCGCCGAAGGGTGAGGGCATGGGCGCGTTTCTGGGGCTGTGGCGGTTGATTGGCGACACCGGGCACACCAGCGCCCCCATCATCGTGGGCACGATTGCCGACGCACTGAGTCTGGTGCCGTCGATCTACGTTATCGCCGTTATCGGGCTGGGGGCCGGATCGATCCTGGGGCTGTTTGTGCCGGAGACCCTGAAGAAGGGGACGACAGCCGGCGCGGAGCCGGCTGCTTCGGGGTAGCGGATTGTACAGCCATTGAGGTCAAGCTCTGATCCCAAACTGTTTGCGTGTCTCGCGTAAGAAACTCAACTGCAATGACATTTGCGCCGCGAAACACGACGAGAAAGTCAATGGAAATCGTGTTGCAGGCTGAGGCGCCACCGCTTCGTTGGGATAGTTCAGGGGGACTTCGTATTGGCAAGTCTCGCGTTTTACTTGAACTGGTCGTTCACGCATTCGAAGATGGAGCCACTCCCGAGGCGATCGCTCAACGTTACCCGGCTACAACGTTAGCGGATATCTATAGTGTGCTTGCCTACTACTTACGCCACCAGGAAGAGATCAACGCGTATCTGGCAAAACGCAAGCAAAAGGCAGAAACGGTGCGCAGGCGCATTGAGAGCGGGCAGCAGGACTTAGCAGAGTTGCGGAAACGTCTGCTTGCACGTCGGGACGCCATTGCCTGAGTTGTTTATCTACCTATACAGGTTGGCGGGTTTCTTGGAGTGAAGGACTCCCCATCGCCTGCAACCGCCAATAGCTGAGCGAACGCCACAGCCACTCGAAAGGCCCGAAGCGGTAGTAGCGCAACCACAGCGGTGACACCACCAGTTGGAACGCCCAGATCGCGGCGACAAAACCGACTTGCCCCACCCGTTCCACCGAACCGTACAGTCCCAGGCCGTGGCCGTAGAAGATAGCCGTGGCCAGGATCGTCTGCAGCAGATAGTTCGACAGGGCGGTCCTTCCGACCGCGGCCAGCGCGTTCTGCAGCCAAGGCAGGGCGCGCGAGCGGGCAAACAGCATCAGCAGGCCGATGTAAGCGGCGCTGATGAAGAAGCTGCCCCAGTAGTTTGCCTGCGCGCCGAGACCGAAATAGGAGTACTCTAGCGTCCAGTTGTGGGCAAAGTTCTGGACAACGCCCCAGCTCACGACCGGCAGGCCGATGGCAAATCCCAAGACCGCCATGCCGGCGTAAAATCGGCGCGAGCAACTTCCTGTCAGCACGCCCCACCGGAAGAGCGCCATCCCCATCAGCATCAGCCCCCCCGCGCGCCATAGCGCCCAGAACAGAAACCCATACGTCTGAAAGTCGACGGTTGTGGGCACCCGGGCATTCATTTGCTCAAGCCAACCACCCCGGTAGGAGGCCACCTCTTCCGCGAGTGTCTCGGCAGCCGGCCGCCAGTCGGCCTGCCACTCCTGCTGCGTTTCAGGCGGCATGGTCAGGCTTGCGGCCAGCAGAATCAGAGCAGAGATCGAGACGACGACAATGCCCAGCGCCATCTGCCAGCCGGGCCGCAGGCGGCGCAGCCAGTAGACCCAGAACCCGCACAGCGCGTAGGCGACGAGAATGTCCCCGGACCAGAGCAGGTAGGCGTGGGCAAGACCGATGAGCAGCAGCCAGAAGGTGCGCCGGTAGTGCAAGCCCCAGGCGCGCTGCCCGCGCGCGTCCAGCTTTTCACTCATCAGTACTATCCCCGCGCCGAAAAGCAATGAGAAGATCGTCATGAACTTCTGGTCGGCGAAGACATGGCTCAAAGTCCACACCCAGCGGTTAGCCCCGGTCAGGTCTCCGTAGACGGTGGGGTTGGAATAGGCGGCTGTGGGCATGGCGAATTCCTGGATATTCATGATCAGGATGCCGAGCAGCGCGAAGCCGCGCAGGATGTCAATAGCGACGATCCTTTCCGCCGGGCGGGTGGGGGCGGTTGCGGGTTGGGCC
>VXRG01000175.1:0-9737 GCA_009838625.1 Caldilineaceae bacterium SB0664_bin_27
CCGCCCGCAGTGGCGTCGTTGCTTGACTAATATCAAAGTTCGCCAATGATTAGGTATCCTTTCATTTTAAAATTTTGCATTCGGGGTCGGGCGGGGTCGCGCGGAACGGGCACAACCATGGCGTCCGAACTGTCCCTTTGGGCTGATTTTGTACAGCTTTTGCGGGGGACGCCGGCAGGTCAGTTCGACGGCTGAGGGGCGGTCTTTCGGAGGTGCGGCGGAGGGCGCGAAAGGGGCCGCTAAGGTGTTGCATTTTCAGCGAAAGTGTAACATTCCTGTTTTTGGGGCCTCTGACCAGAGAGAAACAGGGCGAAAAAGGGGGGAAAAATGTTACAAAAAAATGTTCCAATGGGGATGTTACACTTTTGGTCAAAAATCGGGGGAAATTGAGGCGCCGCGGGAGCGGGATTTCGAGCTGATTCTGGCCGCAAAGTCGGCGGGGAAATGCGGCTGTTCGCGGTTGGTGGTCTGATAAGCTTGTACAGGTTTTGTTTATGTATTGTACAGGTTTCCAGAATTGAGCCGGAAGGGCACGCCCGAAGCCTGGTGGCCTGCCGATGTATAAGAAACTCATACAATTTTGGTGTGCATCACAGATTTGAGATTTTCCTGAGTAGCGGGCTGTGGAACCCGGTCAACGCCCCGGAGCAGCCTGAATCTCACACTCATTTTGGACTG
The DNA here is from genome assembly GCA_009838625.1 of Caldilineaceae bacterium SB0664_bin_27. Taxonomy (GTDB): domain Bacteria; phylum Chloroflexota; class Anaerolineae; order Caldilineales; family Caldilineaceae; genus Bin5. The sequence goes on from VXRG01000175.1 coordinate 679, forward strand.
CACACCTCGGCCATGCTATTTTGACAGGCCTCATCCCTGATTGTATACTGGCGGCAACTGAATATCGACAGTCAGAGGTGCCCTTGGTCCGGATACCAGGGCTGAAAAGGCGAAGCCGGTATGAGTCCGGCGCTGTCCCGCAACTGTAAGGGTGAACATCCTGCGTCCCTTCAATATTGAAGGGAATCTCGCACGAGATTCGCGATGGGGATTCTCCCAAGCCAGGTCGACCGCCTCTGTCGTACTCTTGAAACATCTCGTGGATCGGGTGACGGAGTGAAGCCTCCGCTTGTGAGGCATGCATGACCGATAGCGTCCGATCTCGACAGAGATCGGACGTTTCAGTTTAAATGGCTGTTTCGGGTGAAGCGTCAGAAGGATCAGCATATTTCAAGCTCTGAGGAGAGAGTGATGCAACGTCTGCCAACCTACCTTCTTGTCATCCTGTTTCTGGTTCTGAGCGGTTGCGTGGCACAGCCAGCCGCGGTATCCTCGCCGTCGGACGGCGCCTCTGGCAACTCTGCCGCGGCGGCCCCTTCCCCGGACGAGAATCTGCATGACGGCTGTGTCGAAACGTACGACCCGGCAGTCGACTATTTTCCACAGAAGCTGTCGGTTGACTATTCTACCGGTTTCGACGTCGAGTATCACAACAACTACAAGATCGTTACCGTAACCAATCCGTGGCAGGGTGCGCAAGAGAGTTTCAGTTATGTGTTAGTCCAGTGCGGCACGCCGGCCCCTCAAGGCGTTGAAGGCGCCCTCGTTGAAGTGCCGGTTAAAGACATCATTGCCATGTCAACCACCTATCTGCCCACTCTTGAGGATTTGGGACTGATTGACAGGCTGATCGGGTTGGACAGCTTCATGTGGACGACCAACCCGGCCGTGCGGGAACGCATCGAGTCCGGGGACATCGCCGAAATCGGCGGCGGCGCGGCCGTCAACGTGGAGTTGACGCTCGACCTGGACCCTGCCCTGGTGATGACATACGGGACCGGTTTTGCCGACTATGACACGCATCCTGTGCTGCTGGAAGCCGGGATTCCCGTCGCGCTCAATGGCGACTTTGTTGAGCAGAGTCCGCTCGGACGGGCGGAGTGGATGAAATTCATCGCGCTGTTTTTCAACCGGGAGGCCGACGCCGCGGCGCAGTTCGACTCGGTCGCGATGGAATATCATGCCGTGGCGGAACTGACTGAAACGCTCACTGAGCGGCCCTCGGTGCTCATCGGGAGCGTCTACAACGGCACCTGGTATGTTTCGGGCGGCGGCAGCTACATGGCCAAACTGCTGGCCGACGCCGGCGCTGCCTACCTCTGGTCGGAAGAAGGGGACGTGGGCGCGCTGCCACTGGACTTTGAGTCGGTATACGCGGTGGCGGCAGAGGCCGAATTCTGGCTCAATCCCGACAACTCCTTCTGGTTCAGTGTCGAAAACGTACTCGACAGCGACCCTCGCTACGGCGATTTTGCCCCGCTGAAGAATGGCCAGATGTACAACAACAATGCCAGAGTGAACGAAAACGGTGGCAACGCCTATTATGAAGAGGGCGCAGCCCATCCCGAAAGAGTTCTGAAGGATCTGGTCAGGATCCTGCATCCCCATCTGCTTCCGGATCACGAACTCCGGTTTTATCAGCAGGTCCAGTAACCAGGTTTTCCCCGAGGCGAAAGTGTAACAGCCGGCGTTGGCGCGGTTCAGGAGGCCAGGGCGCACAGTGAGAACTGTTCTGATCAGTGTAGGGGTCGCGTTTCAATTTCTGACTGTCGTACCGCTGCCCCTGCGCCGGACGGTAACACCTGCAGAGCTGGGAATGTCGGTGACGTTTTTCCCGCTTGTTGGCCTTCTGATTGGGTTTCTTCTTTTCGGGCTGCATGGAATCTTGTCCGCCATCTTCCCGGTGACGGTGGCAGCGGCGATTCTTGTGGCTATCTGGATTGCCTGCAGCGGAGCACTGCACTTCGACGGGCTTCTGGACGCAGTGGACGGCCTGCTGGGAGGACGCACGCCGGAGGACCGAATGCGCATCCTCCGTGATGAGCGCGTCGGCGCGTTTGCCGTCGCTGCCGGAGGTATTATGATTCTGCTGAAGTTCGCTGCAATTGCGGGCATCGGAGCAGCGGCGGGCCTCATCTTTGTGCCGGTCGTTGGGCGCTGGCTGACCAGCATGGGTGTTGTTCTGTTCTCCTACGCCCGTACCGATGGTCTGGGACGGGATATGAAGGACAACGCCGGCTGGCCCCAGGCCGTTGGAGCGACCGCTATTGCTGCCGCGGCGCTAGGAATCCTCGCTCCGTCCGTGGGCTTGGCGGCTACCGGCGCGGCTGTTATCCTGGCCTGCTTCAGCGGCTGGCTTCTTGTCAGCTTCACTCTGTCTCGCATCCCAGGGCTGACCGGCGACATCTATGGCGCCTTGTGTGAAGTCGGCGAGACTGTCTGCATCGTGACGCTGGCGGCAAACTGGGCTGCCTAGAACAGAACTCCCTTGTCGTTGAGGCCCGAGGAATGGCGAGTTTTCGTCTGCAAAACAGCCTGACTGGCGGACAGTCGGGAACACGTTTCGGGGCCTGTTGACTCTATGGCTGAAAGAGGAAAACAAATCAGTGGGCGATCTGATACTGGTACTTGGCGGCGCCCGCAGCGGCAAGAGCGCGGAAGCCGTCCGTACGGCGAGTGAGCGCACAGAGGAACAGGTGCTCTTTGTAGCAACCGCCGAACCCGGCGACGATGAAATGCGGCTTCGCATAGAGAAACACAGGGCCGAGCGCCCCGCCCACTGGCACACGCTGGAAGCCCCGCGCAATGTAGGCCAGGCGATCAGTGGACAGTCCCAGACTTTTGCGGCCATTGTCGTGGACTGCATCACACTGCTGGTTTCGAACCTGCTGGTCGACAGACCAGACCCTTATGCTGAAGAAGTACGACTCGACCTGGACCGAGAGATCGCGGAGCTCCTGGAAGCGGCGAACGAAATGCCGGACGGCAGCCAGTTGATTGTCGTATCAAATGAGGTGGGTACCGGTCTCGCGCCTCTTACGCCTTTGGGGAGAGCCTTCCGTGACCTTGTGGGTCATGCGAATCAGACATTGGCCGCAGCAGCTGACAGAGCGGTCCTGATGGTGGCCGGACTTCCGTTGATTCTGAAGGGCGAGGCACACCAGAATCCCGACTCTGTCCTCCCGGGGTCAGCGGGGAACGCAGCCGCAACGAGAGATGAATAGAGGCAATATTCCCATTGCAACACCCGGTATTCGGGTCCATCCTTCGCTGACGCGGGGCTTTGCCGTTGCGCCCGGCCTGCTTCTCGCCGGGCTGGGGCTCGTGGCTATTGCGGCATTCATGTTGAGCCTGGCGGTAGGTTCCGTTCGCATCCCTCTCGACGAGATCGTGTCAGTCCTGTTGGGCGGGGATGCCTCCAAGCAGGCCTGGGCGACGATCGTTCTCAAATTCCGCTTGCCCAAGGCCTTGACCGCGATGCTGGCCGGCGCCGCACTTTCGGTCAGCGGTCTGCAAATGCAGACCCTGTTCCGCAATCCTCTCGCAGGACCGTTCGTGCTGGGCATCAGCTCCGGCGCGAGCCTTGGTGTGGCTCTGACCGTGCTGCTGGCCGGCGTGGCTGTCGGCCTCGGCGGAAGCACGACCCTTCTGGCCGGAATCAGTCTTGCGGGTGATACCAGCCTGGCTCTGTCTGCGATTGCCGGCTCCGGTCTGGTGCTGCTGCTTGTGATGTCGGTGGCCCGTAAAGTGCAGAGCGGCATGACGCTGCTCATCCTCGGTCTGATGTTCGGGTATACGACGAGCGCCCTTGTGAGCGTGCTGATCTATTTCAGTGTCGTTGAACGCATTCAAGCCTACATCTCGTGGACGTTCGGCTCATTTGGAGGCGTCACCTGGCGACAGCTCCAGGTCATGGCGCCGGCGATACTAGTGGGGTTGGCGGGCGGTCATCTGTTGATGAAACCGCTCAACGCGCTGCTTCTGGGAGAGACCTACGCCCTCTCTCTTGGACTGAACGTGCGCCGCGTGCGCCTGGGAATAATCGGCACGTCGGCAGTGCTGGCCGGCGTTGTTACCGCTTTCTGCGGGCCGATTGGTTTTCTGGGGATCGCGGTGCCGCACCTCTGCCGCAGTCTGCTGCATACTTCGGACCACCGGCTGCTGCTGCCCGCCGTCACTTTCATGGGCGCCACCTTGGCCCTGGGGGCAGATATCGTCGCCGGCCTGCCCGGCAGTCAACTGACTCTGCCCCTGAACGCGGTGACCGCCCTGCTAGGCGCACCGGTTGTTATCTGGGTGATTCTGCGCCAACGCAATCTGCGGCAGGCATTTGCAGGGTGACCAGGTGCTGGCATGAAGATGAACGGGACCGTGCTGCAAACGAAAGACCTCTCCATTGGCTATCGCCGCGCCCGTAAAGCTCCCGCTGTCATCGCCAGTGATCTGAACTTTTCACTACGGCCGGGAGAGCTAGTCTGTCTGCTGGGACCAAACGGCGCCGGGAAGTCAACCCTAATGCGTACGCTGGCCCGTTTGCAGCCTTCTCTGTCAGGACAGATCTGGCTGGATGAACGACCCCTTGACGACCTGAGGCCCGGACAGTTGGCCCGCCGTCTGAGCATTGTATTGACAGACCGAGTCGACGTCGGCGCGATGTCCGGTTACGGACTGGTCAGCTTGGGCCGCCATCCCTATACCAGCTGGACAGGGACGATGAGCGAGCAGGACGAGCAGATCGTTCAGTGGGCGCTGCAAGCCGTACGCGCCAGAGATCTGTCTGACCGGCTGACTGTCGAAATGAGCGACGGAGAACGCCAGAAGGTCCTCATCGCCCGTGCACTGGCTCAGCAGCCGCGGGTCATGCTGCTGGACGAGCCCACCGCCTTTCTTGATCTCCCCCGACGGGTGGAAGTGATGGACCTGTTGCGTCAGCTCGCCAGCGAAAACAGCCAGGCAATCCTCCTCTCCACGCACGACCTGGACCTGGCGCTCCGCAACGCAGACCGTTTGTGGCTGCTATCGGCGGACGGCGATCTCCTCGAGGGCGCGCCGGAGGACCTGATCCTCAACGGCGCGTTTGAACGCGTTTTCTCCGCCGAAGGCGTGACTTTCGACCGCGAGCGCGGCTCCTTCCATACGAGCCAGGAAGCCTGCGGACGGCTGCGACTGCAAGGAGAAGGCGTAGCGGCCTTCTGGACGCGTCGTGCACTGGAGCGAATCGGATACTCGGTGGAGCGAGAAGGCGAAAACGGGGACTCCTCTGCCTTCGCGACCAACCTCAATCCCCCGCAATCGGTCAACGCCACCGTATCCGTCCGCAATCATGACGGCGGCCTGATCTATTTTCTTGAAACTGAAGGGCGAGAAGAACAGTTTGCGACGTTGAATGCTCTGACCACATACCTGCGCCGCGGCGGCGCCGGAGGAGAAGCTGATGCCAAGGTTGACGAAGATCTATACGCGCGGCGGTGACGACGGGACAACCGCCCTGGGAGGCGGCCAGCGCGTCTCCAAGGACTCTCTGCGCGTCCAATTGTACGGGACTGTTGACGAGTTGAACGCGCACATCGGTGTAGCGTTGGCCGGCGGCCTGTGCGAGCAGTTGCAAAGAACTCTGCCTGAGATTCAGAATGAACTGTTCCACCTGGGATCGGATCTGTGCTTTCTTGAAGAGGACAAACTGCGCTATACGCCCCCGCAGATCGAAGAGCGCCACGTCGATCGCTTGGAGACACTGCTCGACGAGCTGACGCCGGTCGTCGGCCCCCTGGAAAACTTTATCCTGCCTGGCGGCTCGCAGGGAGCGTCCTTTCTGCACGTCGCGCGTACAGTGTGCCGGCGGGCGGAACGGGAAGCGACTTCGCTGGCCAGAGAAGAGAGAATCAACCCGCAGGCAATTCGTTATCTGAATCGTCTGTCCGACGCGCTATTCGTGATGTCCCGGCTCGAGAATCTGCAACAGGGGGTCGCGGAGCCACTGTGGGACCCGGCGGCATGAGCGAACGCGGCGGCTCCAGGAGCGCTGCGGCCCGCTCACGCTTCCACGACCTGCGATCCTTTCCCTCTGCGCTGCCTGCCTTAAGTGGGGATTACTTTGGAGGAGACTTCAGTGGACCTGCCGGAGATGGCGCCCTACTCGCGTCACGTTTTCATATGTTCAGGGGCGTTCTGCGATCCCGAAGGCAAGGCGAACAGGCTCTATACCATGTTGGCCCGCAAGTTGGGCGAACTGGGAGAATACGACAACCCGCTGCGCGTCAAACGGGGGACCTCACCGTGTCTGGGTGTATGTCACAGCGGCCCTGTACTGGTCGTTTACCCTGAAGGCATCTGGTACTGCCAGGTCGACGATGCCCTGCTGGACAGAATCGTCGAGGAGCATCTCCGCAACGGCAAACCGGTCGAAGAAGCGATCTATCATCGTCTCAGTGACAACGATCATTCAAGTGACGTCAGATAAGCGAAAACCGCACTCAGTCCATCAGGACTGGTTTTGGTAGAACCGAACAGGTGATCAGGTCCAAGTTCGCCCCCAGTGCGAATCAGATCTTCGAATTCATCTTCGCTCAGCGTGAGCCCTACGAGTGATGAAGCCTGATCGGTGCCCGCGGCCCCTTCACCGTGGCACTCAGCGCAACGGTTTCCATAGACAAACTCTCCCGTAGCAAGGTCCGGCGCCTCCGCAGCCTCCTCTTCGTCCTCCAGTCTGTCCGCTTCGCTGGCGCCTTTCAGATCCGTGACCGGTGTCGGCTGATCAAATCGGGCCGCTGGCATCGTCGGCACCGCGCCGTTGTCCGCCTGCGCCTCCTCGCCGGCTGATTCTCCGCCGGATTCGGTCAACTCATCACCCGGTCCGCATCCTGCCGCCAGACTAAGGAGTAACAGGAGGACGGTTAAGACCGGCACAAAGCGGCTGGTAAGTCTTCTCATGTTCGTTTTCTTCTGTACCATAATGCCGGCCCTCTCCCTCAGTCTCCCTGGCCTGGTCATCGTGCCCTTTCGCCTGCTGCGTTCAGGGCGAAAAGGAAAGTCGTCTCAGGTACGTCTCACTCGATCATCTTTGGGTCCAGTGCGTCTCGCAAGCCGTCGCCGACAAACGAGAAGCCGAGCATGGCCAGCGCAACCGCAATGGTGGGGAAGAGGGCAAGATGCCAATAGACGCGCACGTATGCATTGCTGACGCCGACCATCTTCCCCCAGCTGGGGATCGGATCGTTTATGCCGATTCCGAGGAAGCTCAGACCGGCCTCCCCGAATATCGCCGCAGGGATCCCGAAACTGATCGAAACCAGGATCGGTGTCAAAGCGTTTGGGAGCAGATGGCGCAGAATGATCCGGTTCTGGCTCACCCCCGTGCAACGCGCCGCCTCGACATACTCCTTTTCCCTCAACGAAAGAATCTGCCCCCTCGTCAAGCGGGCGATGCCGATCCAACTGGTGATGCTGAGTGCGAATATTACCTTGGTGATACCGCCGCCCCAGACCGAGATGATCAGAATCGAGAACATCAGACCTGGGAAGGCCGTCATGGTGTCGATGAAGCGGGAGATGACAAAATCGGTGCGTCCTCCCACATATCCGGCCAGGCTGCCGAGCGGTACGCCGATCAGAAAAGCAACCAGCTGCACGGCCATCCCCACTGTCATCGACGTGCGGGCGCCGTAAATGAGGCGGCTCAGGTAGTCCCGTCCCACCTCGTCCGTGCCAAGCGGGTGGCCCGGCAGTTCAAAGGGGAATCGCAGTACGCGATCAAAATATACCCTGTCGTAGGGATATGGGGCAACCAGGTCGGCGAATAGCGCCAGAAAAAGAAAGAGCAGGACGATAGCGAGGCCAAAGACCGCCAGCCGGTTGCGCAGAAATCTTCGCGCGGCGTCATGCCAGAGCGTTCGGTGACCTTCCCCGCCCGCTGGCGAGACGTCTAAGCCGGTCGCAGCCCTGGCCGTCATCAGGCGCCTCCCTCCGCGCCCAGCCGAACGCGCGGATCGATCCAGGTATAGATGATGTCAGTGAACAGATAGGTAAGACTCCACAAAAAGGCGATAAGCAGGAAGAGTGCCATGATCATAGGATAATCGCGATTGAAGATGCTTGTAACGAAAAATTTCCCCAGGCCGTTTATGCGAAACACTGCCTCGATGAAGATGCTGCCTGTCAGCAAATTGGGAATTATCACGCCTAGGGCGGTCACCATCGGAATGAGCGCGTTTCTCAGGATATGGCGAAGCATGATCGCCCTGTTGCCCAACCCCTTTGCCCTGGCCGTTCGCGTAAAGTCCTGGCGCATCACATCCACCACGCTGGAGCGCGTGTAGCGGGCGATAATCGCCAGCGGACCGAGCGCATAGGCGATGACCGGCATTATCCAGTCAGTACAAACAAAGCGGCTCCCTACCAGACAGAATTCGGATGCATTCCAGCCGCCCATCGGCAGCCAGTCGAGCCGCACGGCAAAAAACAGAATAAGCCACATCGCCACCACAAAGCTCGGCACCGTGATCCCCAGCATGGCGATGAAGGTCGTGATGTTGTCGATCCAGGAGTTCTGGTGATAGGCGGCGTAGATTCCCAAAGTGATCCCCGCGCCGAACGCCAGCAACACGGTCATCAGTCCCACCTGCGCCGTCACCTTCCAGCTCTTGGCTATCAGAGCCGTCACGGTTGTGGTTGGCTGCTGGTAAGGGATGCCAAAATCGAAGTGCAGGACCGCATTCTTCATGTAGTTCAGGTACTGAATGTGGATCGGTTTGTCCAGGCCGTACTTGCGGAGAATGTTCTCTTTGGCCGCCGGCGGAAGCGGGGCTTTGGTTTCGTCAAAGGGGCCGCCCGGCACCTGGTGCATGAGGAAGAAGGTGACAACGGAGACGACAAAGAGGACAAGAATCAGTGAAAGAATCCGTCCTAAAATGTATCGTGCCATGGAGTTGCCTGGGTGCTTGAACCTGTGGCGGGGGGGGGGCCCCCCCCACGCGCCCCCCCCCCCCCCCCCAAAAAAAAAAAAAAAGGGTGAGTGGGGGGAGATGAAGAGGAAAAAATAAATAGTATGAATTTTAGTGTGT
>VXRG01000175.1:9747-27052 GCA_009838625.1 Caldilineaceae bacterium SB0664_bin_27
ACCCCAACAACAATACAACAAACCACCCTAAAAATTTTCTTGCGCACTTTGGTGTGTGGGGGGGTTTCTCCGGGGTGGGGGGCCCCCCCGTGGCCCCCCCCCCGCTTCGCTCAAACGCAACATGATTGTCGAGGGCATACGTGCCGAAGTCTACTCGGCAATATAGATGAGAGAGATGTCCTGGTCATTACCCCAGTGCCAGCCAGTAATGCCCTGAGAGTCAGGGTCGCGGACTGTGCCCTGTACCCAGGACTGCATCAGGTCTCCCGCCCATCGATGGGCGATGAAGATCCCGCCGACGTCATCCACCAGCACGCGTTCGGCGTCGCGGAACATCTGGTCTCGTAGTTCCGGATTGCCAACCATGCCGGCCGCCTCCGTGACCAGAGTGTCAAACTCGTCGTTCTTCCACGAATGCCGTCCGCCCGATTTCCAGACGTTGCCAAGCAGGTTGGCCGGGTCAAGGAAGTCCATGCCGTAGTCAACCGCTCCGAATGTAAGTTGAGTGGGCTTGGCATTCAGCGCATCCATGTAGATCTTGCGGTCTACGTTCGAGATTTCGATGTCTATGTTGAGACACTGCGTAAGGGAAGCGGCAACCGCCTGATAGACCGCAGCCATCGCCGGCGCCTCCCCGCGCAGCATCATCACCTGGTCCGGGAACCCCTCGCCGCCGGGATAGCCGGCAGCGGCCAGATGCTCGTTGGCAAGGTCACAGTCGTAGTTCTGATACTCTCGCAGATTGCCCTCTGTGTCAGAAGAGGGGTAGCCCGGCATCAGCATCGAATAGGCAGGCATCGCCTTGATCTCACCATACACGCTTGCCACAATGCTCTCGCGGTCAACTGCGTGGGCGAAGGCTTTGCGAACATCCAGGTTGCTGAACGGTTCGGTGAAGGTATCGAACAGCAGATAGTCCGTGCGGAAATCGCCGAAGTGGCGTAGGTAGTTGCTGGCCATTTCCTCATCACGCAAGATCAGTTCGAAGTCTGCCGGTGTCAGCGCACCGTACGGCACCTTGTCTATGTCGCCGTTCTGGTAGGCGGCGAAGAAAGTGCTGGGATCCATGAATATGCATTCGATGCGCTTGATCAACGGAGGGCGGAACCCCTTGTACGTTGGATTGGCTTCGACAGCGATCTTGTTGCCGGGATCGAACTCTGCCAGAACGAAGGGGCCTGACGAAACCGAGGTTTCCAGGCTGCTGTTGTAGTAAGGGCCATGCTCTTCCAGGGCCTTCTTCTGCAGCGTGAAAGCGAACTTCATCACACCGGGCAGCGGTGGGAAGACATCCTCCGTCTCGACCTCAAGGGTCAGGTCATCCACGGCGCGGACGCCCAGCTCTTCCGGCGGCAACTCGCCAGCGATGATCTTGCTCCAGTTCTTGATGCCGCCATCTGCCAGGAAGCTGTAGAACCATGAGAAGTCCCAGCCGTGTTCGGGGGTGGCGGTAAGTCGGAATGTAGCCTCGTAGTCATAAGCTGTCAGAGGCGTGCCGTCGCTCCAGACCTGCCCCGGCCGTAAGTGGAAAGACCAGACCTTACCGTCTTCAGAAACGTCCCAGCTCTCTGCCGCCCCGGGGATCACGTTGAAGTCCTTGTCCAGCGAGACCAGCGTGTCCTGGAACAGATCGGCCAGGCAGTACCGGTTGTAGACGGCCACCGGGAAGTCAAAGGTGGATGCGCTCTGATTTATGTCAGCAGCCACCCGGTAGACCTGCTCATCATAAGGGCGGGCGTCGGCAGGCAATTCCGTTCCGTATATGGTGACGTTGGCGGCGGAATCCTCCATGGCCTCCTCAGATGCCGGCTCCATGGCTTCCGGCCCTGCCGCCGGCACACAGGCTTGTAGGAGCAGTCCCATGAGAAGAAGAAGGGGCAGTCCATAGGTGAACCATCGTGATCTGCGAATAGAATGTGCGTTCATAGAATTCTCCTTTGGTCTAGTAGAGTAGAAAGAAAGTCGTTAGGAAACAACAAACAGAGCACAGCCTTGAAACTGCGGGACGTTGCTATCTCACATGAAATGAAAATGGTTCGAGGGACTACGGAAACGATTTCGCCCGCTAGTCTAAGCCAGAGTTCCCGTGTTCACAAATTTTTTTGGCGGCGCGCGCATCAAATACTAATTTGTACCCAAAACCGGGCCACTCTTCCGGCGCCTCAAGGTATGGCCGGACAGTGACCCGGTCGCGGTGCACTGCGTTGATTCAAAGGCGGCCCTTTCCTGGCTTCAGGTCTTCGATTTCTTCTGGCCGTTAACAACCCTGACCTCTTCAGCCGCTACTCTGCCCAGGACCCCTGCGCCATCATGCCGCCATCTACATTTACGTATTCGCCGGTCATAAAGGAGGCAGCGTCGCTGCTGAGAAAGAGAACAACCGAAGCAATATCTTCCGGTGTGCCGATGCGGCCCATGGGATGCGTTCTTTCCGCGGCAGTTCGCAGGGCCTCCAGATCGTGGTTTACACTTTCCATCGCCAGGCTGGTCTCGATCGTGCCGGGATTGACAGCCAGAACGCGAATGTTCTGCTCCGCATATTCCAGGGCCAGCTGCTGCGTGAGCGAAATCATGCCGCCTTTGCTGGCGGCGTAGGCCGGCACGCCCTTCATCGACTGGCGCCCCTGCACGCTGGCGATGTTGATGATGACGCCTCCGCCCTGCTGCAACATGAACGGAACCGCGTACTTTGACATCAGGAACCCGCTCTTCAGGTTGACGTCCAAAATGCGGTCCCACGTCTCCTCCGGAAACTCATGGGCCGGCAGGTAACTGTCCACAGGCTGAATGCCGACATTGTTGACGAGGACGTCAACGCTGCCGGTCGCGGCCGCCTGGCCTACCAACGCCTCACAAGTTGCCGCCCCGGCAACATCGGCATTGACGTAGGTTATCTTTCCGGCCACCGAGCTGTTTTCGGCCTCCATCCTGGCGCCGGCCTCCGTGTCGACGTCGGCGCAGAATACGTGGGCCCCGGCCTGGGCGAATGCTCTCGTTACACCTTCGCCAATGCCTTTCGCACCGCCTGTCACGATGACGGTCTTTCCGCTGAAATCGCTCATAGTGCATTCTCCATTGGTTCAAAGGATCTGTCGTTGTTGCGTCGCGCTCCCATTATCAATCCAACTCCAAGATTTCCACAATCGCCCGGGCTTCCTCTTGGCTGACGCCAACTGCGGCCATCGTAGTTTCCGGTGCGCATTGGGCTGGATTCACAATGTGCATCGAAGACCCTGCTCTCCCCGTCACTGATTGGCCGCGAGAAACTCGACGATGAGCTGGGCCTCCTCCTCGGTCACGCCGACGCCAGCCATCGTGGTTCCAGGTGCAAACCGGGCAGGATCGACAATGTACTCGGCCAGGTCTTCTTGCGTCCAGACGATGTCCAGAGCAGACATGGCGGCCGTGAAACTGAATCCGGCAACGCTTCCAGCGTCCCTGCCTATCACACCGCCCAGGTATGGGCCGATATTGTGCTCGGCAGCCAGATTGTGACAAGCGGCGCAGCGCGCCGCGAACAGCTCGGCGCCCGGGCTGGAGCCTCTGGCCTCCTCCGTTTGGTAAGGTGAGTCCCCGGTCTCTGCTTCCCCGTCGGGGGCGCCGCTGAAAGTATGGCTGCCGGTCCAGACCGGGCCTTTCCAGGAGACCTCCCCGCCAGGTTCTTCCACCCGAATCACCTGTCCGGTGTAGATGTGATGGAGTGCAAATTCGGGTAGAGCGCGGGTCACAATGCACACGTCCTCGTGCATGGTCGAGCCGATGATGTCTTCGTCAGTGTTAAAGTCAAGAACGTTGAAGCCGAAATCTGCAGTCTCCTCAACGAGGTTCCCGGCATCGGCCGGAGTTATGTGCAAAAAGAAGCGATGTTCCAGGTCACTGGCGACGCAAGGGCTCTTGACGTAAGTGAGACGGTTCTCATGGATGTAAATGCTGTAGAGCGAACGGATGATAGATCTGTCGAAATGGGCGTTACTGAGAGTGCGGATCAGCGGGTCGTCTGCCGCCGCGATCACCCTGGAAAGATCGATGCAGACCTCTTCGGCATCATGCGAATAGATCGAGTCGAGGTCACTTTCGCTCTGGCAGTATATCGGTGCGCGCTGTAAGAAAAGCACCTTGGCGCTGTCCGTCAGGAGAGCAAAGCGGCCGTCCGGCAATTGCGTAATATCGCGAATGCGAGCGCCAATTTCAATCTTCTCAACATACATCACGTGCCCATCGTGGAGCCGGGCGCGGTACAGGGAATGTGTGATCAACGAAGCAATCAGAAGATCGTCTTGCCACAAGGGGAACTGCCGGCTGTCGCTGACAGCCAGGTTGGATATCCCTATCGCCGGAATCCAGACGTAGACGGGCTTTTCGTACCCGTCATGCCGGCCCTGAACCTCGTTGTATGGCCAGATCTTGTTCCCATACTGAATTCCGTGCGTAACGTAAGGCCAACCGAAATCAAGGCCGGGCTTCAACTGATTGAGCTCGTCGCCGCCCTGGGGCCCATGTTCCGTCTGCCACAGGTTGCCGTCCCCATCGCGAGCAAGCCCCTGTGGATTCCGAAAACCGCTGACAACGGTCTCTACCTCCCCGTTCGCCAGTTCGATTCGCAACAGCTTGCCAAGGTGAGAGTCCTCCCCGAGCCGCGGGGGCGCCTCCTGAGGGTTCTCCTCCTGGTACCACTCATAATAGGCCTGGTCGCCTGTGACCAGAAGAAGATGGTCCGGGCCGTCCATCAACATGCGTCCGCCGGCCTGGATTCCCCCTCTGTGGCCGAAGTCGAAAATGTCGTTGTCGATGCACGGATTGGCGGTGAATTCAGTCTTCCATTCACCCGATAGGCTTACGTCGGAGTCGGCGATCAGCAATGATACAGAGGAGATCCTGAACTCTACGCAACTGCCTGTGAAGTAATGATGGGAAACGAAGAGAGTGTATCTGTTTTGCTCGCGCTTCTGAAGCAGAATGTCTGCAACACGAAACCCGGTCCAGAGGATTGGTCCTTCCGAGGCAGACTCATTCATCGGTACTCTTTGCGGCAGGTACGCCACTCTTCCAGCATCGTCAATCAGCGCCAGTCGACCTCTTGGCGTTGCCACCAGCAGTTTGTCTCCCAGAGGTTCTATCGCGCCTCCCCGGGTAGGAAATGCTTCCAGTTCGACGACGTCAATCTGAATCTCATATAAGTGGGTTGTAATGAGTCGAGACTCCAAAGGAGAGACTGCCGCCTGGGTCCACTGGGGTCGTAGCAAGAGTAACGTCAACATCAGGCCGGTGAATCCGACGGGAAAGGCACTAAATCGGATCCCGGCTATCCTGAGCTTCAATGAGGTGTTGCCTCTACGGAGACGCACGACTTCCCTTTACTTGGAAAATAGACCTCTCGAAGATTGTAGGCGTGACCAAGCTCAGCCCTCCTGAACCACTTTATGAACAGCAATCATAATCCTGTTCATATCCTCTAACAAATCCTGGGCTGCACTTCAAATTGGCATTTCGTTTCGAGCCACCTGGGATTTGACTCACTTGTGCGGGCCTGCTATAGTGGCTGGCAGTCTGCAACAAGCAGCGGGTGGGATCTGATTGCTCTCACCGACTGTACGTCAGGAGAACCGGTGAAAATGGCACGTATCAGAAATAGAGCCGCAGTCTTTTGCATTGCGAGCTTCGTCCTAGGAGCAGAGCACCGGTGAACCTTACAGTGGATGGCGGTTCGGCCTGAGTACCGACCCCCTCCCAAATCGGCAAAATGGTCACGGTGCAAATGCCCGTGGCTTTTTTGATTGGCGTAAACCAATTCAGAGTCATGGGCCCGGCCTGTGGCTCTTTTGTTTTGTGCGGGCAATCGCCCGAAATAGGTAACCGGCAGTTTCGGTTTGATCTCCCCCGACGAACTGGGGCTGCCGTTACCGAACACCAAACGCCTGTCGCGCCGAACTGGTGCGTACGCTGTAAAGGTGGCTAGGAGTTTTTCAGTATGGCAGACAACAAGCCAGAAAACCGGAGGACCGGTCTATCCCTGCCGGACCAGGAGGCGTCAACCTGGATGCGACCTCTGCGCAGAATCTGGTCGGCCTTGGGCCTCCGATCTGAAGAAAACGGTGAAGAGGAGTCCGGCAATAAAGGTATCAGGCTTGAATACGACCTTCAAAACACGCTGACAACCAACCGCTTCGTGGGTCTGTGGCGGATGGCATCCGGCTTTCGTACCATTTATCTCTTCGCCGTCGTCGCTGCAGGGCTTGCCGCGCTCAGCCGCTCCGCAGTCTTCTACCTGCTGCGCTACTTTGTGGACGATGTCCTGGCTGGCCCCGAACTTCGCTGGCAGATTCCCTGGGTGGCGGCTGGAGTGACTGCCCTGGCATTGCTTCAGGGCCTGTTCTCCTATGGCATGGGCCGGCTGGCAGCGCAAACGGCCGAAGGCATCGCGCGCCGCCTGCGAAACTATCTTTATGATCACATCCAAAGGCTGACGTTCACCTATCACGACACAATGCAGACCGGTGAACTGATCCAGCGAGCGACCTCCGACGTGGACACGCTGCGGCGGCTTTTCCAGGATCAGTTGATCGGGCTCGGAAGCACCTGCTTGCTCTTTCTTGTGAATCTGAGCGCGCTGGCGTTGCTGCATGGCTGGCTGGCCTTGTTGTCCGTCCCTGTACTGCCCGTTGTCTCCATCGCCTCCTTCTTCTTCTTCAGAAGAATGGAGAAGGTCTACGAGTCCTATCAGAGCCAGGATGCCGCCGTCTCCAACCGGCTGCAGGAAAGGCTGACAGGCGTGCGCGTCGTAAAGGCTTTCGCGCGGCAGTCCTATGAGATCGACCGCTTCGAGGAGGAGAATCAAGAAAAACTCCGGCGCGGCCTGCGTATGGCCAACTACCACACCTTTTTCTGGCCAGTGATCGAACTGCTGACCGGGGGTCAGGTCCTGTTCGGTACGGCTATGGCCGCTTTTCTCGCACTGAATGGAGAGATCAGCCTGGGCACATTCGTCGCATTTACCGGACTGCTCATCGTGACGATTTGGCCTGTACAGGGCGTTGGCCGGCTGGTCGCACATATCGCTACAGGGCTTGTCTCGTTGAATCGCGTGCAGGAGATCATTCGCAAGGACAGGGAGCAGCTGGAAGAGGGCAGCGCACCTTCGAACGAGCGTCTACGCGGCGCTCTCCAGTTCAGAAACGTGCAGTTCGCCTACGAAACAGCCGAAGCAGAGCAAAACGTCGAAGTGAAGAAAACTGAAGAGGTAAGCCAGGACCCGAAAGCAGCGCGGCGGAAGGCATTTGCCGAACGAGGTTACGTTCTTCGCGACATAAACTTTGACGCTGAGCCCGGCCAGGTGGTCGGCCTGCTCGGTGCCACCGGTTCGGGCAAATCGTCTTTTGTTAACTTGCTGCCCCGTTTCTATGACTACAGCGGCGGCAGCATAGTGCTGGACGGCGAAGAGTTGCGGAACTACCCTCGCGGCTTCCTGCGGGGCCAGATCGGCATCGTACAACAGGAACCGTTTCTGTTCTCCACGACGATCCGCAACAATATCGCCTTTGGAGTGGGAAGGGACGTCTCCGATGAAGAGCTGGAGGCAGCCGCCCGGGCCGCTGCAATCCATGACGTCATCATGAGTTTTCCCAAAGGATACGACACACTGGTGGGCGAGCGGGGCGTGACTCTTTCCGGCGGCCAGAAGCAGAGGGTGACCATAGCACGTACCCTGCTGAAGGACCCGGCGGTCCTGCTTCTCGATGACGCCACCTCCAGCGTAGACACGGAGACCGACGCAGCAATCCGCGAGGCGCTGCGCCGGCTGATGAAGGGCCGCACCACATTCATTATCGCCCACCGGGTGCAGAGCGTCATGATGGCAGACCAGATACTGGTGATGGAGGCGGGCAGGATCATTCAGCGGGGCAGCCATCAAGAGCTGGTGTCCCAACCAGGCGTCTACCGCAGGATATACGAGTTACAGGTCCAGATCGAGGCCGATCTGGAACGGGAAATCGCCGAAGTCGTCGCAGCCGCGGAGACCAAGTTGGAAGGCCTGGTCGAGCGGCGGCCCATTCCAGCGGACAATGCCGCGTCACCCGAACCTGAGCTCCCCCATTCTGCTACCAAGGATTGACCCATGTCAGAACAAGAACATTTCGAGGAAGAGGAGTTCGAGACGGAATTCAACGGGCAAACCGTCGCTCGCATCCTTCGTCTGGGCCTTACGCACTGGCCCCTGATGTTTGGATATCTCATCGCGATGGTCGTTACGTCCTCTATGGACGGGTATCTGACCTTTCTTTCCAAGCGGATAATCGATGAGGGAATTCTCGCGGGAAGTGCAGAGCAGCTCTGGCAGCTGGTCATGCAGTACGGCTTGGCACTCCTTTTGGTTGCGTTTGGCGTGATGGGCTTTATTTTTTCGGCGGGAAGAATGGGTGAGCGCGTGCAGTACGATCTGCGCAAAAAACTGTTTTCCCGGTTGCAGGACCTGTCGCTCTCATACTACGACCGGACACCCGTTGGCTGGCTCATGAGCCGGCTTACGTCCGATGCCAGTCGGGTCGGGGACCTAGTTGCCTGGGGCATCATGGACCTGGCCTGGGGCGTATTCAATATAATCGTCTCTCTTGCTTTTATGGCCGTGATCAACTTTCAGATGATGCTGATCATAGCTGCCATTATACCGGTCCTGGTGGTGGTTGCCCTCCGTTTCAAGAAGAAGATCCTATTGGAGTACCGCGAAGTGCGCAAGACGAATTCAAAGATTACCGGTGCCTATAATGAGAACATAACCGGTGTCCGCGTCGTAAAATCTCTGCGCCGCGAAGAAGCCAACCTCGAAGAGTTCCAGGACCTTACCCGGACCATGTATCGCGCCGGATTCCGAGCCGCCTGGCTGTCTGCACTCTTCCTGCCCGTTGTGCAACTGATCAGCGCTGTCGCAGTGTCCAGCATTGTTCTGTACGGCGGCTGGCAGTTCCAACTGGGCGGCATGACCATCGGCGGCATCCAGGCCTTCATCTTCTACATTTCCTTCATGCTCTTTCCAATTCAGGAGATGGCGCGTATCTACGCTGAAATGCAACAGGCCATAGCCTCCGGAGAACGCATCTTCAGCCTTGTCGACGCCGTACCCGAGATACAGGACAGGATAGGCGCGCAGGCGCCCGAGACACTCCGCGGCGATATCGTCTTCGAGAATGTGGACTTCCAGTACGAGGACGAAAAACCGGTTCTGCGCGACTTCAGTCTCCACGTGAAGCAGGGAGAAACAATCGCTCTGGTCGGGCCGA
Source organism: Caldilineaceae bacterium SB0664_bin_27 (assembly GCA_009838625.1). Classification (GTDB taxonomy): domain Bacteria; phylum Chloroflexota; class Anaerolineae; order Caldilineales; family Caldilineaceae; genus Bin5. The sequence continues at coordinate 19,020 of VXRG01000175.1, forward strand.
CCGGCGCCGGAAAGTCGACAATCGTCAACCTGGCCTGCCGCTTTTACGAACCCTCAAAGGGACGTATTCTGATCAACGGCAGGGACTACACCGAGTGGACCCTGCACGGTATCCATAGTCGAGTCGGCGTAGTGCTTCAGACTCCCTATCTCTTCTCCGGGTCGATCTGGGAGAATCTCCGCTACGGTCGGCTTGACGCTGCTGACGACGAGGTCGTGAATGCAGCCAGAATGGCCGGAGCGCATTCCTTCATTGATGATTTGGAGGAAGGATATGACAGTCAAGTCGGCGAAGGAGGCGTCCTACTGTCGGTCGGCCAAACTCAACTGCTGAGCTTGGCGCGGGCAATCCTTGCCGACCCCGATATCTTCGTAATGGACGAGGCCACCAGTTCGGTCGACACCCTCACCGAAGCGTTTGTCCAGGAAGCAATGGACGCGATCCTCGCCGACCGCACCAGTTTCGTCATCGCCCACCGCCTCTCGACCATCCGCAAGGCGGACCGGATTCTCGTGATCGAGGATGGCCGCATCGCGGAACAGGGCACACACGCTCAACTGATCCGCGGGAAGGGCCACTACTACGACCTTTATACAAAGCAGTTCCGCGACGAGCGCATTGGGTCCGCTCAGCCGCTCCTGCAAGCCGGGAAGCTGGTCACGGCCTGAGCACTTTCCACCGACCCAAAATCAGCGCCAGGTCTCGTAAAGGACCTGGCGCTCGTTTCTCCGCTCAGAGCAAGTCTACGAGAATTCCATATCTTCCTGACTTGACGTACAGCACAGTCTCAAATATACTGACTGCAGTCGCTCATGAACAGAGCGCTCTGGCACCTGAACAACTGATTCGCAATCGGGAGCTCGGAAGAACTGGGCTGAGAAATCTCCTTCTGCGTCCGAATGGCGCTCTGTGGAGATGACCGACACACCTGATCCAGGTAATGCTGGCGTAGGAACCTTAGCGACACGTAGACAAACTGTAATTTGCACCAGACGCCAACCGCCTGCCAGGGCGGTTTTTTTGTTTTGGAAAGGAGAAAATATGGCCAACCCGGTGAACGTCGATATTCAGGTACTCCCTTCGACCGGTGGCGATGTCTATTCGGTTGTCGATCGCGCCATTGGCGTAATCCAGGAATCGGGCCTCAAATATGAGGTCGGTGCCCTGGGAACGACCGTCGAGGGCGATCTGGACAGCTGTCTTGAAGTGGCCAAAGCGGCACATCGCGCCTGCTTCGTCGACGGTGTGGAAGGGGTGGTGACGATCATCAAGATCGGCGAGTCAGTCGGCGGCTCCTCCATCGAGGAGAAAGTTGCAAAGTTCCGAGGAACAGGCTGATGCGCGCGGCGCGCCTGGTCTTGCCAGCAGCAGTACTTCTCACGCTGGCAATTCTCTGGGAGCTTGTGGTCTGGGGCCTTGATGTGCCGAAGTGGATCGTGCCCTCGCCATCGGCGATCTGGCAGGCATTCTGGGAGATGCGCGCTCTGCTGGGCATCCATGTCGCCCAGACCATGCTGGAGGTCGCAATCGGCATAGGCATCGCGGTGGCCGCAGGTGTGGCGGTGGCGGCCGCTATCAACTTTTCGCCGCTGCTGCAACGCGCCATCTATCCACTCCTGGTCATTTCCCAGACTGTACCCATTTTGGCGCTGGCGCCGCTGCTGATCATCTGGTTCGGCTTTGGCATCGCGCCCAAGGTAATCGTGGTGACACTGTTCTGTTTCTTCCCCATCGCCGTCAACACGAGCGATGGGCTGACCTCAACCGAGCCCGAGCTGATCGATCTCTTTCGCTCGATGGGGGCGACGTGGCTGCAGATTTGGCGCAAGGTGCGGCTGCCTGCTGCTCTGCCCTATTTCTTTTCGGGCCTGAAAATTGCGGCAACTTACAGCGTAACCGGCGCGATAGTCGGGGAGTGGGTCGGAGCAAAACAGGGGCTGGGAATCTACATGCTGCGCTCGTCGGCGGCCTTCAAGACTGCGCAGGTCTTCTCAGCCATCGTTATCACCTCACTCCTGAGCATCGCGTTGTTTCTGGCCGTATTTGCACTCGAGCGCGGGATGATGCCCTGGCATTTTGACGAACGATAGCGGCAGTTGCCATCCGGTAGCTGCCAGAAGCAGGTTCTTACTCCAAGGAGGAGATGATGCGAAATCGACTTTCACGAGCCACTTTTTTGGTTGCGTTGTTTATGGCGGTCGCACTGGCGGCTGCCTGTATGCCGGTTGCACCGGCCGCGCAGAGCGAGGGCAGCTCAGCCGCCTTGACAGACGTAACCCTGCTGCTGGACTGGACGCCAAATACAAATCACACCGGCATCTACGTGGCCCAGGAGAAGGGCTGGTATGCGGAAGCGGGCCTCAATGTGGATATCGTCATACCGGGCGAGTCCGATGTGCACCAGGTCGTGGCCACCGGATCGGCCGACTTTGGCGTGAGCTACCAGGAGGGAGCCACCTTCGCCCGTGTCGAGGGCGTGCCCATAGTTTCCGTCGCCGCGGTCATCCAGCATAACACCTCAGGGTTTGCTTCCCGGAGCAGCGCAGGCATCGAAGGGCCCACCGACCTCGCCGGTAAGCGTTATGGCAGCTTCGGCTCCCCCATCGAGTATCCCACCATCGATCTGCTGATGAAATGTGCCGGAGGGTCGGCCGAGGATGTCGAATTCATCGACGTCGGCTGGGCCGACTTCCTTTCCATTACCGAAGCCGATCAGGTAGACTTCGCTTGGATCTACTACGCTTGGACCGGCATCAACGCGGAGCTACAGGGCATCGACCTTAACATCATCATGCTCAAGGACTACCTGGAATGCATCCCGGACTATTACACGCCGATCCTGATCACCAGTGAGTCCATGATCGCCAGCGATCCCGAGACCGTAAGCGCATTTGTCGGCGCGACGGCCAGAGGCTTTGAATTCGCGATTGAAAACCCTGGCGAAGCGGCCGATATTCTGCTGGCGGCCAATCCGGACCTGGACACTGATCTCGTTCATGCCAGCCAGGAATGGCTGGCCAACGAATACCAGGCGGAAGCGGCGCAATGGGGCATCCAGTCAGGCGATGTTTGGCAGGCCTACGCCGACTTCCTGATCGACGGCGGCATCATCGGGTCGTTTGACGGCGAGGGCGCATATACAAACGATTTCCTACCGGAATAAGAATGACACTCTTGGCAGTCGACTCGCTCTCCAAGACCTTCGGCAGAAGCTCCCGCCGGGGCGCGCAACGCGAAGTCGAAGCTGTCGTCGACCTGACCTTCAATATCGAAGCAGGCGAGTTCCTGACTATCATCGGCCCCAGCGGCTGCGGCAAGTCTACCCTGCTGCGCCTGCTGGCCGGTCTGGAACAGCCGGATAGCGGCCAGATCACTTTGCAAACGCAGCCCCTGCCGGACCCGTCCGACCGGCAGGGGCGCTTCGGCTACATGCCCCAGCGGGATACCCTGCTGCCGTGGCGGACAGTGCTCGAAAACGTCATTCTGGGCGTGGAACTGGCAGGAGGCAGCCGCGAAACAGCTCGCGATGAAGCGCGTCAACTGCTCCCCCTTTTCGGGCTGGACGGCTTCGAAAACAACTGGCCCAGCACACTCTCGGGCGGAATGAGGCAGCGGGCCGCACTGCTTCGCACCTTCCTGGCCGGCTACGACATCCTGCTCCTCGATGAACCCTTCGGTGCACTCGACGCCCTCACTCGCCGCATGCTGCAGCAGTGGCTGCTGGGCGTTCGGACGCGCTTCTCCAAGACGATACTCTTCATCACGCACGACATCGACGAAGCGCTGCTGCTGGGAGATCGTATGCTCGTCTTCAGCCCCCGTCCCGGCCGCATCACCGCCGATCTGAAAATCGACTTGCCCGACCCGCGAGACGTGAATACAATCCTGGAGCCGGATTTTCTCACGCTGAAACGAAATGCGCTTGCGCACCTGAAACTCTGAAATTGGAGAAGCCGACTCGTGATTGACAGACAGCGCGCAGACCAACTGAAGTCAAGAGGATATCTAGTAGCTTCCTTGGCCGCCCTGGACAGATCCGAACTCCTGGATGCGTTTCGAACTTTCATCCACAGAAGTCGCAGTTATCAACTCCGCTTCCTTCAAAAGCAATATGGATATGCCTACGACGGTTTTTCCTTCTACGGCCAAACCGACAGCAGCCATCAGGCCGAGGACGACCTCATCAGCACCTTTGTCCTCTCCGAGTTCTACTCGGCGGACCGCTATCCCGAAGAGTTTCTGGGCTTTCTGAAGGGAAGCTGGAAAGAGGTTGCGGAGACGGTGCGTTCGCTGGAAACTGCCTTGCTTACGCAGCTTGACATTCCCGGCTTGCTGGACTTCTACCACGGGAACGCGGGCCACATGGTCTCAAACAACTACTATCCGCCGCTGCAGCAGTTCACGTCCACCGCAGCCGACAACACGCGGCTTTCCGCGCATCCCGATGCCTCTCTGTTCACCGTTTTCCCTTTTGGTATTGACGAAGAACTGGAGCTGCAAGTGACAGGCGAGGACGGGGAATCTGTGTGGCAGTCAGTTGACGCCGCAGACTCGATCCTGGTCTACCCGGGCTACTTAATGGAGATGTGGACCCACGGCGCGATCAAAGCGATGAATCACCGTGTTCGCCTGAGCGACAACAGGGCTGCAGAACGATTCACCTTCTCCTTTTTCTCGCTGCCTTTTCCTCTGCGGGAGTTTGAGATGCCAGGGCGGGGATTGATGACGAGCGAAGCCTACTTCGAGGCCTATGGGGCCCTATTCTGATGGGTTCAAGTGGACGCCATACCGCTCGGCCGCGGCACAGATCTTGCCCCATGCCGTGTCGTCAACGGGGATGCCGTCCCGGGACCGCTGCTGACGAGTGCGGATCTCCGGCTCGCCCGGCGCCAGGATCTCGTCGAACCCGGCCGCCAGCTCTGAACCTTTGACGTGCTGCACCAACCCCTCGACATCAGCATAAAAGCCGTCGCTGTCTCTCATCTGCTCGGGCCGGATCAGAATGGCCAGGAATCCATTGCCGATGCGGTTCACGCCATCGCGGCTGCACCCTGCCCCCGTCAACGCGCCGGCCAGCACGTCGATGACAAATGACAGGCCAAATCCCTTGTGCCCGCCAAAAGGCAGCAGTGCGCCCTCAGGCGGCCCCATGTAGTCGGCGGGGTCCGTTGTCGGATTGCCGTCCGCGTCAACGATACAACCGGCCGGCGCGGGCACGCCGCGGTTCAACATATCCTTGAGTTTACCGTCGGCAATAGCTGATGTCGCCATATCCAGCACCAGCGGTTCGTCGTCCTGGCGCGGTATTCCAACCGAGATGGGATTGGCCGAAAGCCGCCGACCCCGCCCACCCCACGGAGCGGCCAACTTGCCGCCCCCGTGCGTATTGACAAACATCACCGTCACCAGCCCCTGCTCTGCAGCCAGGTAGGGGTAGTGCCCGACGCGCCCGATATGCCCGCACTGGCTGACCGCGACGATTCCGACGCCGTTCTCCCTCGCCTTCTCCATCGCTACCGCGAACGCCTCCAGGCCGATGACCTGGCCGAAACCCCAGCCGCCTTCCATGACAGCCAGTATTGGCGTCTCATGTATGATCGTAATGTGCTGCCCGGGAACGACGTCACCCGCTTCCATCCATTCCACGTATTCCGGAATCCGCAGCACGCCATGTGAGTCGTGTCCGGCCAGGTTTGCCTGAACCAGGTGTTCAGCAACAGTCCCGGCCTCGACCCGTTGCAAGCCGGCGGCAACGAAAACTTTATGTGCGATTGCGGTCAGCTGACGAGGGGAAAACTTGGGCATGCTCTTGTGTGGTACCGCTGTGAAGTAAACTGGGCAGCCAACTTCCTCGGAAACCGTGGAAGAACTGTTTGGGCTGAGGTGCGCTCAGTGTTGCTCAAACCAGAGTTGTCGAGCAAACCCCCCCAAGTCGATACTGCCGGCATTGGCGACGGCCACTTCTGCCGAATCCAGCGCGGCCGCTTTTTTCAGGTCGGCGAATGCGCCTTCGAATAGGCCAAGGTTGTCTTTGGCAAGTGCACGCTGGAGGTAGGCTTTGGCATAGTCGTGCTTGAGGTGGAGTGCCCGGTCATAATCGATGATCGCGTCCTGGAACCGACCAAGGTTGGCCCTGGCGAGGCCCCGGTGGAAGTAGGTGTGGGCACTGTCGGGCTTGGACAAGAGAACCTGGTCATAGTCGGCGATGGCAGACTGATATTGGCCTATTTTCTCCCTTGCAAGGCCCCGGCTGAAGATGGCACTGACATGACCTGGTTGCAGCCCGAGGGCCAGGTTGTATTCGACGATGGCCTCCTGGTATAGACCTAATGCGGCCTTCGCATAGCCCCGACCGACGAATGCTTCAGCAAAGTCGGGTTTCAATTGGAGTGCCCGGTCGAGATCGCCGAGGGCGTCCTCGCTCCGACCAAGGTTAAGATTAGTGACGCCGCGACCGTGATAGGCCCTGGCATTGTCAGGATCGTATAAGAGAGCCCTTTCAAAGTCGGCTAGAGCCTCCTGATGCAGACCAAGACAGGTCTTGGCATTTCCCCGTTGTACGAAGGCATCAGCGTGGTCATGCTTCAGCCGTATAGCGAAGTCATAGTCAGCGATGGCCTCCTTGTACAGCTTGAGGTTGCCTTTGGCAGCCCCCCGGTAGAAGTAGGCACTGACATTGTATGGTTCCAACCGGAGTACCTGGTCGAAATCCGCAATCGCCTCCTGGTTGCGACCACTCATGAAATGAGCGACGCCTTTGCCGATGTGGCCGGCGACCATGTCGGGCCGCAGCTGGAGGGCCCTTTCAATTTTGGCGATGGCTTCATCGTACTGACCGAGCTCAAGCATTGCGATGCCCTGCTCGAGAAAGTCTTCTGCATCTCCCTCGCTTTGGTTGGCGGCGACAAAGATACTTGCCGCGGCAAGGGCCAGTAATAAGAAGATCATGCCGTTCTTACGCATTTTCCTAGTGCCCTTTCGCATGCAGCGGTCTTGGGTCATGCGGCCATCCACTAAAGTATTGTAGCCGCGCGATCGCGGCAGGAGATTGGGTAATCGGTTGATCGGAGTGCTGTCAGCCGCCCAGGAAGAGCCGGATAGGCGCCTCCAACAGCTCTTTCACTCTCTTCAAGTAGAGGGCGCACTCAGCGCCGTCGGTTACCCGGTGGTCGGCAGAGATCGTCATCTGCATTACCGTGCGCACGACCACTTGGCCCTCCTCAACGACCGCGGTCTCTCTGGCAGTTGCCACCGCCAGAATCGCGGCCTGCGGCGGGTTGATGATCGCGGCAAAGTGATCGGTATCGTAGCCGCCCAGATTGCTGATCGTGAAGGTGCTGCCCGTTACATCATCCGGCTTGGCCCTGCCCGTGCGCGCCCTTTCGATCATGGCTCGATTCTCGCGGGCGATGTCAGATATGGGACTGCGGTCTGTCTGCCGGGTGGTGACAGTCAGCACGCCCCCTTCCACCGCCACCGCCGCGCCGATATTTATGTCAGAGTGAACGTCGATGCTGTCGTCGACATAGGACGCGTTCAGGTTGGGGAAGTCGCGCAGCGCCAGGGCAACGGCCTTCACAACGATGTCGTTGACGGTGACCTGCGCATCCGCTGGAAATGCTTTGTTGTACTGCCTCCTAAGTGCCAGTGCATCGTCCATCGTGACCGAATTGGTGATGTAAAAGTGAGGGATCGTCTGCTTGCTTTGGCTCATGCGCCGCGCGATCGTGCGCCGCAGCGGCGAAGCGGCAGTCCCGACGGACGGAGGTCGGTCGCCGTCCTCTGGCGGGCGCTGGACGACCTCCTCAATCGCGCCTGGGCGGGCCTCGGCCAGATGATTCTCGACGTCTCCTCGCAGAATCCGGCCGCCGGGTCCGCTGCCAGCCACGCGGCGCAGGTCCAGATTGTGCTCGCGGGCCATGCGTAGTGCAATCGGCGTTGCCAGCAAGCTATTGTCCGCAGGCGCTGCAGGCACGCGACTCGACGGTTCAACCTCCTGCGGTGCGGCGGGCAGGGGAGTGGATGGCTTCCTC
>VXRG01000031.1 GCA_009838625.1 Caldilineaceae bacterium SB0664_bin_27
TGAACCGGCGGGGTCCCTGGACCGCGGAAGCAGGGGGCGGGCCGGGCATCATGGTCGATCCTGAGAGCGGCGGGTTCATGGGCGGCGCGGACCCGCGGCGAGATGGGTATGCGCTTGGATGGTAGAACTGCAGGGGTTAGGGGTTAGGGGCCAGGGGTTAGGGGCTTTAAGTAGCCAGCTTTTGGTGACCTGCTGAGTAAGAACGGGCTGATGGGGGATCGAAGGCCCGAACGCGCTAAAGGCATTGTGTTATTCGGCGCGGTTGGTCAGGTGAATGAGGCCGTCGCCGGCAAGGACGCGGTGTACGCCGCGGCGCATGATGACGATTCCGTCTTTTTCGGCGTGCAGCTCGGCGAGGAGGGCGCCGAGGGGGTCGTGGATGGCGCCGACGAGTTGCCCTGATTGGACTTCCTGCAGGAGCTCGACGCGGGGTCGGAAGTAGCCGGCCATGGGGGCGGACATGACTTCGTCCATGTTGCCGTCGCCGATGAGGTGCTCGGCGGGAGGTGCAGGGGTGGGGTCGCCTGCGAGCATGTCAAGGTGATGCATGACGTTGAGGACGCCCTGTGTGAAGCAGTCAACGTCTTCGGGGCGGGCGCGGCCGGCGCCGGCGGCTTCGGTATAGAGGCAGGGCACGCCCAGTTCGAGGGCTGCGGTGATGCTGCGGCCCGGCGGAATGGGCGGTGGGTGACCCCACAATACAGGCGCGCCGAAGACGCGTGCTGCGGCCAGAGAGCGCCGGCCGATGTCGTCGTCGCTATGGACGTAGCCGGCAAGGGTAGGGATTTCGCCCACGATACCGGCGCTGTGGAGGTCGATGAAGAAGTCGGCTGCGCTGATGAATTTGTGGGTTAGCCAGTAGGCGATGCACTCGGTCAGGGTGCCGGTCTCGGAGCCGGGAAAGACGCGTGCCAGGTTGAGGCCGTCGATGGGGCTGTTGCGGGTGGCAGTGGCGTAGGCGGCCATGTTGCAGACAGGGACCATGAGGAGTGTGCCGCGCAAGTGGTGAGGGTCGACCTCTTCGGCGATACGGGGGATGGCTTCGACGCCCTCGTACTCGTCGCCATGGACACCGGCGAATACTGCCAAGGTGGGTCCCGGATTCGATCCGGTTACGGTGAGCAGGGGTAGCTGCCACCAGCCGCCTTCGACGCGCGGCGAAATGTTCAGCCAGCAGGCGCTTTTTGTTCCCCGCTCCAGCTGGGTCATGTTCAGTTCTGAGATGTGCATATTGGTCTCCTATGGTGGACGGCGTCTTCCGGTCTGGCTGACGCCGCTCACTCGCGGAACTGAATCGAGTAGAGGTCGGCGTCTTTGAGGACGAACCGGATGCGGACGGGACGTCCTGACAGTGCGCTGAGATCATTGCCGCCGGCCCAGTTGGCGGTCCGGTCGATGGCGTCGCCGAAGATTTCGTCGCTGTCGTCGAGGGAGAAGCCGGGGACGGGGATGCCCTCGTGGTCCTGGATCTCGACACGCAGGCTGCCGGCGGCGGAGGTGGCGAAGTTGAGGACGAGACGGCGGCCTGAGAAGATCAGCGGTTTTGTGAGACAGGAGCCGCCGGCAAGGGGAGCGTGAAGGGAGACGAAGCCGTCGATGCGGGTGGTGTAGCGGCGTACGTTCATGCTGCTGCCGGTCCAATAGCCTTCGACGACGTAGAGGGAGAGCTCGGGCGGGGCGCCGGGCGAATCGGCCTCGGTCTCGATGAGGCCCCAGGCAATGCAGTTGTCGCTGTAGACCCAGCTGTCTACGACATTGGGGCCGGGGCGGATATACGCCTCTCCCCAGCGTTTGAAGTTCAGCCCGTCGCGGCTGGACATGAAGAGCCCGTCTGTAACCACGGAGCCGTAACGGGGATGGGCGGCGCTGCGCTCCCGGCGGTGCTCAAGCCCGGGGAGGTTGTCGGTCTGCGGTAACCAGCCTCTGTCGATGTAGCGCATGGGAAAGCCAAAGAATATGTGGGGCGCGCGCGGGTAGGGCCGAATCTGGTTGGTGTAGAGAGGCTGTTCGGGGCTGTCGCCGTAGTCGAGCCACTCAGGTTGGGACCAGTTGAGAAAGTCGGCGGAGGTGGCGGTCTTGATGCCGCGCACGCCGTGGGGGGCGCCGCCGCGAAAGTCGCGGAAGTAGGCCCGGTATTCGCCGCGGTAGTCGTCCCAGAAGGCCAGATTCAGGGAGTCGAAGTAGCCCTCGGTGATGACAGGGTCCGGTATGTCTTCATTCTGTCGACGCATGAAGGAGAAGTTGAAGCCGTCAGGGGACCGGAGGGCATAGAGGGCACGCGGCGATTTGGCGGGGACGATGGCTTTGTACTCGGATCCCTCCTGGCAGGCTGGGTTCGTGTCCGGGAATACGGCGGTATCGCCGGCACTGATGTCGATGCCAGGGAAGCTGTCAGGCGCGAGAACGATGTTGTTGTTGCGGTTGCCCTCGAATTCGACGAGGCCGAGGTCGGGTTTGCTCCAGCGCTTGCCGTCAGTGCTTTCGGCATAGCAGACATAGTAGGGGTGGGGGTAGTTTATACGGTCGCCGCCCATGACGTAGTGCCAGGCGCCGTAGTACATGCGGAAGCGCCCGTCTCTGTCCTGGAAGACGGTGCGGTAGAGACAGGCGTTGCCCTCGCAGGGCGCGTCGGTCTGAAGGACCACTTCGCGCTTGACGGGAGGATGGAGGCGCAGCTCGAGGGGATCTGTCAGCTCCGCGATGAGGAAGTCATCGATCAGGGGTTCAAGGCGGGCGCCGATATCGATTGGACCGGTGTGTGCGGTGGTGGAACTGCTCATGAGTGTCACCTATTGAAGGGCAGTGGTTGGTGGTCAGTAACTGCAAGCCTGTTGAGTCAGAGGTTGGGGGCGCGGAGGACTGTGTTGGTCGAGGGGAGCGCCCAGATCTCGTGATAGACGGTCGGGGATGGTCGTGGCGGGGGATAGCCGGGCGGCTTGTTGTCGGGATCGCGGAGCTCATTTCGATCC
>VXRG01000022.1 GCA_009838625.1 Caldilineaceae bacterium SB0664_bin_27
CCAAATCATGTTTCAGACAACCACCACCGCCCTCAAGTCCCCCTACCCGCGATCGCACAGCAATCACGTTTAATCACTCTAATCCCCCCAAATCACGGTTCAGACAACCCCCCCCCTTCTTGCCATATTCCAGCGACGGACGTATCATAAATGTCCCGCCAGCAGTTTCTGCGCAACGACTTCAATTGGAGGACACTCAGAATGAATGAACGCATCGGGTTTGTCGGCCTTGGCATCATGGGACAAGGCATGACCCGCAACCTCTTGAAAGCCGGATACAGCGTGCGCGTCTGGAACCGAACGTCGAGCCGCATGGACCCTCTCATCAGTGCCGGCGCAACCGCAGGCGCCAGCCCTGCAGACGTGGCCGCGAACTGCGACATCGTCATCGTCTGCGTCAGCGACACGCCCGACGTCCAGGAAGTCATCCTCGGCGAAAACGGCATCCTCTCCGGCGCAAATGAGGGCTCCCTCGTCATCGACTGCAGCACCATCAGCCCCCAGGCCACCATCGAAATCGCCGGCCAGCTCAACGCCAAGGGTGTCAAGATGCTCGACGCGCCCATCAGCGGCGGCAGCGAAGGGGCGGCCAACGGCACCCTCAGCATCATGATCGGCGGCGACGAGGACCAGGTCGAACGCGCCCGGGGCGTCTTTGAAGCCATGGGCAAGACGATCACCCGCGTCGGAAAGCAGGGCGCCGGCCAGACCGTAAAACTCGTCAACCAGATCCTTGTCGTCGGCAACTGTCTCGCCATGAGCGAGGCCCTCGTCTTCGCCCAGGCCGGCGGCGTCGACCTCGAAAAGTGCCTCAACGCCGTCTCCGGCGGCGCCGCCGGCAGCTGGATGCTCGCCAACCGCGGCCCCCAGATCATAGATCGCGACTGGCGGCCCGGCTTCACCATCAACCTCCAGCAGAAGGACGTGCGCCTCATCATGCAGGAAGCCGACGCCCTCGGCGTCCCCGTCCTCCTGACGGGCCAGATCTTCAGCCTCTACCGCACCCTCCAGCAGATGGGCCTCGGCGAAGAAGGCAACCACGCCCTCGTCAAGGCGCTCGAAAACCTCAGCGGCGTGCAAGTCGCCTGAAGCGGTACGATTCATGTCCGATCGGACTATGAACCGTTGCCGGTACCCCAAAAACCGTTGCACCCAACCCTGCACCTTGTGTATAGTTGAACCGTAGGCCGCCTGCCCGCTTCCCTCCCCGTTCGGAGGGTTGCCCGGGCCGGCTCGGCAGCCGGTAACCCGTACGGCAGATGGATGCCCGCCAACGCGCAATTCACCGCAGCCAGAGGACAAAAAAGGACTAAGTGTGCCAACGATGAAACCCATGATACGTCTAATTTCAATCAGTGCGCTTGTCCTGGCCGCCGTCATTGCAGCCATCTACTTCGCCCTGCCCTCCCCCCAACAGAGCATCTCCTTTGAGGAGGTCGGCCCGGGAAGCTCCGCCCCCCAAGCGGCGGACAGCTCGAGCACCCTCGCCGCGCCCGTACTGGTGGCAACCGCCGGCTCCGACCGGGTCACCATCAGCTGGGCGCCCATCGTCGGCGCCGCCTCCTATGAGATCTGGGCCAGGCAGGGCGAGGACCCCTGGGAGCGGCTCGATGACGGCGCCTCCCTCACGCATAACGTGACCACCTTCACCCATACCGGCCTCACCTCAGGGGACACCTACAAATACACGGGCCGCGCCGCGCCCGTCTCCGGCGAACTGAGCCCTTGGGCCGCCGAGGTTCAGGCCACCGTTTCCCACGTCCCGTCGCTCACCGCCGCCGCCTCCGCCGGCAGCATCGAGCTCAGCTGGACGAGCGTCGCCAGCGTCGACAGCTACCAGATCATCATGTGGACCGACGGCCTCACAGACTGGGAGCGCATCGGCGATCCCATCACCGGCACCGTCACCTCCTATACACACAGCGGGCTCACCGAGCGCAACACCTACCATTACCGGGTCAGGGCCGTGGTCGACGGCACGGAGAAAAACTGGTCCGACTCGGTCTCCGAAATCCCCGTCCGCCCGGCCGCGCCGGCGACTCTGACCGCGACCGCCGCCGTCGGCCAGGTCCAGCTGACATGGACCGCCGTCTCCGACGTCGACAGCTACCGGCTTATCAGCTGGACCGACGGCCAGACCGCCTGGAAACGCATCGGCGGTACCATTTCGGGCACTACCACCTCCTACACGCACACCGGTCTCGTCGCCGGAAGGACCTACTACTATCGGGCCAGCGCAGTCAAAAACGGCATTGAAGGCGCCTGGACTGAATCGGTTAGCGATGTCCCCAGCGCGCCGCCGGCCCCCGTTCTGTCCGCAACAACCGGCGTCGGCCAGGTCGAGCTCAGCTGGACTGCCGTCTCCGGCGCCGGCAGCCACATCCTCATCGTCTGGACCGACGCCCAAAACGCCTGGATACGCATCGGCGATCCCCTTGCCGGCGACACCACCTCCTACACCCACAGCGGGCTTTCCGCCGGTCAAACCTACTACTACCGGGTGGGCGCCGTCGTTGACGGCACCGAGGGCGCATGGTCGAACTCACCCAGCGCCGTCCCCGGCGCGACATTCATGCCGGGCCTGGTCGCGAGCGGCTCCGCCGGAAGCGTCGCTCTCAGCTGGAGTGAGGTGACCGACGCCGACAGCTACCAGTTGATTGTATGGACCCCGGGCCAGACCGAATGGGAGCGCATAGGCGGTACCCACTCTGCCGATACGACCTCCTACACCCATAGCGGCCTTACCGCCGGCAACACCTACTACTACCGCGTCAGAGCCGTAATCGACGGCACAGAGGGCCCCTGGTCTGAGGAGGTCGACACCGTCCCCTGACCCTGCATGGCCCCATCACCAAAGTTTCTCCGCGCCCCTTCGCGCATCTAAAAGGTTTCCTCCGCGCCCCATCACGCCCCTTCGCGGAAAAAAGGTGTTCTCCGTGTTCCTCAGTGCCCTCCGTGGAAAAAGGT
>VXRG01000069.1 GCA_009838625.1 Caldilineaceae bacterium SB0664_bin_27
CATTTTCGGCGAAAGTGTAACATTCCTGGTTTTGGGGCTCCTGACCAGAGAGAAAGAGGGGCAAAAAAGGGCGAAAAATGTTACAAAAAAATGTTCCAATGGGGATGTTACACTTTTGGTCAAAAATCGGGGGAAATTGAGGCGCCGCGGGATCGAGTTTTTGAGCTGATTCTGGCCGCAAAGTCGGCGGCGAAATGCGGTCGTTCGCGGTTAGTGGTATGCCGAAGGAGTACAGGTTTTGTACAGGTTTCCGGAATTGAGCGGGAAGGGAACACCCCAAGCCTGGTTGCCTGCCAATGTATATGAAATTCATACAATTTTGGGGTGTATCACAGATTTGTGATGCTCCAGAGTAGCGGGCTGTGGAGCCCGGATTAACTCCCCAGAGTAGCCTGAATCTCATCCCCATTATGGGATACACCCGACTTCCGGCGCTTTGCGGACCACGTCGAGCTGGTTTCAGTCTGAGTGAAGGGTTCTACCCCGAGAGGTGGGGTCGTAAGCGCGGGAACTTAAGCAGGTTAAGTTTGATAGCCTGACTGACCAATGCTAAGATTGGCAACAAAAGTGACTCATACCAATTGAGAATTTTCCATATAGTCTGACCAAGCCAGCAAAAATTTTTTCAGTTAATTGACCCATCCCGTCGAAAGGTAATTCGCTCATGCCCACTCCACCCAGAATTCTCCTTCTCCTGGCGCTTGTCAGTCTCCTGTGCGCCTGCGTAGGAAACAGGGCGGAGCCCCAAGAGGAACGTTTGCAGGTCGTCGCCACCGTCTCTCCGATCACCAATATCGTCTACAACATCAGCGGAGACCATGTCGAACTGACCGGCCTCGTGCCCGCCGGCACCGACTCGCATACCTTCGAACTGGCCCCCTCCGACGCCGTCACGCTGTCCAAGGCGGATCTTATCTTTATCAACGGGCTTGACCTGGAGACCTCCGCAATGCAGATGGCCGAGGCTAATCTGAAGGAGGGAGGCGAAGTCGTTCTTCTCGGAGAAATGGTCATCGACCCTGAAGACTATGTTTTCGATTTCTCCTTTCCCGAAGAGGCCGGCAGCCCCAATCCTCATCTGTGGACCGATCCGATCTTCGCCCTCGCGTACGCCGAAATCGTACGCGACAAGCTGACCGCTCGCGACCCGGACAATGCCGAAGCATATCAGGCCAACTATGACGAGTTCGCCGCACGCATCGAAGCGCTGGATGCTGCCATTCAGGCCACGACGGCCAGCATCCCGGCAGAAAATCGTAAACTGTATACCTATCACGACTCGTTTGCCTACTTCGCGCCCCGTTACGGCTATACAGTACTGGGGGCCATCCAACCGTCCGATTTCTCCGAACCGTCAGGTCAGGAGGTGGCGGACCTCATAGACCAATTGCGGGAAGGAGGCGTACCCGCTATTTTTGGCTCGGAGGTCTTTCCCTCCCGCGTTGTCGACCAGATTGGCCGCGAAGCGGGCGTTAAATTTGTCAGTACTTTGAGCGACGACGATCTTCCCGGAAATCCGGGCGATCCTGAACATTCCTACATCAGTATGATGGTGGATAACCTGAAGACGATGGCGGAAGCCCTTGGCGGCGATCCCTCGCTCATGAATGGTATTGAGACCGGTAATGTGCCCGGCCCGGATACGTCTGTCAACCAGTAACTTCAGCAATGCCAGTTGACAATATCGACACCCGCAACGTGCCAGACACGGAGTAAATTCGCCAAGCAGCCGAAACGCCTCGACGAAGGAGAACTGTGAAGTATTGGGCGATTTTCCGTCTCGTCGACAAGATGGTACAGTCTACAGGAGCAGGTCGGAAGCGAGTATGCGGTTGACGGGAAACCAGCGCTGACACTGCCATTGCCTGGTCTCTCACTGTGCTTTGTTGCAAGTTTTCGCAATAAGCAAAATTATCATGACTCACAATACTACAGAGATCAGCCGGCAGTTACGCAAATCCGGCTACCGGGTAACACCCCAACGCCAACTCATTCTGGACGCCGTCTGTCAACTCGGTGACCATGTCACGCCCGAAGCCGTGTACGACCAAGTGCACCGCATCGCTCCCACACTGAGCAGGGCGACAGTCTACCGGGTTCTGCACTTTCTGACAGAACAGAACATCCTGGCGATGGTGCATATGGCCGACGGCCGGCTTGCCTACGAGATGGCCGGCCCCGAGCCGCACCACCACCTCGTCTGCCGCTCCTGCGACAGCCTGCTCGAGCTGCCGCACAGCGTCTTGCTGGCGTTTCGCCGGGCGATGGATTCCCAATACGACTTTGAGGTCGACGTAAGTCATGTCTCATTCTTTGGGCATTGCGCCGACTGCCGTGACTCTGCCGGCGCCTGATGCCTATTGTGGGGGCACACACGCCACCAGCCTGGCGAAAGGGTACCCGCAGATGCTTAACTCATTTCGAATTCTGACTTCGCTCCTGGCAATTATTTTCCTTATCGCCGCCTGTAGCCCGGCCGCGCCTGGAACGACTGCCGCCCCGGCCGAGGGGGAGCGCTTACGCGTTGTCGCTTCACTCTCCCCGATCAAAAACATTGTTTACAACATCGGCGGCGACCGCATCGATCTCGTTGGAATCCTGCCCCCAGGCGTCGACCCTCACACCTTTGAACCGAAACCTTCCGACGCAGTGAAAGTGGCTGAGGCCGACCTGATCTTTTTGAACGGGATTCATCTCGATGAGACTACATTGAAGCTGGCCGAGGCCAATTTGAAGGAGGGGGCTGAGATCATTGAGTTGGCCGCGGCCGTCGCCGGCCCCGATGAACTCATCTATGGGATAGAACATCATCACGGTCATGCCGAAGAGGAAGGCCACGACGACGATGATGACGAGCACGGCCACGCCGAAGAGGAAGGCCACGACGACGATGATGACGAGCACGGCCATGCCGAAGAGGAAGGCCACGACGACGACGATGACGAGCACGGTCAT
>VXRG01000060.1 GCA_009838625.1 Caldilineaceae bacterium SB0664_bin_27
GGGCTTTGCGGGGGGGTTTGTTGTCGGGATCGCGGAGGTAATTTCTATCCCGGCTTTGGAGGTGGTGAAGCCTGGCGAGGTCTTGGGGGGCGGCGGCGACCTCACGGCGTAGAATGAACTCAATGTAGTCAAAGGCGGTGAAGGCGGCGTGGGCAAGGAAGACGCGGTCGACAGTGCGGCCGTTCCAGGTGGCAAGGTCGGGCAGTATCAGAGGGCCGGTGCAGACCTGAAAGGCGGCGTCCTCGCGGTTGACGTTGATTAGATTGACAGGGTATTCGACGGTGACGCGAAGGCCAGTCTGTTCGTCGCGGTAGGCGCAACGGGCATTGAGCAGGGCGTTGGCGAGGGTGGCCTCGATCAGGGTCTCGCCGGCGTTCAGTTCGATTGGGTGGGGAAATTCTTTCAGGCTAATGTCGTGATCCTGGAAGGCCTCGCACAGATTCTGCGCTGAGGCGTGCTCTGATTCGCCGCTGGGCAGACGGGCGATTGGGATCCGGTGCGTGCGGCTGAAGGCCATGCGAAATTCGCTGCTGGGGATCTGGAAGAAGCCTTGTTGGGGGATGGTATATTCGGTGCGGCAGGGGGCGCCTACGAAGAGTTCGGCCAAGGCGGCGCCACTCTCATCGGAGATAACACAGCTGGACTCGATGTTGAAGCGCA
This sequence comes from Caldilineaceae bacterium SB0664_bin_27, assembly GCA_009838625.1. GTDB lineage: Bacteria > Chloroflexota > Anaerolineae > Caldilineales > Caldilineaceae > Bin5. Next base: position 661 of record VXRG01000060.1, read on the forward strand.
CGAGGCGCACGTCGCCATCCTTGCCGATGAAACCGCCGGCGTACTTGTAGTAGGGGTCCTCCTGCCTGGGGAAGGTCTTCCAAGTGAAGAAGGAGCGGGGAAAGTCGATCATGCCGGCCTCCTTGGATGTCAGTCCCAGGTAAAGAAGACGCTCAGCCAGCCTTCGTGGCCGCTCATCATGCGGTCGAACAGATCTGGCGCCTCGGTGAAGGGCACTACATGGCTGACGAGTGGCTCGGTCTGCAACTCGCGGCGGCGGATGAGGTCGAGAATCACGTGCTGGTTGCGCACGCGCGTCCAGGGCCAGTAGGGATGTGTGTCGCTCATACCGGTCTGGTAGGAGCCGGTTACGACGATTTCGCGGCGGAATAGCTCGTTGGACTCGATGGGGATGGAGCCGCTGGTCGCGCCGACGAGAATGATGCGGCCGCGATCTGCGGCGGCTTTGATCATGGTGGGGTAGTTGCCGATAAAGGAGGTACAGTGGAGCTGGACTTCGGCCCCGCTGCCGGGCAACATGCTGGGCAGTGCGCCCCGCCATCGCCAAGGCAGTTGCGTATGGGCACGGATCTCTTCGACCGCGTCCTGGCTGCCGGCGTTGACCAGATGGGAAGCGCCGAGCTGGCGGGCAAGATCCAAGCGCTCCTCGACAAGGTCGACACCGATGAGCGGCTGGCCGCCGACTAGGCGACAGAGCTGCAAGGCGAGCAGGCCGACAACGCCGAGGCCGTGGACTGCGACCGATTCACCGATCTGGATCTGGGCGCGGCGCACGCCGTGGAGGGCCACGTCACCGAGAACGCAGAAGGCGACTTCCACATCGGTCAGATCGTCGGGCAGTTTTTGGACATTATACTGTTGTGGAATAACGACTTCACTGGCTTCGAGCTCGGGTGTAACAAGCCAGTGGGTGGAATGGTTGCCGCTGCAGAGGACGCGGTCGCCCACCGCGACCTGATCGATCTGACTGCCCGCTTCTTCGACGACACCGATGGCGGTGTAGCCAAGCCCTTCGTTTGCAAATGAGGCCTGCTCTGCGGGGCTGGCGGTGCGGCGACGGCGGATACCGTTCATTTCGGAGCCGGCGCTGACCTGAGTGAGGCTGGTGCGTACCAGGAGCTGATTGGGCGCGGGGGCCGGCACATCAAACTCTTCGATTTCAATTTGGCCTGCGGGGGTGAGGACCAACCGCTTTCCCTTTGTCACGTAGGATTCCTTTGGATGTGGGCGCGATGCTTATCGACAGGAGTACAGGGTCAAGTGTACAATCATTTGCAGTCTGTTTCCAATAGGAAATACACATGGGCCGGGGGCCAGAAACCAGTGCCAGGGGAGGCATACCATGACCAGCCAACGCACAGTTTACGTGAGCGGATCGTTCGTTCCCGAGAGCGAGGCGGCGTTTTCGATTTTCGACTCTGCGCTCATGTACGGCGACGTGATATTTGAGACGACGCGTACGTTCAACGGGCAGCCGTTTCGATTGCGGGAGCATATTGAGAGGCTTTATGTGGGGCTGCGGACGCTGGAGATCGACTGCGGCTTGACGGAGGAGGAGATGGAGGCGGCGACGTTGGAAACGATCGAGAGGAACAGGGCCTGTTTCGCGGACGGCAGGGACTTTCAGATCGTACACAACGTTTCGCGGGGGCCGATGGGGCTGTACAAGTCGGTCTTCGCGGGAGAGGTGGGGCCGACGGTTACGATCAACTGCTGGCCGCTGACGTGGCATCTGGCCGCGTTTGCGGACACGTATTTGCAGGGAGTGCATGCCGTGATCCCGACGCAGCGCTCGGTGCCCTCGCGGCTGATTGATCCAAAGATCAAGAACCGCAGCCGCATCTACTACCAGCTGGCCAATATTCAGGCGCAGAAGGTGGACCCGGAGGCCTGGGCCCTGTTGACGGACGAGGATGGATTTCTGACGGAGGGCACCGGGTCGAACTTTTTCGTAGTGAAGGATGGGGGATTGCTGACACCGGAGCCGCGAAATATCCTGCGAGGCGTGACGCGGCAGGCCGTGCTGGAACTGGCAAAGAGCCTTGGACTGGCCTGCCAGGAGTGCAATCTGGAGCCGTATGACGTGATGACGGCGGACGAGGCGTTTTTCACTTCCACGCCGTTTACGATCATGCCGGCGACGCGCTTCAACGGTCATAATGTAGGTACGGGAGAACCGGGACCGGTAACGCGGCGACTGATGTCGGCATGGAACCAGATGGTTGAGGTGGATATGGCGGCGCAGGCGCGCGCGTTTGCGGAGGAGGTAGGGGGTAAGGGCTAGGGGCCAGGGG
>VXRG01000144.1 GCA_009838625.1 Caldilineaceae bacterium SB0664_bin_27
TTGGAAAACTGACTATCTCCTGAAAGTTCTCTCCCAATAAGATGCGATTGCCCTGGTATCGTTGGGGGGTGCGGAATTGGTATGGATGAGGCGGGAAAAGCGCAATGAAACGGTTTTGTGGGGGAGGACGGGCAGGCACAAGGGCGAGGAAAGAGTGAAGAGGGAGTTGCTGGTTCCTCTGCCCCAGATCGGGTCGCGGACAGGTTCTGGTCAGGGCTCTACCAGAAGATTGCGATAGTTTGCCCCCAAATTTGGGATGGAAACAAGTGGGCGGCAAGATTGCCAAAGGGCGTCTCCTCCGGTAGGATTGGTTCTTCGTGCCCAGTTTATGCGGGGCGTTGCCGGCTGTGATTGCCAGGTGGTCCGAGGCAGGAGTGCGTGCAGGTGCAGAGGGACGCGGAAAAACCGGAGGAGGTCTAATGGGCGACCGTCCCAGACTTGATGAAGGTGGTCCAATCGCCGGAGGTGGAAGGCTGCACGCTTCTGTACTTTGGGCTGGACTGGGTGCTGTAGCCGGGCTGGGCGCGGCTCTTGGGGGTTACGCGTTTCTCTATGAGCCATTTGACGTGCGGACCGAGAGGGTGGCGGTGCGGTTGCTGCGGGACAAGGCGGGATTGCCGCGTGATGGGTTGAACATCCTACATCTTTCGGATACGCACTTTCGTGGCGCAGACCGCCGTGAGCATGCGAAGATCGAGCAGGTTCGGCGAGCGACCGCAGGCGAGCAGATCGATCTGCTAATCCATACGGGTGATTTTCTGCACAGAGATAGCGGTCTGGACAATATCCTGGCACTCATTGACAGCATCCCCAAGCCGCGCCTGGGCGCCTTTGCCGTTTCGGGTAATCATGACCACGTCTTCTATAACCTGAGCAAGGCGCCCATTTACTCTTGGCGGCTCTTCCGTGGGCGGGAAAACGGCGCAGGAATGGGGGCTCGCGGCAGGTTGATGACGGCGGATTCCGGCAAAGCGGGACTGCGCGAGCTTCTCCGCTTTGGGAGGTACCTGCTGCAAAAGGGCTTTGACGGGGAACCGGTCGGTGTCAATGACATCGGCCGATTACGCCGCGAGTTGGAGGATCGGGGGATGCAGTTCCTGGACAACCGGGCTGTGCGGTTGGGGGAGACGGGCGTTTACCTGGTCGGTATCGAGGACCTTATGGAAGGGAGGCCGGACCTGCAAAGGGGTCTGGAGGAGGTGCCACAGGACGCGCCCACGGTGCTGCTGTCGCACAATCCGGACATAATCGAAGCTGAGGCGGCCGGCCGCGCAGACCTGATTCTGGCCGGCCACACGCACGGCGGGCAGATCGTTCTGCCGCTGATTGGGCCCACTTATACGCAGACGGAGCAGCTGTCCCGAAGTGAGGCTTCCGGCTACTCGCGGCGGGGGCGTATCCAGGTCTATGTCCATCGCGGGTTGGGAGAGGGCATCCCGGTCCGATTCGGCGCGCCTCCGCATGTCACGTTTATCCGGCTGCTGCCAGCCCTGCCGCGTTCTGGCGGAGAGGGAGCGAGACGCAACAGTAGCAGAGGTTGACTGGCCTGTCAGTTTTGCACGTTGATTGAGACCTCACATGGGTCGGGGTAGTTGCTGCTCGTGTCGACGACTGTGAGGCGGATGGTGTAGGCGCCGTCGGCCACACCTGCGCTGTTGAAGTGGCCGAGGGTACCGCTTTCGACGGGCCCTCCTCTGGCCCCGCCGTCTCCTGATCTGTCGCTGCCATCGAACCAAGTGAAGCCCTGGGAGGCATTGGCGCCGGGGGCGACCTCCAGTTTATAGAAGTTGAACTGTTCGTGGGTTGCCCGGCCTGTGATCGGGACCACGCCGCTGACGGTCTGATTGATGCCGGGTGAGAAGATAGCCAGGCGGCTGTCAGAGCAGGTTACCGGAACAATGGCCGGCGGGGCCGGTTCCTGTTGCGGCGGCGGCGCTTCCTCCGGCGGTTCCTCGGTGGGCGTTGCCGTGGCGGTGGCCGTAGCGGTAGCTGTGGGAGCCGGTACGGGTGTCTGCGTCGGAGTCGGCTGCTGCGTATTGGTGGCTGTCGGGGTCGGAGCCAGGGTCGGTGTGGCGGTCGGCGAAGGGATGACCGCAGTCGGGACCGGGGCGGCGCTTGAGGAAGTTTCTTCGCCGCCACCGGCGCCGTCGGAGCCGCCTGTCTGCCCGTTTTGGCGCGCGCCATTCAGGTCGATCGTAGAAGAGATCCTATCCTGTATGGTCGAAAAAGCATCTCCGATTTCTCCGCCCATCGTTCTGAAGCCCCAGAAGAGAACAAGCACAACCAGTACGATCAGGACGGCCGCCATGATTGGCACGAGCCAGTCACGAACGGATTCGAAGAATTCCGACATGCGGGTAGAGAAGGCGGTATGTTCAAGGTCGACGTCTTGCGGCCTGTAGTCCACGGGGCGGACCGGCGGCAGCCTGACCCCGGTACTGGTACTTGCCAGCGTGCGGGAGAGGCTGTTGTCGGCCATAGCCCGCCGGCGGTCGATCATCTGATTGGGGTCGAGATTGAGATAGTAGGCGTAGTTGCGAAGGAAGCCGCGGCCGACAACCTCTCCCGGCAGGAGATGCCACTCGTCAGCCTCGATAGCGGCGAGGTATTTCTGTCGGATGCGGGTCGCGTGCTCGACTTCTGACAACGGGATGCCGGCGCTTTCGCGGCGATCTCGCAGGATGGCGCCCAGCGACTGCAAGGACGGAAGGCCGGGGACCTGACCGGCAGTTCCGCTGTCTGGAGACGCCGTAGGGGAGTCGAGGAAGGAAGCGTTTTCGCTCATGGTCAGTGTGTATTTTACACATGCGAAACTGTTCTATCAAAATCCAACCATTTCACTGAATGTCTCCTGAAGGAATGTTCGCGAGAATGCGGGATATTGACGAATGAAGTGCCCCTAACGGGTTCGAGCGGTAGAGGTAGGTACCGGCAGGCGAGGCGGTCATGCGAAAGTAGTCTGATCGGATACGCCGATTTTTCGGTTGAGGAGAAAAGTATTGACAACCCGATCCCAGAGGGTACAATGCGAAGGGACCCCCGAGACGCGCGGAGACGGCGGACGCGGGGGCCTGGCAACTTTGACGAACGCTGAATTGGACGACGGCATGCTTTTGCAGCACCCCCACTTTCGATGATGCGAACAGTTCTGATACGCAGACTGCAGCGTGTATTCCTCTTAATCAGCGTCATCCTCTTTGCAGGAATTGTCTATCTGGCTGTGACGGGCGTCAACTACCTGCTTCCGAGCCCAATTCAACGTCTTACGTTAATCACACCGACGCCGGAACGGGAAACGGTCGCGTTGATCAGCGGTCATGCGGGATTCGACTCAGGCGCCATATGCGGGCCGACTAACGCCCCCACCTTGGTGGAGGCCGACGTCGTGGCGCGCATAGCCGAACTTGTGCGTGAGGCGTTGGAGGATGGGGGTCTGGAGGTCCTGGTGCTGGATGAATATGATGAAAGGTTGGATGGACTGGACACAGAGCTTCTTTTGAGCCTGCACGCGGACAGCTGTATCGCTGCAAGCGGCTTCAAGGCGGCTTACCCGTTGAACAGCGCGATTCCCACTACGGACAGGAGGTTGGTTGCCTGCATCAACACGGAGTACGCAGCGCAAACGGGCCTGCCTTTACACTCAAATTCGATTACGCACGACATGACCTACTACCATGCCTTTAACAAAGTGCTGCCGACAACGCCTACGGCGATCCTGGAGCTTGGCTTTCTGGGCGGCGACGGCAGACTGCTGACGCAGGAGCCGGAGCTGGTGGCCAAGGCCGTTGTGGAAAGTATTTTCTGCTTTTTGGGTGGGGAGGAGGTCGCACCGTAACGCCGGTTGCGCAGGTGATACCGAAGGCGCCCTGCAGGCTGCGGCGGGGGCAAAAGGTCACTGCCAGCGAAAGGATGTCGGAGACGGACGGCGGAATCTATACGCCGTAGGCGTTGTACTGCGGCAAAGAGTCCGAAATGTAAGGCAGGGAGGAGGAGTGTCTGCGCCCTGCTTAATCGGGTCAGGCGGCGACTGCGACCGGCTGGCCCGCTTCGTTCAGGGCCTCGACCTCATCGTAGAGGAAGCAGGCAACCCGGTGCCCTTCACCCACATCGGTAAAGGAAGGCTCATACTGGCGGCAGATGTCCATCACCTGCGGGCAGCGCGTGTTGAAGTTACAGCCTGTTGGCGGTTCTGCAGGGCTGGGGACGTCGCCTTCGAGAATGATGCGCTGCCTTTTCTTTTCGACCTGTGGGTCGGGAATCGGCACGGCGGAAAGGAGGGCCTGCGTGTAGGGGTGGAGCGGGTTTTCGTACAGTACCTCGCGGTCGGCCAGCTCGACGATTTTGCCAAGGTACATCACGGCGATGCGGTCGGAGATGTGGCGGACGACGGAGAGATCATGGGCGATGAAGAGGTAGGTCAGGCCCATCTCGCTCTGCAAGTCTTCGAGAAGATTGATCACCTGTGCCTGAATCGAGACGTCCAGGGCTGAAATCGGTTCGTCGCAGACGATAAATGACGGGTTGACTGCAAGGGCGCGGGCCACGCCGATGCGCTGCCGCTGGCCGCCGGAAAACTCGTGTGGGTAGCGGTTGATGAAGTAGGGATTGAGCCCGACGATTTCGAGAAGCTCCTGCACACGCTGCTGCTGTTCGCGGCGGCTACCACCGATTTTGTGAACTTCCAGCGGTTCGCCGACGATGCTGCCCACAGTCATGCGGGGGTTGAGCGAGGCGTAGGGATCCTGGAAGATCATCTGCATGCGGCGCCGCATGCGGCGCAGTTCACCGCTGTTGATATCGGTCAGGTCCTGGCCTTCAAAAACGACCGCTCCGTCCGTGGGTTCGTAGAGCTGAAGAATGGCGCGCCCGGTGGTGGATTTGCCGCAGCCGGATTCTCCGACGAGGCCAAGGGTTTCACCGCGCATCAGATCGAAAGTGATGCCGTCCACGGCCTTAATGCTGCCCACCTGCCGCTGCAGAATGATGCCGCGGGTGATGGGGAAGTGCATCTTCAAGTTGTCTACACTCAGTAACACTTCGTCTTGGGTCGATTCTTCGGCAGTCGAAACGTCTGCGCTATTGGAGTTCTGTGTGGTCATGCGACGGCCTCCACCTGTTCGTCGGCGCTTGTGTCATAGATTTCAACGTCAGAGAGATCGACCCAGCAGGCTGAGCTGCGGACAGCGCTGATCGCCATCAGAGGCGGGTTTTCTTCCAGGCACTTGTCGATTACAAAGGGGCAACGGGGTGCAAAGGGGCAGCTTTGCGGTGGGTCGAGCAGGTCGGGCGGCAGTCCCTCGATAGGGATGAGTCTCTTTTGCCTGCCCAAGTCCAGGCGAGGAATCGAGCGCAGCAAGCCGAGCGTGTAGGGATGCCTGGGTTGGCCGTAGATCACGTCGACCGGCCCTTCCTCAACGATAAAGCCGGCATACATGACCAGGACCCGGTCGGCCAATCCGGCCACTACGCCCAGATCATGTGTGATCCAGATGATCGCCATGCCTAATTCGCTTTGCAGGCGCGTAACCAAATCGACAATCTGGGCCTGGATAGTGACATCGAGAGCGGTTGTAGGCTCGTCAGCAATGAGCAGCTGGGGGTTGCAACTGAGGCCCATAGCGATCATGACGCGCTGGCGCATGCCGCCGGAGAACTGATGGGGGTAGTCATCCAATCTGGCGCCGGCGTCCGGGATGCCTACCAGTTCCAGCAACTCGATGGCCCTGGCGCGGCTTTCCTCGCGGTTCATGTTGAGATGCAGTTCCAGAGCTTCGGTAATCTGGCGGCCGATGGTGAGGACCGGGTTGAGAGACGTCATCGGGTCCTGGAAGATCATCGCGATGCGATTGCCGCGAATCTGCCGTAACTCTTCTTCATTAAGTTGCAACAGATCCTGGCCGTCGAAATTCACCTCACCGTTGACGATTTTTCCCGGAGGTTCGGGAATCAGTCGAATGAGTGACATGACGCCGACGCTCTTGCCACTACCCGACTCGCCAACGATTGCGACCGTCTCTCCCTCAGCGACATCATAGGTGATGCCGTTCACCGCGTGGACGATTCCATCCTGGGTGAAGAACTGTGTCTGGAGGTTGCGGACTTCAATCAGGTTGGCCATGTCTCGCTTCTTCCTATTGCATTGTCAGTGCGGTGGATAGGGCGGTATTGGATGAGGCATTCTAACAACTGTCGCGCTCCTTGTCAACATCAGATTCAGAGGCAGGCATGTCCCGGATCCGAAGTGGTGACACCGGCAGCAGTCTCCCGAAAAATCCTCATCTACGGCGGAGGAGGGGGCTATCTTCCGCGGGTCAAGTGCGAGCAGTTACTGGCTGGAGAGTCGCAGCTACGAAGTTGGTCTAAGTGTTGGGCTGATTCCACTGGACGAATATATCACAGGGAGGCGGTCGCGATCAAATCTATCTCGGAGCCGGGCGGAGCGGCGGATCTTGCCACCCTTTCCAGCATCAATCCAAGGAAAACCGAAACAGGGACACAAAGAAACCAATATTGGAACCAAGACCCGTTGAATTCCAATTTTACGGTGCTATTATGTTACATGAGAAAGAATGCCCGTGACTGATGGATGGATCTGACCCCAGGCAACGGAGAAGTCAGTGGAACACGAGACGTTCGGAAAGATCGTAGCCGCGTTGCGGAAAGAGCAGATCGACTTTGCCACCGGTCGTCGTTGGAGCCAGCAGAAGTTAGCCGGGGAGACTGGCTTGACCAAGAGAATCGTGAGCAAAATCGAGCGGGGCAGGCAGGCGCGATTGGAGGGAGAGGTTCTGCAGGAATTGGCGCGCGCATTCGAGTTGACTTCGTTGGAAAGGCGCGAGTTTTTTGCCATGGCCAGTCAGTCTGCGGACAGGGCGGTTGTGCGCGCCGATCTCGACCACAGAGAGGTATTTGAGAAGGTATGGGCATCGCTGGGCGCGATTGGTCTGCCCGCGTTCCTGATGGACACCTTCGGCAACATAATCGGAATCAATCGAGCGATGGCTGCCTTTCACGGCTGCAGCATGACACAAATCAACGAGGCCAAAGTGACGGAAGAGGGCGCCAACTTGCTGGGGATGCTGTTTGCCCCCGATTCGACGCTGCGTCGGGCGCTGGGCAACGGTTGGCACGCAAATGCGATGACAGTCATTGGCCAGTGGAGGGCCATGACGCTGCGCTACCGCCATACGGACCGGTTTAGACGGCTCTTTTCGGCGCTCTCCGCCTTCCCTGACTTCCCAATCTTCTGGTCGGCGAGTCGCGAGCGCCGCCAGGACGTCAACACACGCCTACGCAGCCTCATTTACACGCACGGAGTGCATGGGCCGGTGGGTTACACCGTATTTACAGACGTCACCTTGAGCGACCGGGGCGACCTCTATCTTTCCACCTATGTGCCTCAAGACCGAAACACGATCGAGGTCTTTCAGCGACTCGCTGTTGGGAGCCAGCAGGCGCTGCCCCTTGCAAGCTGGCCGTAACGCGCCTGCTGCAATTCAATAGTCACAGACAACTAAAGAGGCCTGCTGCTCGCTGCCCGCGATAGAATTCTGCGGCGTTTCTAGGGGTCAGGTTGGCCAAGCCAAAGGAGAAGCTCGTCAATTTGCCCCTGCACGGCGCGGCGGCTGCTTCCGCCGTGAGCGTCGCGCTGCTCCACGCTGCGTTCGTAGCTCCAGATTGAGGCGACGTCCTCTTCGAAGGCGGAGTGCAAGTTGCGAAGCGCTTCCAGCGTCAGCTCGGTAAGAGCAATACCCTGGGATTCGGCGAGGGCCACGGCTGCGCCGGCGACGTGGTGCGTTTCGCGAAATGGGACACCCTTGCGCACGAGGTATTCAGCCAGGTCGGTGGACAACATTTCGGGAACGAGGGCGCGGGCCATGTTTTCGCGATTGACGGTGAGGGTGGCGAGCGCGCCGGCGGCGATTGGCAGAGAGCCGGTCAAAGTGTCAATCGCGTCAAAAAGAGGCTCTTTATCCTCCTGGAGATCCTTGTTGTACGTGCTGGGGAGACCCTTCAGCGTCATCAGCAGCCCTCCCATGTCGCCGAAGACTCGCCCTGCCTTACCGCGCAGGAGCTCGAGTGAGTCGGGGTTTTTCTTTTGAGGCATGAGACTGCTGCCGGTGCTGTAGGCGTCGGCCAGGGTGACGAAGCTAAATTCACGGCTACTGTAGATGATGAGGTCCTCGGCCCAGCGGCTGATATGCAGCATGGTCATCGTCGCCCAGAACAGCGCTTCGGCGACAAAATCGCGGTCGCTGACGCCGTCAAGGCTGTTTGGGGTGGGGGCGGAAAAACCCAGGTCTTGCGCGAGCCGGTCGCGGTCGATCGGGAAGGGATTGCCTGCGAGGGCCCCGTTGCCGAGCGGCATCAGGTTGACGCGCTTCAAGAGGTCCTGGAGGCGAAGCGTGTCGCGCTGCCAGGCCCATGCATGGCTGAGGAGCCAGTGACTCCAGCGGGTGGGCTGGGCCGGCTGTAGATGGGTATAGCCGGGCATGAGGAGTTCGATTTCGTTTGCTGCGCGCTCTACGGAGACGCCGATGAGGGTGCGCAGCAGCTGTTCCAAGGTTTTCAGTTCTTCCCGCAGCCAGAGCCGAAGGTCGGTCGCGACCTGATCGTTGCGGCTGCGTCCAGTATGAAGTTTGCCGGCGACGGGGCCGATCAGCTCTGTCAGGCGGCGCTCGTTTGCCGTGTGGATGTCCTCGTCGCCGGCCCTTATTTCAATCTTTCCGGCGCGCCATTCATCGGCAACACGCTCAAGGCCTGCGACGATCTGCACGGCCTCCTGCTCAGTCAGAAGACCGGCTGCTGCCAGTGCGCGGGCGTAGGCCTGGCTGCCGTGGATGTCGGCCAGCCACAGGCGCCGGTCGAAATCGATCGACGCGTTGAACTCTTCCATCAGCGGATCGAGCGCCCCGCTGAAGCGGCCTCCCCATAGCTTCGTGCTCACAGTCGATTTCTCCGAACAAGAGTGGCCGGCGCCACTTGGGATGTAATTGCAGTCATTATTCCACAGTAGACTGTTCGGCGACACTTTCGGTGCTGGCGGGAGATTGATATTCGGCCAGGGACAGCGCGAAACCGACCGCCCCCCGCGTGCGTTTGACCCACCAAACGATCAGGAGGGAACCGACTGCAATCGCGGCGAGGCCCAGCAGACCGGCCTCCGGCCCGAAGGCGCCGCCGGTCCACAAATCGGGGCCGCCCTGGTGCACGGCGATGAAGGTGGTCTCAAGGTCGGATGTGCCGCTAACGGGGAAGCCAAAGACGTTGCCTTGGAAAAAGTTCCAGGTGATGTGAATGCCAATCGGCATCGCCAGCTCGTCGGTCAGAAGGAAAGGCAGTCCCAGAAAGAGCCCGGCCAGGAAGAGGTTCACAGTACTGACAACAGTTGCATTTGGGTTGCCGGCATGGAGGAGCCCGAAAACGGCTGAGGAGACGAGCCAAGCCAGCAGAATGGCCCTCTTCCGGCCCAGGGGCCTGAAGCTGAGGCCCTCGGCAATGTTCTTGAAGTGATACCCCCGCAACAACAGTTCCTCGTAAATTCCCACGGCAAGGTAAAGGGTCAGAGGCCAGAAAATGGCGAGGCCAAAGGGAACAGAACCGTTCGTAAAGAGGTAATCCTCGACCGTGACCCAGCCCAGGGCCAGTTCGAAAAGGAAAACAAGCAGCATGAGGAACGCGCCCAGGAAGAGCCCGTAGCCAAGGTCACGCCACCAATGCGAAGTGAATTGCAGACCGACATCGGAAACGGTCCTGCGGTCAAGAATCCGGGCTGCGAGCAGCGTGACAGCGACGACCACCAGCCCGCTCAGGGCCACTTCAACGACGACAAAGGCAAAGCTCTTCTCCTGTTCCTCGCGTACAAGTAAAGGGAGTGTCCCGATGGCGAAGAGCGCGACGACGACCAGAACAAGATGGAGGACTAACCGCCACAAGGCTCGCAGGCGCCTGTCCGCGGGACTCCAGAACAGGAGTGAAATGCGGTTCATCGTCAGTTGCCTTTCGTTGGGGTTTTTGAGCAGTTGCAGAATTCAGTTCGGGCTTGCTGACGTTTGCATGCTTCCCCCCCTGCTCTTTGAAGGTCGGTCGCATTCACACTTTCAGAGGACTGGGCCGGTTGTGATAAAATTCACGTGAATCGACCGTTACGGTGGTGAGACTTGGCAAACCAGGTTGACGGACCCAAGAAAAAGGACAGCCTGCCCAGGTCAGCGAGCAGGCGCCCGAAGTCCCGACGGCGACGGGGCCTGAATGAGTGGCAGGACCTGATTACGGAGCAGCTGGACGAAGCGGCTGCAAAAGGCGCCTTTGAAAACCTCCCGGGCAAAGGCCAGCCTCTGCGTCTGAACAGGAATCCCAACGAGCCAGACGATATGAGGATGGCCAATAAGCTGCTCAAGGACAACGATCTGACGCCGACCTGGATCGGCGATCGCAAGGCGCTTCTGTCGGAAATCGAACTGCTGCGAACGGAGATGGAGCGTCGATGGGAATTGACGCGTGCGGGCGCAGAGGCCGCTGGGAACGAGAGGGAGGCTTTTGCACGATCCTGGCGCCGCAGTATTTCCGACTGGGAAACGCAAATCGAGGAGCTGAACAAGCGGATTGTCAACTTGAACATTTCACTCCCCATTTGGCGGATGGAGTTGCGTCGTTTGCGGTTGGATGAAGAGTTGAAGCGCATTGGCGCTACGAAAGGGGACGGCGAATCCCCTTGGTAATTCCTCGTTTTTTCGTACCCTCCTTTTCCCGACTGTAGATTCTGCAGGTCGAAACCCCAGAAACATTTAATCTCTTCTGACGAACCGGCCCGGAACGGCGCCGGTGTGCTCTCCGTCGCGCAGAACGCGCTGGCCGTTGACCCATACGTCCTGCACTCCGACCGACAGCAGATGCGATTCGGCGAAGGTTGCGCGGTCACTGATGGTGTGCGGATCGAAGAGCACTATATCTGCGTAGAAGCCTGCGCGCAGGTGCCCGCGCTTGCGCAGACCGAGGCGGTCTGCGACGGCACCGGTCATTTTGCGGACGGCGTCTTCGAGGGTTAGCAGGCGCCGGTCGCGTACATAGTGGCCGAGAACACGGGGATAGGTGCCATAGGCGCGTGGATGGGTCGGCCCGAGCTCGGCGGCCCAGGCCGGGTCGACGCCGGCGGCGTCGGTGGCGAACTTGATCCAGGGCAGCGGCAACTGGGAGCGCAGGTTGTCCTCGCTGATGGAGAGGAAGATGGTGCCGATGCGCTGGCTTTCGGAGCGCAGGAGGTCGATGGCGCAGTCGAGCCAGTCCTGGCCCCTCTCGGCGGCGATTTGCCCAAGATTCATGCCGACGTAGTGCTGGTTCTCTTCCCTGTGGAAACCGACCGGCAGTACGCCCGCGGCGCCTCCGCTCGTCGACGGCTGGCCACTGCTGTCCTGAGCTTCCAGCAACTCCTTCCTGATGCGCGACCGCACAGCCGGATCCTCCAGGTTCTCGAAGAAATTACCATCGGCCGCGGTCCAGGTGGGGAGCAGCGAAGAGAGGCCGGTGCCTGAAGCGGCGTAGGGATACATGTCGGCGGTGACGTCGAGGCCCTGGGCGCGGGCCTCTTCGATGCGGGCGATCGTGGAAGGCATCTTGTGCCAGTTGGCGGCGCCGGAGGCCTTGAGGTGATAGATCTCGACGGGCAGGTCGGCGCGGCGGCCGATGGTCAGTGCTTCTTCCAGCCCTTCAAAGAGCTGCGCCCCTTCCGAACGCATGTGAGTAATATAAAGGCCGTTGTAACGGCTGACGACCTTGCAGATTTCGATCAGCTCTTCAGTGTCGGTGTAGGAGTCCGGGGGGTAGATCAAGGCGTAGGAGACACCGAATGCGCCGTCATCCATGGCCTCCGCCATGGTCCGCCGCATGAGATCGAGTGCGTCGGCGGAGGGCCGGCCCATCTCCATGCCCTTACCGACGTTGCGCAGCGTGCCGCCGCCGAGAAAGGAGCCAATGTTGGGTGAGACGCCGGCATCTTCGACGGCCTGCAGCCAGTCGCCGAAACGTATCCAGCCGCGAATTTTCTGGCGCCATTCGTCGCTGATCGGCATGGGCAGAATCTAGTTGGCCATGGGATCGGTGTGGCGGCCGGCAACGGGCGCGGGCGTCCAGGCTTCTCCCATGATTTCTGTTGTGACGCCCTGGGTGATTTTGGAGAGGCAGCGGCCGTCGATCATGAGCGATAGAATCGAGTGGCTCTGAATGTCGATGAAACCGGGGCAGGCGACGAGGCCGGAAGCGTCGACAGTTTCGGCGCAGTTGGCGGCGGAGATGCCGCCGGGCGGAGCGATGGCTTCAATGCGGTCGCCGGTGAAGAGCAAGTCGCCGTGCTGCCAGGGGTTGCCGGTGCCGTCGATGATGCGGGCGTTGCGAATCAGGGTTGACGAATCAGGCATGGTTGCGGTCAAGAGCCAGAGAATGTGTCGTAGAGTAGCCGGCCGATGCGACCAAAGGCTGTGTCGACGGCGATGGGCTGCTCGCTGCGGGCGATGGGGTCGTCGGAAACTGCTTCATCGTCCCAACGTGAGAAGACGGTGACGGCGACGTGATCGCTTTCGCCGGCGTAGATGATGCCGCTGTCGTTGCGGATGCCGGGGAGCGTGCCGGTCTTGTGGGCGCAGGGCGTGCCGGGCGGCAGGTAGCGCGGCAGACGGTCATTGAGCTGCTGCTTGAGAAGGATCTCCAGCATGGTGTCGCAGGCGGCGCGGCTGACTGTCTCTCCGCGCCAGATGCGGGCCAGGAGCTCGGTGAGGGCGGCAGGCGTGCCCGTGTCGTTGTCGGGGCCGAGGCTGTAGCAGACACCTTCTCGGTTACGCGGCCCGGTGGCGAGGGCCAGCATATCCTGGGTCGGGTCGGAAGAGGGGAGGAGGTCGTCGAACAACTCCCGGATGGTCAGCGGCACGTGAATGTCGGTGAGGCCCAGGTCGTGCATGGTGCGCGTGACGCTGCCTTCACCGAGGCGGTGCATGACCATATCGGTGGCGGTGTTGTCGCTGATGATGATCATGAGTGTCAGCAGGTCGCGGACGGTGGGCGAAAGGCCGTCGTCGAAGAAGACGAGGATGCCGCTGGGCAGGTTCTTTTCTGCGGTGGTCAGCTGCCAGCGGTCGTCGAGGGTGAAGAGGCCCTCCTCGATCTGACGGAAGGCTTCGACGAGAACAGGGATTTTCAGGACGCTGCAGAGCGGGTAGACGCGCTCGGCGTCGACGTCAAATCGCTGCCCGGATTCGAGGTGGAGAGCGGAAACGGCCATTTCGGCGCCGCTGTTTGCCGTGATATTGCGGATGTCGGATTCGAGAGACATGGACAGGTTCCGTGTGTTCGGCGGGTCGGTGCGGCTATGGCATGAAGTTCTTGAGATAGCGGCCGCTCTGGACGAGGGAGGCTTTGCGGCTTTCGAGTGAATCTTCGTAGGCTCGGTCCTCGACCTCGATGCAGACGGGCCCTGCGTAGCCGACGTCACTGAGGACTGAGAAGAACTGGCCCCAGTCGATGTCGCCCAAGCCCGGCAGTTTGGGCACGTGGAACTCGAGTGGGGTGGCCATGATACCGACTTCGTCGAGGCGGTGCTTGTCGAGGCGCACGTCCTTGGCGTGGACGTGGAAGAGCTTGTCTGTGAAGTCCCGAATCGGCTTGAGGTAGTCCATGTGCTGCCAGATCATGTGGGAGGGGTCGTAGTTGAGGCCGAAATTGTCGCTTGGGATGTCGGCGAACATGCGGCGCCAGATGGCGGGCGTGTGGGCCAGATTTTTGCCGCCGGGCCATTCGTCGTTGGTGAAGGCCATGGGGCAGTTCTCGATGCCGATCTTGACGTTGTGGTCTTCGGCGAAGCGGATCAGGGGCGTCCAAACTTCAAGAAAGCGGGGCCAGTTGTCGTCGACGGATTTGGTCCAGTCGCGGCCGACGAAGCTGTTCATGATGCCGATACCCAGCAGGGCGGAGGCCTCGATAACGCGCCTGATGTGGTCGATTGCGACCTGGGCCTCGTCCTGGTCCGGGGTCAGGGGATTGGGGTAGTAGCCGAGTCCGCTGATGGTGATGCCGGCGGATGCGGCGAGCTCGTTGACGCGGGCGGCGTCTGCTGCCGTGAAGCCGACGACGTCGATGTGGGTTACTCCGGCGTAGCGGCGCTCGGCCTTGCCGGCGGGCCAGCACATGAGCTCGACGGTACTGAAGCCGTTGGCGGCGGTGAATTGGATGACCTCTTCGAGGGAGAGGTCAGGGAGGATGGCGCTGGCGTAGCCTAGTTGCATCATTTGGTTTTTGTCTCCTTAACGTCGTATTTCAGTTGTAAGTCGTCAGAGAGATTGTAACACCTGTTTGGCCCTCCCACCGGCGACGTTACATATCTATTCGTCGATCGCCACCCACCGCTCCCCTTCGTGGCTCTGCAAAATGGCCTCACAGAGGACAATCTCCTTGTGGCCGTCGGCGAATGTGGGGAAGGGCTCGGGAGCGCTGAAGTCACCGGCGGCGATGTAGTCGTAGAAGGACTTGAAGGAGTGTTTGAAGGAGTCGTCGTAGCCCTCGTTGTGGCCGCCGGGATAGCCGATGTGGGCGAGGGCGGCTTCGGAGACGAGGCCCGGATCGCGAAGCAGCAGTTGGTTGGCCTGGTTGCGGTGGCCGATCCAGAGCTCGTTGGGCTGTTCGCTGTTCCAGGCGACCGAGGCTTCGCTGCCTGCGATCTCGTAGCGGAGACAGTTTTTGCGGCCGGCTGTGATCTGCGAGACCCAGAGTGACCCGTGGGCGCCGTTGGAGAAGCGGAGGAGGGCAGCGCCGCTGTCCTCGGTCTCGATATCGATCGACTCTGTGGCGTCGGGCGCTTGCACCTTGGCGGAGAAGGTCTCCACTTCCCCAAGAGGACGCTGGCGGGTCGTGTGGACGGTCTTGAGGTCGGCCTGCACGGCGGTGACGGAGAAACCGGTAACGAACTGGACGAGGTCAAGCCAGTGGGTGCCGATGTCGGCGACGGCGCGCAATTTGCCGCCTTCGCCGCTGAGGACGCGCCAGTTGTAGTCGGTGGGGTAGAGGAGCCAGTCCTGCACGTAGCTGCCGGTGATTGAGTGGATACGGCCCAGTGCGCCGCTTTGAATCATGGAGCGGACTTCCCAGTTTAGCGGGTAGAAGCGCATATTGTAGTTGACGCCTGCGGCGAGTCCCGTTTCGCTGGCGAGCTCCACGAGCGCACCGGATTCGGCTGAGGTCATGGCGAGAGGTTTTTCGCAGTGGACGTGTTTGCCGGCCTGGAGGGCCTGGCTGGCTTGCTCGAAGTGATGGCGATTGGGGGAGGTGATGTGGACAGCTTCGATTTCGCCGTCGGCAAGCAGCTCGGAAAAATCGCTGTAGGCTTTGGGGATGCCCAGGTCGGCGGCGGCACTGCGGGACTTCTCGGCGGAGGAGCCCAGGATTCCGGCCACATTGATACCCAGGCGGCGCAGACCTTCGGTGTGGGCAGGGCCCATGAAACCGGTACCGACAATGGCTACGTTTGAGACGCTCATCATTTCACCTCTATTAGACTTAGCTGCACACGAACTATGTAATACGAGTTCGGTCGATTGCCGTTCTGACTACGCCAAAGAAATAGAATGGATAGGCAAGGCCGAAGGTAATGATTGAAAGCAGTATCCACAAGACAATGTGCCCAATTTGCTCACCGACGCTGAGTTGACACTCCAGTCTGCCCACCGAAGACCTCGTCCGGTCTTCGAGTTCGATGGCATTGATGATCAGTTTGGCTGACGCATAGGGCCAGAAGAACAGGCCAATACCAAAGGTGACAATCGAGATAAGCAGCCAGATTATCAGGTGGCCCAGTACGTCCATCATGGTGAGATTCAGCTTCGTGTGTCCTTGATGGAGATTGGTGGTTGCGAGGGTCATGGTAGGTCACTCCCTGCGGTCCGCTCTTACGCTGCGTTTGGCATGTAGCATGTGGGATCGAAATATGGAAATTCTTCCTGTCTTGTCGTCAGGTAACCCTTGTCAGGTTGCCCGTAGTGAAACTGGCAAGTCATCTATGACCGGTATTGTGCACCCGCACTCTTCACCTTCAGGCCCTTCGAGTCAGACCGGCGTAGCCCCACGCCAGCGCCAGTACGATCGTTCCGTAAACGACCTGCTGTATGGCCTGGCCGACGTTGAGAAAGGTGAGCATCGAGTTCAGGACGCTGAGAATCAGCGCGCCCAGTATCGTGCCGGCGTAACCGCCGACGCCGCCGAAGATCGAAGTGCCGCCGATAACGGCCGCGGCGACCGAAGGCAGGAGGAAGGCGTTGGCAAGCTGAAGATCGACGGCGCCGGTGCGGCCGCCAAGGAGAATGCCGCTAATGGAGCCGAGGACACCGGCGACGATGTAGGCGGTGATGCGAACCTGCCAGACGCGCACGCCCGCGAGGCGAACGGCGATTTCGTTGTCGCCAATGGCATAGAGGAGCCGCCCCCAGCCTGTGCGCCTGAGCAGCCAGATCAGTCCCCCGGCAATCAGGGCCCAGACGACCACGCTGTAGGGGATGCGATTCCCCAGGAAGGAGCCGCCCCCAATCAGTTTGATAAAGGGGCCCATCTGCGTTGAGCCCTGCAGGATGGTCTGTGCCCAGGCGGTAAAGAGGCCGAGCAGGATGCCTGACATGGCCAGGGTCATGATAAGGGGGTTGACGCGAAAAACGGCTACGCCGACCCCGTTTGCGCTGCCGACCGCGAGGCCGACCACTATGCCCAATAGGATGGCAATGACGGCGCCCTCGGGAGACTGGTTGGCAGCCACGTAAGCGGAGCCTGTCGCGACCATCGTCACGGACAGGTCGATTCCTCCGGTGAGCATGAGGATGGTCTGGGCGCCGGCGAGGATGCCGAGTGGCGCGGCCTGCAGGAGGGTGTTGCGGGCGCCGCTGACGGAAAGGTAGTTCGGTTCGATGAGGCCGGTTACAAGGACGAGGACGGCGAGAATGCCGGTAAGTGCCAGCGTGGGACGCTCGGATACGATGGAGGCGGCGCGGGCTGCGAAACCGGCGGGCGCGGCTTCAGTCGCGCCCGCCTGGGACGGCTGGGGAGACTGGCTCATGCGGATCTCTCTCGCAGCAGCGTGACCAGGCCGCCGACCATCATCACACCGGCGATCAACATGCCCTGGATGATCTGGGCGTTGTTGGGGTCGATGCCCATGGCGCTCAGAATTGGGTTGAGCATGATGAGGATGACGCCGGCAGCGACTGCGCCGAGAACGAGGCCGGTGCCGCCGACGAGGGCGACGCCGCCGAGAACGACCGCGGCCACGCTGTTCAGGGTGGCATTGGCGCCGACGCTAAAGCGGGGATCGCCGGTGCCGGTTAGGGCGACGGTGGCGAGACCGGCGAGGGCGGCCATTGCGCCGCCGATGGCGTAGGAGGACACTTTGGCGCGGCGCACGTCGAGACCGGCAAGGCGGGCGGCGACGCTGTCACTGCCAATTGCGTAGATGGAGAGCCCAATCCGGGTATGCCTGGAGAGGAGGAATACCAGAATTGCGGGAACCATCATCATCAGGATGGGCATGACGTAGGTGCCGCCGATGCCGGACTGGGCGCCGGTGAAGAGCCAGCGAAATTCGGGCGCGGTGCCGCCGCCGGGGGATGGGAGAATCCAGAGGGCGAAACCGGACCAGATGTAGCCGGTGGCCAGAGTCACGACGATGTCGGGCACACCGGACACGCTGATGATGTAGCCGACGAGAGCGTTGAGGACACCGAGTCCGGCGATCAGGATTATGGCGATAAAGAGCACCATCGCGAAGGGTTGATCATCCATGAAGCGGGCGGCGAGCGCGTTGGTGAGCAGAAGCAGGGCGCCGAGCGAAAGATCGATACCGCCGGCGATGACGATGATGGCCTGTCCGATCGCCAGATAGACGAGGGGCAAACTGTTCTTGCTGATCGAGGTGATCTGGAACTGTCCGAAGACGGGGATCAGGGTGGCGTACCATACAAGCAGCGCGCTCAGGAGCAGCCACACGCCCAAGGACCAGCTGTGGCGCGCCAACCCCGCGCGCCAAACGGCAACGCCTGCGGACCGTACCGTCGTCATCACGCTAGTACCTCCAAGCCATGGGCGGCGGTGAGAAGAGAAGACTCGGTTGCGTGCGCGGCGTCCTGTTCGTCGACGATGCGGCCGTCGTGCATGATCAGGACACGGTCACAGACGAGCTGGATTTCGGCGAGCTCACTGGTGTAGAGCAGAATCGCCGCGCCGCTGGCCGCCAGTTCACGCAGAAGCGCGTAGATCTCACGCTTGGTCTGGACATCGATGCCGCGCGTCGGGTCGAAGCAGAGGAGCGTCCGGAAGCCGGCGACGAGCCAGCGGCCGATCGCCACTTTCTGCTGGTTCCCGCCGGAAAGGCGCCGCACCTGGGACGCGGCCCTGGTATCGATGGAGAGGCGGTCGATAGCGTTCATTACGCGCTGGCGCTCGTCCGCGGGGATGCGCAGCCACTGTCGGATGCGGCTGAAGAGGGGGACGACAAGGTTCTGGCGTACGGGCAGATTTGGCAGGAGAGTCAGCAGGCGGTCACCGGGGATGAGAACTACGCCGTCGCCGACGGCATCGTAGGGCGCAGTCCAGCGGCGCTGACTGCCGCCGACAAGAATGTCGCCGGAACTCGGCCGGCGGTCGCCCGACAGGAGGGAGAAGAGACGCTCCTGGCCCTGGCCTTCCAGCGCGACGAGGCCGAGAATCTCTCCTCGGTGTAGCTCGAAAGAGATATCGCGCACGACATCGCCGGAGCTGAGCCCCTGGGCGGCGAAGGAGATCTCCTGTGGAGAGGAAGGGGTCTCCCGTTGCTGCGCCGATTGGGGGCCGGGTGCTCTAATGGCCGCGGAATCGCTGACTTCTTCGCCGAGCATGGCTTCGACCAGCTCGTGCTCTTCCACGTCCTGCATGGTGCCGGTTGACGAGCCGTCTGCCGCTGCCGTGTCCGCGTTGGGCTCGAAAAGGGCGACATTGCGGCCATCGCGCAGGATGGTGGCGCGGTCACAGATGCGCCTAACCTCAGCGAGACGGTGGGTGATAAGCACGGCAGCACGGCCCTGTTCGCGCCACTGAGTCAGGAGGGAGAAGACGCGTTCGGCCTGATCGGCGGTGAGGGCGGCGGTGATCTCGTCGAGCAGCAGAACTTGGGGTTCGCGCGCCAGGGCGCGGGCCAGGTCGACCATTCTCAATGTTTCGAGAGGCAGCTCTCGTACGAGCGAGTCAGTGTCGAGGTCTTCGAGATCGAACCAGGAGATCCAGTGGGTGAAGGCGGCTTCTTCGATTTCGCTGAGCTGGAGATTCTGCTTAACCGTCAGATCCGGGATCAGTGCGGGGTCCTGGAAGACAGTGGCGATCCCGACGGAGATGGCATCGACGGGGGCATGGATTCGCATGGGACGGCCGTCGACATGCAGCTCGCCTGCGTCGGCGGGATGGACGCCGGCCAGGATCTTGACGAGTGTGCTCTTGCCGGCCCCGTTTGCGCCAAGGAGCGCATGGACCTCGCCGCGGCGGACTGCAAAGTCGACCTCCTGCAGCGCCGCAACGGGTCCATACGATTTTGCTACTTTGACAGTCGCAAGCAGTGGCTGCGACTCACTCATAGCGACCTTAATCCAACGGCGG
This sequence comes from Caldilineaceae bacterium SB0664_bin_27, assembly GCA_009838625.1. Taxonomy (GTDB): domain Bacteria; phylum Chloroflexota; class Anaerolineae; order Caldilineales; family Caldilineaceae; genus Bin5. The sequence continues at coordinate 19,645 of VXRG01000144.1, forward strand.
GTTGCAGACTACTCGCCCGGCGCCGTGCAAGCGGACACATCGGCGCTGCCGTTGTAACTGGTGTAGGGTTCAATGTCGACGTATGTGCTCCAACCTACCTGCTCGTCGGGCGCGTAAATGGAATTGAGCGCATCGAGATCGGCGGTGGTGAAGACTTTCGGTGTGAGAATGGTCTCGTGGGGCGGGTTGTTGCCTGTCAACGCGTCGAGCGCGATGGCCATCCCGACTGCGCCGATTGCGGGCGGGTTGGTGACGGCCGCGCCCATCAGACCCGCATCGGCGAGCTGGATCAGCTGCTCCACGAAGCCGTTGTTGTCGGCGCCGACGATAGGTACGAAATCAACATCGGCGACCTGGAACTGTTCAACGACCGAATAGTCGATGCCGGAGGTCCAGATGCCGTCGATCTCCTGCGTGGTAATGAGGTCGAGGGCCTGCTGTGCGCCGGTTGAAGGGTCCCAGCCGGTGAAGGTCGAGGCCACGACTTCGATGTCAGGATAGTTGGCGAGCGCCTCCATGAAACCGTTGTGGCGATCGGTGTCGGCGGGGACGCCGTCGATGCCGCGCATTTCCACGACCTTGCCGGAGCCGCCAAGCTGCTCGAAGAGCCATTCGGCGCCGAGGCGGGCGTAGGCGGTCTGGTCGTTGGTGGCGACGTAGGCACCCTCGGCGGTCACGGCCTGGTCGACGGCGACGACGACGATGCCCTGGGCGATGGCCGATTCAATGACGGCGTTGAGGCCCTCACGGTCGGTCGGGTTGAGGATGATGGCGTCGACACCTTGCGAGATGAGGCCCTCGAGATCGGCAATCTGCTCGGTGGGGCCGCCGTTGCGGTTGACTACGACGACGCTGTCGACGAGGCCGCTGGCGGTGGCCTCGGCTTTGATGGCACAGATCATCTGCTCGCGCCAGCCGTTGCCGACGAGTGTGTTGCTGACGCCGACGACATAGCCTCCTTCCTCCTCCATCATGTCGCCGCCGCCTGCTTCCGGCGCGACTGCGACACAGGCGGTGAGCGCCAGTGAAACTGCGAGCAACAGGGCGAGAATTGTAAAGCGTGATGTTTGGAACTTCATGTCATCCTCCTTGATGAAAGAGTGATTGTGTAGCTTCTTAGTCCCGTTCCCGTGGATCAAGTGCATCTCGCAGGCCGTCGCCCAGGAAGTTGAAGGCCAGCACTGTGATCACGATCATGAGACCCGGAAAGAAGGCGATATGGGGGAAGCGTAGAATATACGCTCTTCCATCCGCCAGGGTGCCGCCCCAGGAAGGGTTGGGCGGGCGGATGCCCAGACCCAGGAATGAGAGCGCCGATTCAAGAATTATGATGCCCCCAATACCGAGAGTCGCCAAAACGATGATTGGGCCCATGACATTGGGAAGAAGATGGCGCCAGATGATGCGCCAGTCGCGCACGCCGACGGCGCGGGCGGCGGTGACGAAATCGGTCGCCTTGAGGGACATAATGTCTGCGCGAACGACGCGGGCGAAGCGGGCCCAGCCGGTCGTACCGATCACGACGATTGTGGTAACGAGGCTCGGCCCCAGAACTGCGGCGAGCACGACGAGCAGGGCGATGATGGGGAAGGCCATCAGGGTATCGATCACCCTGGAAATCAGCGTGTCAATCCAGCTGCCGGAGTAGCCGGCTATTGCGCCGATGACTACGCCTAAGGTAACTGCGATGCCGGTTGCCAGCAGGCCGACAAGCAGGGCTACGCGGGTACCGAAGATTACGCGACTGAGAAGGTCCCGTCCCAGGTGATCGTAGCCGAAGGGATGGGCGGGAGTTGGGCTGCCGCCGCGCATGCCGCGGAAGACTTCGTTGATGGGATCGTAGGGTGAGAGCAGGGGCGCAAATATAGCCATCAGCGCCAAGAGGATGATGACGACCAAGCCACCGAGGGCGATGCGATTGGCGGAGAAGCGCCTCCAGGCCTGGCTCCATTCGGAGCGGTGGTCAGTGGCGGTGGTGAGTTGGGTATTCAGATTGGCGGGTGCGGAGGCGGTCATGACAATTGGTGCCCTAAGGCAGGATGAGACACTGGCTGACTCGCGCAAGACTTTGGTAGCTGCTCGAATTGCCTTTTTGCCAAAGCATCGATTGAGCCGTAGGAACCATTACTGGAAACTCTACTGTTCCTATCTTGAGGCAGCTTTTACTGAATAGCCTGTGTATACGAAGTATTGCAATATATGCAGACTTCGTTTATCAGTGGTGCCCCACAGTTCAGACATTGTTGTTTCTCTAGACCCAGTTGAACACTTTGTTCAGTTTCTTTCCTTGGTTCTAGGCTGATTTCACTTAGCGTGTCTCGCAAGGCATAGTCGTTAAGGGTCTTTATCTCACCATCTGAAAGTTTGTCTAACGAAGGCGTCCTATTAGAACTAACCAAGAGGCAGAGTCTTTCTCGCGTAGCTAGCCAAGAATCGTTAAATTTCTCCTTTCCCCATTTGTCGAATGGGGAAGTTCCTCGCTGCCTGCTTCTTCTGTCACCATCTATTAATTCCTGAGCCCAATTAGAGCCCTTTACTTTTTTAAAAGGATTCCCTTTTCTCAATCGATTGACAGTATCTACTTCACTTGGAGAAAATCGTTCACTTGCCCATTCTTCGAACATTTTCTCCTGCTCCTCGTAGGCGCTTCTTTGGTATCCTTCGACTATCTTTGAGACGATCGCCCACAGAACAAAAATAACCACTGCCCCGCCACAAATTGAGCCGAAATCTTCCATTGCATTATCTCAGTTGTGAAACAACGACCGGAAACTCAAAGGAGTTGCGTATATTGCCTAATCCACAATGCTTGAACGGAAGAATGAAAAAGCTGACGTGTCCGGCAGATGGCATTCCAGTATAGCAACAAGATTAAGGACTATCGCTGAATTAACCTAATTGATTCGAATACGCGGATCGATGATGGCGTAGGTCAGGTCCGTGAGCAGATTCACGACGACGACGAGAACGGCCAGCACGACGACCAGCGACTGGACGACCTGGTAGTCGAGGCGAAAGATCGAATCCGTGAAAAGACGTCCGATGCCTGGGATGGCGAAGACGGTTTCGACGACGATTGTGCCGCTGAGAATGAAGGCTATGCGAAAACCGATGACCGTTACGACCGGGAGCAGCGCATTGCGGACCGCGTGGCGGACAAGCACGATCACGTTCGGCAGCCCTTTGGCGTAGGCTGTGCGCACATAGTCCTGGGTAAGGACTTCCAGGGTCGAGGCGCGCATGACGCGCGTCAGGACCGCCATCTGTTCGGTGGTCAGCACAAGGACGGGCAGGATGTAGCCCTGCCACGATTTCAGACCGAAGGGCGGGATCCGGCCTACCAGGGGCAGGTCTCCGAACCAGCGCGGCACATAGAGGGCGAAGAGCACGATCAGCATGAGTGCCAGCCAGAAGTTGGGCAGGGCCACGCCCAGAGTCGAGCCGACCGCAGTGCCGTAGTCAAAGGTGGAGTTGCGGCGCACGCCCGCGATGATGCCGGCCGGAATGGCGACCAACAGCGCAATTGCCAGAGAGGTGACGTTCAGAATGGCGGTTACCGGGATTGCCTCAAAGATCATCTGCCGCACGGGTATGCCCTTGCGGATCAGAGAGTCGCCGAAATCTCCACGCAGCAGATTCCGCGCCCAGATAAAGAACTGTTCATGATGGGGGCGGTCCAACCCCCAGCGGGCGCGGAGCGCCGCCATCTGTTCCTGGCTGATGCGGATTTCCCCTTCGCCCAGCAGCAGGTAAGTGGGGTCGCCCGGCATCAAGCGAATAACGACAAAGGTGCCGACGCTGATCAGAACGATCACGACGGCGCCTTGCAGGATGCGGCGGGCGATGTAGGTAAGCATGGAGGGCGAAAGTCGAACTTCAGTGGTTAGTGGTCAGCGGTCAGAGGCCGGCGACTCGACAATGAGCGAGTCACCGGCCAGTGGGTGCTATTCCTCGATCCACCATTTGTACGCTTGCTGGTACATCGAGCTGTTCTTGGGGCCTTCCGGCAGGCCCTTGATGCGGGCGTTAAAGACGTTCATCCACTCGTCGAACTGCAGGTTGAGGACAGGCTGCTCTTCGACGAAGATCTCCTGGATCTCGTGATAGTAGGGCTCGCGCTCGTCGTAGGCGACAACCTGAAGTCCCTCCTCGATGAGCTGGTCGACACGGGCGTTGTTGAATTGGGCAAAGTTGTTTCCGCCGGTGGAGTGAAGCGTACTGAACGGGTCGGGCTCGACTGCGCTGCCGTAGGTCCAGTTGTAGAGGGATGCGTCCATTGTGCCTTCGCGCATGCCCTGCAGGATGGTCGCTACCGGCGCCTCCTCCAGCTGCACGTCGACACCGACGTCGGCGAACATCAGCTGTGCAAGTTCGGCGATGGGGCGGCGGGCCTGGTCGCCGGTAATGGTGGTGATGGTGAAAGAAAGACTCTGGTCACCCTTGGCGCGCATGCCATCGCCGCCGGCGGCCCAGCCTGCGCCGTCGAGGAGAGCCATGGCCTCTTCCGGATTGAAGTCATACTGCTTGAGGCCGGTGTGGTGATAGGGGCTGGCGGGCGTCAGGTTGGAGTGGGAGATCTGCGCGGCGCCGTTCCAGAGCTCGTCGATGATGCGCTGGCGGTCGAGGGCGTACATCAGGGCCTGGCGCACCTCTTTTTCGGCCAGCTGTGGGATGCTGTTATTCAGCGGGAAGTGCTTGATCGAGTTGGCGAGGGTGCGGAAGTTGACGTAGCCCGGATCGGCCTCAAGGAAGATGCTGTCTTCTACGAGGAGCGGCCAGACGGCGGAGTCGGCTTCACCGGTCTGGAGGGCGATCATGCGCACGGAGGGTTCAGGCACGATGTCTTCGCGCAGCACGTCGATATTGGGCCGGCCGCGGAAGTGATCGTCAAAGGCTTCCAGTTCGGTGAACTCTGCCGGGCGCCACTCTTTGAGCTTGTAGGGGCCGGTCCCGATTGGAGAGGTGCTGTAAGTTTCCTCGCCCACTTCGGCGTGATAAGCCGAATGGACGATTGGAACGGTGGCCCAAGAGGTGAGCGAAGCAGCGTTGACGGCGTCCATATTGACCTGGACGGTGTATTTGTCGGGCGCTTCGACAGAGCCGATGCCGGTGAAGCGGCCGACGATGGGGGCGCCGTTGTCGGGGTTGCGGTAATAATTGTAAGTGTAGGCGACATCTTCGGCGGTCAGTTCAGAGCCGTCGTGGAAGAGTACGCCTTCGTGCAGATGGAACGTGTAGGTGAGGCCATCGGCTGCAATGTCGATGGACTTGGCCAGTACCAGCTCCTGTTCGTTGAACTCATCCACGGTCACGAGCGGATTCTGGATGTTTATGATCATCACCCAGTGGACGGTGGGGCCCATGAAGGCCGGGCTGAGGCCGGCCACTTCCTGGTGGCCTACCCAGGTCATGGTGCCGCCCTGTTTGGGACCGCTCATTTCGGCGGCGGGGGCTTCGTCGGCAGCGGCGGCCGGTGCTGCTTCGCCGTCCGCAGCGGGCGCCGCGGGCGCGCAGGCTACCAGCAGCGCGGCCGAACCGCTCATTGCGGAATAGCGCAGGAAATCACGCCTTGTAATGGTTCTTTTCTGCTTCATTGGGAATGCTCTCCTTGGACTGGTGAAAGTGATAATGTGATTGGTGTCGACCCGCAGCCGACGGGGTTGAATATGACGGCGGTCGACGCCTCCGGTACAAATGGGACACTACGGCAGAAAGGGCCGACCAAAAGGACGGACGGACGACTTTTCGGAAACTGCGGTCTGGCCGCCCAGCCTGCCCCGGTTCAGGAGTTGAGGGGCAAAAGGGGGACGACTGTTCGGCGCGAAGTACAAGCTGGATGCGACTCTGAACGTATCAGAGGGTGATGTCGCCTCGTCAGTCCGTGTGAGTATAAACAGAGAAGGGGGTGCTGTCAAAAAGTGGGGGAATTCTGATAGTGGGCGACATTCTCGTGCAGGAATCAGACCTTGTGAATGGTTGACTTGCAACTGAAGTTAGACGACGGCGCAGAGGTGGAAAAGCAATGCCCGGGCAGGTGCAGGGGGTTGGGGTTATGATAGAATGTCAGAGTGCGAATGGCGTGTAATTGTTAGGGTTAAGGGATTGCAATGCAGGGTGATACCAGATTTATCCAAACGTTGCAGCTACATTGCCTGCTGTCTTTCGGCCCCAACTCCCCGCCGATTGAGCTTGGGCCATTGAACGTACTGATTGGGCCCAACGGGTCTGGAAAGTCCAATGTGATTGAATCCATCGAGCTCCTTCGAGCAACGGCCAGCGACTTGGCTGCGCCAATCCGTGCGGGAGGAGGTACGGAGGAATGGCTGTGGAAGGGGATCGAGCAGTTGCCTGTGGCAACGCTCGACGCAACAATTCGCCTACCTGACCTCAAGAATCCTTTGCGTCACAAGTTCTCCTTTGGGTCGATCCGACAGCGTTTTGCACTGGTCGATGAGCAGATCAGCTACGAAGTTGAAGAGTTGAATGAGGACCAGGAGGCGGACTTCTCTTATTCCCTCAACAGAGGTGACCCTGTTTTCAATGTTCCTGAAGAAGATAACTACAGCAGAACTACAGGAGGAAAGAAAGGCAGACGACTCTTTCGAGGTGATTACCTGACGCCGAATCAGTCCGT
>VXRG01000079.1:0-23210 GCA_009838625.1 Caldilineaceae bacterium SB0664_bin_27
GGGTAGGGGCGGGGAGGAGGATATAGAGGCGGAGGTTTAAAATCTCGGGCCGGCCCATACTGTTCCAATCTGCACATTAATTCCTGTTCCAGCTCAAGAGTTCAAGCGTATGAGACTTTCTACTTCGTCGCTAATCGGAATCCGGTTTTCGAATTCGTAGTTCAAAACATCTGGGTGGAAATCGTCCACTGTTCCTCTCAACCCCCACCTACTCACACACAATCCCATCCCCGTCCGAATCCCGCATATACGGATACGCCGGATGGTCACTGCGCACGGGGGCGATACCATGCCGCCGGGCTTCCGCGCACGTGATGCGGCCGTTATTGTTGTCATCGTAAAGTTCCAGCGGGTCGCCTTCTACTTGGCGGTCCGCGTCCTGGTCGTCTTCTGCCACCGGTGTGGGCGACTCTTCGGAGGGCGTGACGATCTGCATGGCGAACGAAGGGCAACCGCTGAGAACGGCGAGTGCGGCTTCGGCTTCGCGGGCATCCATGGAGAGTCCGTAGCGGCGCTTGACAGCGACGACGCGGTTGACGAACCAGCACTGGTTCACGTCCGGCAGCCATTCGGCGACGTCCTTGGCTACCTTCTGATCCCGATTCAGCTGCGGCGAGGCGATGGTCAGGTTGAGGGGATCGCTGGCGAAGGCGAGGCGGGTGAACATGTCGGCCGCACACAGGCCGCTGTCGTGGGCTTCGCTGCGCGCGACGATGTGCTCGATGTCGACTTCGTCGGCCCAACTGAAAGTCTCGCCGGTGTAGGGGCTGTAGAAACTGCCTCCAGTCTCCGCTACAATCTGTGCTTCGAGGCTCTGTGGATAGCGGTAGTCGTCGGACTCGTAAGGAGTGCAACGATTTTCGGGCTGGATGGGGATGCCGGCCAGCCAATTTCTGGCCGCGGCCGCGGCTTCGAGCGCCGCCAGCCGTTGGGTCAGCTCGTCCTGTCCTGTAATGAGGAAGTTGATGCGCTCGGCCAGCTCCTCGAGAGTGAGCGCGCCCTGGGCCCGGAGGCGGGACGCGCCGAGAACGATCGCGATGACAAACACGGCAACGATTGCGACAGCAAACTTGCGTTTCATGCTCTCTCCCTGGGGCGGTGAGCAGGCTGCCTTGCCTTGCTTTTCCGCTCCTTGCTAACGGCGGCGCCGGTCAACTTGCCCGGATTCAATCATGCCAAGTCAACGTCGGCAATGCCGGGCCGTAGCTACGGCGGCAGGCCTCTCCGTACTCAGGCAGGTTGAAATCGACCATGTTCGCGCCATCCTTCAAATCGGGATCGGTCGGCGCGCCGGTGGATTGGCAAGTGTCTACAAGGGGGAGTCTACAAGAGGGCGATTAACAGGGCTGCTGCCAAGGAGAGCCCCGCTATTGCTGAAACAGTCGAATCGGAGGACGGGATTCCCAGTCGGAACTATCGGGGGTTGCGGGTGTTTTCTGAACTGACGACACTTGTGCCTCCTTTGCTTTGTAGCAAGGAGAGGAGGGGGAGGGAGTCCAAACACGTGGAAGAGAAGAAAGTCTTGACCCAGGGTGCGGTGAGCATATTGTCTCTAATCGCACTCATACTTTTCGTTGAGTGGACGGCTGTTGCGGAAAACCTCACGTGGTTTCCTATTCTCTACGAGTTCCCTTTCGAAGCCGCTATCGTCCTGGCATTGTTTGCCGCGTTTCTCAGACGGCTGTTAAGAGCCCTGCACAATTGGCTCATCGGCGCTATGAATTCGGCTTAATCCAGGAGTTCCTGAAAGTAGTACATGGCGGCGGGATGTCCATGGTTTTCAAACTGGATTGTATCATAGGTCAGTTTGGGCTGGCGTAGTGGTGAGGTCGAGTCATCTGTGCTGACGCGCCCAGCGGCCTAACTCAGGTTGGCCGGGTCACGGGAGAGAACTGTGCAATTTCGTCTAGCCTACGAACTCATCCAGCTAATCCTTGAGGGGGATCCCGGAGCCATTATTTCAGTCTCAATTCCCATTGCGTTTTTGTTGTGGATGATAATACGCTACCAAGTCATCCCCGCCAGAAAGTGGAGGGCTCCCCCAGGTCCGGTAGAGCGCACCTACTATTACCGTAAGAAGGAGGTCGCGGACGAGGAGATTTCAGCCGCAAAATTAAGCTGGCGCAGACGCGATGAAAATGCTGGCACTGGCGGAAAGCCTGATTAGCCAAGGCTGTCCAGATGAAATTGACGCCGGAAAACAAGCGGTCGGCATGGGCAGGAAGACGGCCGCATTTCATGGGAAGCGTATCCTATGGCCTCGTCGAACGGCAATGACAGAAAGCGTCGCAAGTTGACAGTTGGCGACTTGCTTACCTACATCGTTGGTACGTTGTCTTTCCTTTTCGTATTTGTTATGCTCACAGCAAGATGGCATGGGTAGAAGCGAAACGCTGCCGTGTTTGCTTCAGACGGGCTCCTGGAAGTGACCAAATGGCAAACTCCTGCGTGCAGGGCCTGGGAGTCAGAAGTGCGGCGGCGTCGGTTCCAGACAGTTGAACCGGCGCTCCAACTACCTGGTAATGTTCTCCATTGCACACCTGCTCGCAGTCCAGCTATTGGGGCCAGGCTCACTGATCCCGTTGTCCAAGAGGGGTAACATATGTGTGCGTCCGGCAAATCAAGGAGGCATCACCCATGTTAAGGACAGACGAAAAAGAGCCTGACGACCGCAGACGAACCCTCTACGACTGCCTCACTTACACTGCTGCTGTACTATATGTGCTGTTTGTGGGCTTCATGTACTACGCACACTATTTCGGCCACGGATAGCAAAATCTCAATCGCATCTCTGAGCTTGGGCATCGGGAACGGTCTGCAGAGCTGGGTCAAGCCTTCCTGTCGAGACCATAAGGAGGCACTGGAGTCTAGGTGAGCGAGTGCCCCTCCGCCTTCTTTGCCTTGAAAAGTGGGCAAAAAGGGGCTTGGAACGATGCAATCCAGAGCGGGTCAGAGCAAGAGAAGTCTACCAGGGGGCGCCTGCAACGGGCGCCTCTTGCAATTGGAAAACCGCATGATCCATGATCCGGTCATTCAACGTCGGAGGTCTATTCGGCTGGACGCGTCTCATTTCTCCTGCGGCGGAGCCCGTTCTGCTTCTACTGTGCTGAAGGGATAACCGTGTCTTTTCGGCAGTGTGTAAGGCTGGGAGATGCGCCTTAACGGCGTGGCGGCGAACTAGCCCTTAAGGCCGGTCAACGCGATGCCGCGGACGAAGTTTTTCTGGAAGATGAGGAAGACGATGAGGGGCGGGATGGAGACGAGAACGGAGCCGGCCATGACGGCCTGGTAGTCGGTGCCGCCGAAGCGGTTGGCCATGCGGGCGATGATGAGCGGGAGCGTGAGCTTCTTTTCTTCGTTGAGGATGACCAGGGGCCAGAGGTAGGCGTTGAACGCGCCCAGGAAAACGAAGATCGCCAGCGCCGAAAGGATCGGCTTCGTCAGGGGGAGGATAATGTTGCGGTAGATGCCGAAGTCGCCGCTGCCGTCGATTTTGGCGGCGTCGTAGAGCTCGCGTGGTATTCCGTAGACGAACTGGCGGCAGAGGAAGACGCCGAATGAGGAGAAGATGCTCGGCACCCAGACGCCCCAGAGCGAGTTGAGCAGGTTCAGCTCGCGCATGACGATGTAGAGAGGGATGAGGAGCGTGAGAAAGGGCACCATGGTGGTCGAGAGCACGAAGTAGAAGAGGTAGTCGCGGCCGGGGAACTCGAGGCGGGCGAAGATGAAACCGCCCATGGATGACGTGATGAGGACGCTGATGACCGTGCCGGTGGTGACGATGATGCTGTTGACGTAGGCGATGGGCAGGTTGGCGCGGGTGGGATCCATCACCATGAGGTAGGCGCCGAGGGTCCACTTTTTGGGGAGGAGCGTTACGGGCAGGCTGACGATGTCGGCGCCGGTCTTGAAGGAGGAGAAGAGCAACCAAATGAATGGGTAGAACATGGCGAAGCTGAAGAACGCCAAAATGAGGAATACGACCGCTCTTGTCCACTTGCCGGTGATGAGCCAGCGGCGGAAGGGTGAGATGGGGGTGGGCAACGGTCTGGAGTCAGCGGTTGTGGCCATGTAGCATCAATGTTCCCATTCGATTTTCCAGCGGCGGAGCTGGAAGACGGTGGCGCCCAGCAGCATTACGAAGATGATCAGCGAGACGGCCGCGCCATAGCCCAGATTGAGGGCGCGGAAACCCAGTTCGTAAGTGTAGAGGGCGAGCGTGCGGGTGCTGAAGCCTGGGCCGGGAATGAGGAAGAATGCCTCAAACATCTGCACCGTACCGATGACGCTTACGACCATCTGGTAGACCAGAACCGGGCGGATCAGCGGCAGGGTGATGCGATAGAAGGACTGCCAGAAGCCGGCGCCGTCGAGGCGGGCGGCTTCGAAGAGGCTTTCGGGCACATCGTTGATGCCGGCCAGGAAGAGCACGATGCCTGTGCCGAGGTGGGCCCAGATGACGACAAGGGTAATGGCCCAAAGCGCCTGCTGCGGGCTGGCGAGGAATGGCTGTTCGGGCAGGCCGACGCTGCTGAGCAAAGTGTTGAAGGCGCCGCCGGTGGGGCGGTAGAGCCAGCGCCAGAGGTAGATGGAGACCACCAGTGGGGTGATCACCGGCAGGTAGTAGACGGAGAGGTAGAAGTTCTGCCACTTGCCCAGGATCTGGCTGAGTGCGAGGGCGAAGAGCAGAGCGATGGAGAGGCCCAGGCTGATCTCGACCACGGAGAACAGAATCGTCTTTTCCAGGGCTTGCCAGAAGTACTGGTCGGTGAAGGCCTTCGTGAAGTTGCGCAGGCCCACGAACTTGGGATTGGTGATGAAGTCCCAGTTCTGGAAGGCGAGCCAGATGCCGGTGCCGAATGGGATGATGAAGATGATGGTATAGAAGATCAGGATGGCCGCGGAGTAGATAAGCGCGAAAGGGCTGGCGCGGCGGAAGCGCCGCCAGACGCTGTCACGGCGTGCGACCGGCAGTTGCGGCAACATTTGACCACCGGAGACGGGGTGGTCCTGCAACGTAGTCATACTTCTGTTTCCGCTGGTTGGCGGGCACCGCGTACCTATGTACGCGGCGCCCTCTCAGACTGTTTTTCTGTGAGGTCAGGCTGCCAAACGCTCTCGGGCCTGGTCTTCCTGTTCCTGCAGGTAGGCGTCCATGGCGTGCAGCGCATCATGGATGCTGATTTCCTGGCGCATGGCGCGGTCGAATTCGGCTGCGGCCGGGCCCTGCTGCGCCACGTGGTCCTGCGGATAGCGTGCGTGGGGCCACATGCCCTCGGCAACGCGCTTGGAGACGAGCCCGTATTTGACGTCGCCGATGCCGGGATCGTTGTACACGCCCTTGGAGGGCACGACGCCGGAGTAGAAGTCAAGCGCCTGCAGGAGCGCGCCGTTGCTGACGATCAGCAACGCGAAGTCGACGGCGGCATCCAGCTTGGCGGAGTCCTCCGCCAGCCGCTTCGAGAGTCCATAGCCTGCGACATGCTGCGGGTAGAGAACATATTCGACTGCGTTCGCGAGGGGCGGCTTGACGATGTTGTCGGCCGGCACGTCGGCCACGTCGGTCATAACGCTCATAGTCCAGGCGCCGTTGCCCCAGATCGAGACAAGCTGCTGGGTGCAGGCTTCGTATTCGTTGGTAAACAGCTCGAAGTCGACGGAATTATGGACCCAGTAGATGTCGTGCAGGATCTGTGCCGCGGCTTCGCCCACCTCGCTGTCGTGGGACCAGACGCCGGTCTCCTTGTCGAAGAAGTCCCCACCCATCTGCCAGATGAGAGACCACAACAGCTGATATTGGGAGCTGGCAATCGAGTAACCTGAGCGGGTGACTTTACCCTCGTCGTTCTTCTGGGTCATCGCAACGCCGGCCTCAATCACTTCTTCATAGGTCCCGAAGTTGAGGTAATCGATGCCTGCTTCGGCGCAGTGGTCCATGTTAACGGTCATGGCGGCGCCGCGAATGCCGGCGAGCCAGGGCAGGTAGTAGACCTTGTTGCCGGGCACTTCGACGGCCTGGAAGGCGGCCGGCCACATCTTCTCCTCAAGCTCGGCAGCACCGCCGGCCGCGTCGGTGATGTCGAGGAAGACGCGGGTGATGTCTGTGGCGACGACCCAGTCGGTGTACATCATCATGACGTCGCCCTCAGTGCCGGAGGCGATTGAAGGCAGCATCTTGTTGAGCAGGTCTCCGTAGCCGATGGCCTGGAGGTCCACGTTGACGTTTTCGTGGTCCTTCTCAAACTCGGGCTGGACCCACCCCATGATGCGGTTGGCGCCGTCCCAGTCCTGGTACCAGACGACGAGATCGATGGGTTCTTCCATTGCGTCGGCAGCCCCTCCGTCCATCTCTGTTGCTACGGGGGCACAGGCGGCCAACATTGCAGCGGCGCCCACACCGGCGCTCACTTTGAGAAATTGGCGACGACTTGTCTGGTGCATCATTTCCTCCTGAAATGCTGATTTGGATGGTTGCTGCTGGAGTGGAATCCGGTTGGAGTCAAGTGCAATTGCGCGGACCGTCCGGACTGGACAGTCCCTCTTTGACCAAATCGCCAACTCGCCGCCATGTGACCGTGAAGGCGGTATCTGCCGCTGGCGAACAATGAACTGTAGAAATGGGCTGCAGAAGCAGGGCAGGCGTACCTTTTGTTTCTGAATGTTGTAGGTGTAGCTATGAGAAAACCAGAATCGAACTACTTGGCGGTCGGTCAGTGTTCGGACATTCTGGTTGGTCGCTGGCTACTTTGCCAATCAGGACTGAGGGGACGGGGCGCAGTATAGCACTGAGTGGACATTTGTCAAACTGACGTGGATGGCGGGCAGGGCAGTCGCATCTAATCGCGCTAATCTTTTGGGTGGCTGCCCGAAACGCATGGCCGGGCCGTGTGCGCGCTCCCCCTCCAGTCACTCCGCCTCTGACCACTGACCGCCGCAGTTCCGCCCTTACATGACTGGCTCCACTTTGGGGACGGGCGCAGGTGCTGATAGAATTCCACTACACACACGGGAAAACCTGGCGCCAGGTAAACCGGTTTACTTCCTCTGCCGGGAAAGTGCGGATGAATCTCAAACGGCTCAGCGCGGTCTCCTTCGGCCACATGGCAATCGATATTCTGAACGCTTCGATCGCCATGATCCTGGCTGTCCTTGCAGTGCCTTTCAACTTATCGAACGCGCAGATCGCGCTGGGAGGGATGGTCTACGCCCTGATGGGCTCGCTCTCGCAGCCCTTCTTCGGCGTGCTGGCCGACCGTTTCGGGGGCCGCTGGCTGGGCGCGGTCGGGCTCTTGTGGACGGCGGTCTTCTACTACGCGGCCACCTTCTCGCAGAACTATTTCACCCTGATCTCGCTGATGACCGTCGCCTCACTGGGCAGCGGCGCCTTCCACCCCCAGGGCGCCATGAACGCAGGCGCAGCCGGCGGTCACAAAGCAACGACCGGGACATCAGTCTTCTTCCTCTTGGGGCAGTTGGGGTTGGCCTTAGGGCCGATGATCGTGGGCGTCCTGCTGGAGGAGATCTGGATGCTCGGACCGCGCATCATGGCGGTCGCGACGCTTCCGTTCGTAGTGTGGATGGCCATTGGTCTGCGCAAGCCGCTGGTGCGAGTCGAGGAAGAGCCGCCTCAGCCGCGGCCGGCAACGGTCGAGGAGCGGCAGCGCCTGCAACAACGAATTGCGCGCGCTCGCGCAATGCCGAACCGTGTTGCCCAACCTGACAGGCGCTGGGTGATGCTGGTCGCCTTCGCCGTACTCGTTGCGTTGCGGGCTTCGGTCCACCAGATCTTCTACGGGATGCTGCCAAAGTATTTCGCTGATTTGGGTTTTACATCGACGCAGTTCGGCTTTATGGTAGGCGTCCCCAGCGTGGCCATCGCCCTCGGCTCGATGACGGGTGGCGTTCTCGGCGATCGCTATGATCAGCCCAAGCTCCTCCTGTGGTCGCTGCTGGCGGCCGCACCTTTTTCCTGGCTGATGCTGGACATTGTGCATGGATGGGTATTCTTCCCACTTGCCTTCACGGCCGGCTTCTTCGTAGGCATTCCTCACAGTATTCTGGTGGTCATGGCCCAGAGGTTTTTGCCGAACAGGCAGGGGCTGGCGAGCGGCGCCATCCTTGGCTTCACCTTTGCCTCGGGCGCGTTGGGAATGGGATTGGCCGGTCCGATCGCCGACTTCTACACGCTTTCGGCCGTTATGCACGTTGTCGCGGTTATGCCTCTGTTGGCTGCGTTGTGCGCCCTGTTTTTGCGTACGCGGACGGCGACCGCGCTGCCTATGGCGCCGGCAGCCGGGTCGGCGGACTGAGATTGCTACCGCCGACATCCACTTAAGCGGCGGAGAGGAAAAGAGACTTACAATCGATCCTTCTCGTCCGGTGGCTCTACGTCTGCCACTTTAGCCATTGCTGCAAGGAACTTCTCTCTGCTCCCCTGTTCCGCACGTGCCTCAAGACAGGCCTCCGTTGCAATCGCCGAAGCTTTCTCAGCCATAGCCAAAGTTATGAACTGTTCAAGGGACATTCCTTCGCGTTCCACTATGTCCAGAACAGTAGTGTGAAGTGACTCAGGAATGGAAAGACTTATCGTTGCCATGGAATAATCAGAGTCACCTTCCCTTCGCCCACGCGACCTCCGTAATCTCCGGCTCCACTCTCACCCCGCGCTCGCCCGCGCGCACGCGGCCGGTGACGACCTGGCTGTCGTGCTGGAAGACGAGCAGGGTGTCCTTCTCCTCGGCCTGTTGGCGCAGCTTGCGTTTGCCCTCGATGCTGCGCATCGGTTCCAGGTCGAATGCCGGTACCCACGCCAGCCGCTCCAGGTGCGCGGCCCAACTGCATGCATCGCCCAGAAAAAGGAGCGATTCGCCGGCGTCCTCGACCCATACGACCTGCATGCTTCCGGTATGCCCCGGTACTGAAACCAAGCGTACACCTCCCGCCAGCTCCTGATCGCCGTCTATGACTTCCAACTGGCCGGTACGGCGCAGCGGCTCCCAGTTTTCTGGAAAGTAGTGGCCGCGCGTGCGTTCATTGGGGAAGGATGCCTCGGCCATCTCCACGCGCTGGATCAGGTAGCGCGCGTTCGGAAATGTGGGCACAATCTCGCTCTCCGCATCCGCGGGGTCACGCAAGCGCGTGTTGCCGCCGCAATGGTCGGCGTGCAAATGCGTCAACAGCACGATATCGACATCCTCCGGGCCGAAACCGACACGCCGCAGATCGGACTCCAATCGCCGGTTGCTGCTATCCATACCAAATCTGTTTCGATACTCGGCGGTAATCTTGTCCCCTTGGCCCGTGTCCACCAGGATCAACCCCCCCGGCGACTCCACCAGCAAGCAGCGCATCTGCGCTGGAATGCGGTTCTTCTCGTCCGGGCGGATGATCCGCTCCCACAGCACGCGCGGCACGAGACCAAAGAAACTTCCGCCATCGATCAGCTGCTGGCCGTCGCTGACGATATGACACGGGATCGAACCGACCTCAAATGAGTATGGCACTGGTAGTGTCCTAAGAATCTGTCTGACTGAAAAAATGTGAACTGATTTGAGAGTTGCTCCCGCCAAAGTACGCTGCCCATCCTCAAACTGACCTTATCCGAACGAGGCGGTACGGCCTGACATCACTCCGGCCACGCCTCCTCCGTAATCTCCGGCTCCACCACAGGCCCGCGCGCGCCCGGTCGCAACCGTCCGGTCACCACCTGCCCGTCATGCTGGAACACGAGCAGAGCCTCCTTCTCCTCTGCCTCTCTGCGCAGATTCCGCTTGCCCTCTATACTGCCCATCGGGTCGAGGTCGAAGGATGGCACCCAGGCCAGCCGGTCCATATGCGCGGCCCAGCTGCAGGCATCCCCCAGGAAGAGCAGTGACTCGCCCGCGTCCTCGACCCATACGACCTGGATACTCTCGGTGTGGCCTGGCACGGTGACCGTTCGGACGCCGCTCGCCAGGGCCAGGTCGCCGTCAACCAGCTCCAACTGGCCTGAGCGGCGCAGCGGTTCCCAGTTGTTGGAGAAATAGGTACCGCGCGTGCGTTCGTTGGGGAAGGCGGCTTCGGCCATCTCAAGGCGCTGGATCAGATAACGGGCGTTAGGGAAAGAGGGGACGGCCTCGCTCTCCGGATCGGCGGGATCGCTCCATTGTGTGCAGCCGCCGGCGTGGTCGGCGTGCAAGTGCGTCATCAGTACGATATCTACGTCTTCCGGGCTGAAACCGGTGCGCCGGAGGTCAGCGGCGAGACGCTGGTTGTCGTCGACCATGCCGAAGATACGCCTATCCTTGGCGGTGATCTTGTCACCTTGGCCGGTGTCGACCAGGATCAGGCCGGCGGATGACTGGATGAGCAGCGAGCGCATCTGCACAGGGATGCGGTTCTTGCCGTCGGGGCGGATGACCCGCTCCCACAGAACGCGGGGCACGAGACCGAAGAAGCCGCCGCCGTCGACCAGCTGGCGGCCGTCGCTGACGATGTGGCAGGGGATGGATCCGATTTGGAATGAGTATGGCATGGTCAGTTGTGAGAAGGTGAGTGGCGGAACAGTTGCAATCCGGTTGAGACGCTGCCTTTGCAGGGTCAGTGCGGAGTATAGCACGGGCCGGTACGGGAGCCCACACGCAACAGGTAGTTGAAGCCTGTTCTGTTTCGTGCAGGGATTCCGTACTGACCGCTTTATTCTTGTCCTCTGTAAAAGCCGGATCCGAAGTGCAGGCCGTCATGCAGTACCATCCATGTGTGTTTGCATTCTTCATTGTCTGTCTCCGGATCGGAAATGACGTAGCTAATCAACTTGCCTTCCTCTGTGGCGCTAACCAGGTCTCCGCCATAGTAGTAGCCGGTGGCGTCGTACCGGTCGGAAGGGCAGGACCCGATTTGACAGACAAGGGCTCGCCTCCGCATACTAATCCCCATGACAGAAAAGCAGACCGGGCAAGCAAACTCTTCCAGCGCAGACAGTTCCCTATCCGGGCAGGATGAGGAACCCAATGCGCGGGGGATGGAGCCGCTTACCCCACAGGAGCTGGACGAATTTTTGCGGCGCGCCAGAGAGCGGGGCGCCGGTCTGACCCAGGAGGAAGCGCGTGCAAGCATGGCCCCCGCTGACTCCGAGTTGGAGGATGTGGCCCAGAATCAAGGGGAAGGTGCAGCCGACAGTTCTGCGGTGGCCCGTCTCAGCGGGCAGTTCTTCAGCGGCAAATCTGCGCAGATTCGCCCGCGCAAACTGGTGCAGGGGTTGGTCTTCGACTTCGACAATACGCTCGCCCGGCTCAACAAACCTCTGGATGAGCTGATGAAAACGGGCGCACAGACAGCCGTCCAATACATGCGCTCAACCGGCATGACCGATCTGCCCGACGAGATTTCGGAGCACCTGGTCGAGGCGCGCATCTTTGCCGAGACGAAATCCGACGATGAGCAGGAGGAACACACCGCTGACGACACCTTGAGCTTCCTGTTGCAGTTCGTCGGTTATCCGGCTTCACGCATGAATGAGGAGGTCCTGCGCCGTGCCGTCGATCTCTTTTACGCGCCGGAGATGACGGCGTGGGAGCCGATGCCGGGCGCAATCGAGCTGCTCCGGCAGTTGCACGGCGCCGGTTTCCCCCTGGCCGTGATCGCAAACTACGCCAGCGATCGCATCTTCCAGCGCATAATCGACTATACCGGCCTTCGCACCTACCTGGACGTCTGTCTGAGCAGCGCGGCGGTGGAGTGGCGCAAACCGGAGAAAGAGATCTACGCTGCCGTCCTCGATCGTTGGGACGCGGAGCCGTATGAGTTGGTCTGCGTCGGCGACAGCCTCAAGCATGACGTCGCCGGCGGGCAGGAGATCGGCGCCCTCACCGTTCATTGCCGCATGATCCCGCTGGCCGAAGATCAGCGCCTGGTAGCCAGCATAAAGCCGGACGCGGTGATTGAAGAGCTGTCAGAGCTGCCCGCCCTCATTGAAACGTGGTGTTGATTATGTGTAGCGCCAAAGGCACGTCGCACGAAACTTTCCCTGTTACTGTCAGCCGCGAGTATCCGCCTGCGCCGCTGGTGGCGGTGGCTGCCGTCGTTGTCGACAAAGAAGGGCAAATCCTGATGGTCGAAAGGGGCCGGCCGCCGTCGCAGGGTATGTGGGCGTTGCCCGGCGGCCTGCTGGATTTGGGCGAACCCGTGCGGGCCGGGGTTGCTCGGGAGGTGCTGGAAGAGACCGGAGCCGAAATCGAAATCGTTGATCTGGTCGACCTCTTCGAGCCCATTCATCGCGATACGGCCGGACGCATCCGCTATCACTATGTCGTGATCGACTTCTGGGCCCACTACCGCGGGGGCGATATCGCGGCGGCCGATGACGTTGACGACGTCGCCTGGGTCTTGGTCACCAGGCTGGACGACCTGCCCATGGAAGAGGAAACCCGCCGGGTTGTTCACAAGGCCCACGCTCTCTGGCGGCAGGCTAACGGGCCGGAAGGCGCCGCACCCTCCTCTCGGGCGGGTTAGTCTCCCATCTTTCCCGCGGCTCCCGGTCCTTCCTCTCGCAGAAAACAGAATTCCGGGTACAGCGTGTCACCCTTCCCGAGTTTCACGCCGCCGCAGACCTCAATCAGCCGAACAGCGCCCGCGCCTCATGCAGGTGGTCGAATGTGCCGACCAGCGTCAGGTGGTCGCCGTATTCCAGCTGCGTATTCCCGCGCGGCACGATGAACTCCCCGGCGCGGCGGATCGAGAGAATGAGTACGTCACCCGGCAGCTGGAGCTCGCGCAGCGCCTTGTCGCCGTAGTCGTGATTATGTAACAGGACTTCGGACACCTCTTTGTTGTCGTCAGTGCGGGTCAGCAGTTCGTAGATGTCCGGATTTCGCGCCAGCAGGCTGAGCAGCGCCGCCTGGTCCAGCGAGGGGTTGAAGACAGTCACGTTGAGCGTTTCAAACTCCACAAGCCGGTTCGTTTCCCGAACGAGTGTCACAATGTGGTCAATCCCGTAGCGCGTGCGGGCCACATGGCAGACGTGCCGGTTGCGGTCCGTGTCGCTCAGGGTGACGACGACGGTCTCTGCGAGATCGAGGTGCCCGGCAAGTTCCTCTTCTTCATCGTCGATGCTGGCGTGCAGGACCTCGATGCCTTCGGAGGTCCGTCGCCGCGCTCTGGCAATCAGACTTTCATCTGCGTCGACGAGAACCACCTGCTCATGGTGGCCCAGCAGCTGTTCAGCGACCTGGAGTCCGATACGTTCCGCGCCGAACACAACCATCGGCCGCTGCGTAGTGTCCGCTGTGTGCGGGACAATGCGGTTGAATATCAAGGGGGCGGCCGTGACGGTGACAATAGCCACCAGGATGATCATCGTGTTTACCGATTCGCTGATGATCCCCAGGTTCAGGCCGATGGCCGAGGCCGCGACGATCAGGGAGAGGCGCGATGAGAGAAGAAAACCCGCCGAAAAAGTCTCCCGCCAGCTGAACTGCAGTCGGAACAGCAAGGCCGGCAGGAGCTTGACCAGAAAAGCGGCCAGTACCAGGAATGGCAGCAGAATCAATGCATCCGTTGACCCGATCAGGGCGCCCAGATTGAAATTCACACCCACCATGATGAAAAAGATAGGGATGAAGAAGCCGAAGCCGACCGCTTCCAGCTGGTGCATCGCCTCCAGATCTTCACGCGTGGAGAGCAGTGACAGCATGGCCCCGGCGATGAAGGCGCCCAGAATGATCTCCGCGCCCAGCACTTCGGCCAGCACCACAAAAAGCAGCATTACCGTGAAGGCGCCGCGAATCTTGATGCGGGCGGTGGTATGGCTTAGGTCCTCCAGCGTGCGGCGCAAGGAGTCGAACCGGTTCAGTGAAACGATGCCCAGGCGGTAGAGAAGGAAGAAGACGACGAAGAGCAGGCTGATAAGGAGGATGTCGAGCGTTAGTCCGTGGGAGATCGTGGCAATGACCACCGTGATCAGGATCATGGTGGCGAAGTCGGCGACGAGGGCGGCGATGAGGATCGTCTGTCCGAAGCGGCCGCGGATGAGCTCCTGCTCTTTGAGCACGGGCATTACGACACCCAGCGACGTTGTCGACATGATCAGCGCCATCATCCAGGGACTGCTGACCAAGCCAATCCGCAGGAGCGCGAAGCCAACGATGGCGGACAGAGACAGGGTCAGTATGAAGCCCATCAGGCTGATGGAGAGCGGGCCGAAGGTGCGGCGCTCGCGTTCCTGTGATGAAGGGAGGTCGGTACGCGTACCGCCGGCGCGGGCGACGCCGGGCAGTTCAATGTTCAGGTTGGCAAAGTCGATTTCCATGCCGGCCAGGAACATCAGGAAGACGAAGCCAAACTCGGCCAATAGGGTGAGCAGCTGGTCTTCGTGGGTCACCCAGCCGAAGCCGCTACTGCCTATGACGATTCCCGCCAGAATTTCGCCGACGACGATCGGAAGGCGCAGCCGCTCGAAGCGCGTGAGCAGCAGCGGCACGAGGAAGGCCAGCGAAATGACGATAAGTAAGGGCGTAAACGATCCTGCGATCTCTTCCATTTGGAGTTCGCGATTGTCCTGCTTCCGGTCTCTTTTGTAAAGGGGGCCGGTGAAATGTGCTCCCGCTACCCGGTGGAACTGCATCATTGAGCACGCAGCTTGGGCGGCGCGGGTTGATCGGTCCAAATCGTTCTGTTACCCTAACACTTATGAGCGACGAAACGCAAGAAATTCTGCGCGGCGTAATCGAACGCATCACCTTTCATAACGAAGAAGACGGCTTTACGGTCGCCAGGCTGGCGCCGGAGGACTCTACGTCCCGATCGCCCCGCGGGCAAGAGGAGGCGCCTGAGGAGGTGCCTGTCGTAGGTACGATGGTCGGCGTCGGTGTGGGGGAGGCGGTGGAGTTGCGCGGGCGCTGGGAAACGCATTCGCAGTATGGCAGACAGTTTGCCGTCGGCGAGATGCGGTCGGTGCTGCCGAAGACGGTGGCCGGCATCGAGAAGTATCTTGGCAGCGGGCTGGTGAAAGGGGTCGGCCCCGTAACGGCCAGGCGCATCGTCAACCACTTTGGCGCGGAAACGCTGGAGGTCATCGACAACGATCCGCAGCGACTGTCCGAAGTGGCCGGTGTCGGCCGTAAGAGGGTCTCTATGCTTGTTGCCGGCTGGGTCGAGAAGAAAGCGATCAAGGAGGTGATGATCTTTCTGCGCGGCCACGGCGTAAGCGCTGGCTTGGCCGCGAGGATTTACAAGCGTTATGGCGACAGCGCGATCGAAACCGTGCAGCGGAATCCCTACCGCCTGTCTGAGGACATCTTTGGCATCGGTTTTCTTACCGCGGACAGGATTGGGCGGGCTCTGGGAATCGCCGCTGACGCGCCCCAGCGCATCGCGGCCGGTGTCGAGTATGCGCTCAACCGGGCCAGGGATGAGGGCCATGTCTACCTGCCAGGCGGGGAGCTGATCGAAAAAGCCGTCAAATTGCTTGAGGTACCCAAGGAGAAGGTGGCGGTCGCGCTGCTGCATCTGAAAGGGGCGGACCGCATCAAGTTGGCCTCCGGGCCGGGCGAGGAGGCTGAAGCGCTGCACTGGCAGGTCGCCCGGGTCTTTGAACCTTCGAGTCCGCAGCCCATGCCGCTGATGCCCGAAGACCGCGCAGCCCCGACCGCGCAGCAGATGGATGACCTGGTACAGGGCGGGCATGCGGTCTATCTGACGCCGATGTATTACGCCGAAGTGGGCGTCAGCAACCGGATGAACCGGCTGATGCAGGATCCCGCGGGTGCGCCGCTAGCGGTCGTACCCGGTACTGGCCCGCTTGATTCCTTTCGGGCAATGGATTGGGAACGAAAATTCGCCCAACTCGAGGAGAGAGTAAGCCTGGAGGACGGCCCTTTGCGACTTGCCGCGCGCCAGCGAGACGCGGTCCGAACAGCCCTGACCCACCGCCTCACTGTGCTGACCGGGGGGCCCGGCACAGGCAAAACGACCGTTGTCCGCACTATCATCGACCTGTGCGAGGAGGCCGGCGCGGACGCGGTCCTCGCAGCGCCAACCGGGCGGGCGGCAAAGCGGCTCGCCGAGGCTACCGGCCGGGAGTCGAAGACCATCCACAGACTGCTCCAGGTGCAGCCGTCTGCCGGCCTCTCCTTTAAACGCAACGAGAAGCATCCTCTCCGCGGCGACCTGCTCATCGTCGACGAGTCCTCCATGCTGGACCTCATCTTAACGAATCATCTGCTCAAGGCCGTTCCTCCGGGGATGTCCCTACTGTTGGTCGGTGACGTCGACCAGCTGCCAAGCGTGGGGGCTGGCAATGTGCTGCGCGACCTGATCGCGGCGATTGAGGAGGAGGATGAGGAGACGCGGCGCGCTTCGCAGTCAGGCGCCCCCTCCGCCGCGGCGGTGGTGCGGCTGGACAGGATTTTCCGGCAATCGGCCGGCAGCTACATCATCGAGAACGCCCACCGCATTAACCGCGGCCAGATGCCCGTTCTGACGCGGTCGGCCAATGAAGGGAGCTCTGAGGCCGACGACTTTTTCCTGTTCCGCACCGAGGAGCCTGAGCGTGCTGCTCAACTCTGCGTGGAGCTCGTCACGCAACGCATCCCTCGTCGCTTTGCAGTTCCCTCCCGGGACATTCAGGTTCTCAGCCCCATGCATCGGGGCGCGGCCGGGGTCGGGTCACTAAACGAGATGATCCAGCAGGCGCTCAATCCGCCCGCGCCGGAAACAGCCGAGACCCGCGCCGGGGACCGCATCTACCGGATGGGGGACCGGGTGATGCAGGTGCGAAATAACTATGACAAAGATGTATTCAACGGCGATTTGGGTTATATTAAAGAGGTTGACCTGATCGAACAGCATGTCACGGTCGAAATCGACGGGCGCCCTGTTGGTTACGAATTCATGGAGTTGGACGAACTGGTGCATGCCTACGCCGTCAGCGTACACAAGAGCCAGGGCAGTGAATTCCCGGCCGTCGTTATCCCGCTGCTCACAAGCCACTACAAGCTGCTTCAACGGAATCTTTTGTACACGGCCGTCACGCGCGCAAAGCGGCTGGTCGTGCTGGTAGGACAACCGAGAGCGATCGGCATAGCCGTAGACAATGACGACGTGGCCCGGCGTTACAGCGGGCTGACCGAGCGGCTGCGCCGTGCGCCAGAATGGGAGACATTTGCATGAGCAACCAGAAGCCGACCATCGCAGTACAGCTGTACAGCCTGCGTCATCTGTCGGACAGTTTTGCGGAGATCTCGGCCGCCGCCGCCTCGGCCGGATACCAGGGCGTGGAACTGATCTTTTTGCCGGACCACACCGGCGAGCAGGCGAAGGCAATATTGGACCAGCATGGCTTGCAGACCGTTTCGGCCCACGTACCCTACCATGCTCTGGCCGACGATTTCATGGGCACAGTGGAATTTCACAGGGCGGTCGGCAACGACCGTCTAATCCTCCCGATGCCCGATCCCCAGGTGCGGGAGGCGGCCACTGCCGATGCGTGGCGCGCCTTCGGCAAGACGCTCGATGAGCTGGGGCGGCGCTGCCGGAATGAGGGAATGCGGCTGGGCTACCACAACCACGCCTTCGAAATGGAGGAGTTTGAGGGAGCGCGGGCGATCGACTGGGTGCTGGAAAACGCCGGCGAGGAGAATCTGTTCTGGGAGCCGGACCTGGCTTGGATCACCGACGGCGGCGCCCGCCCTCTGGAGCTGGTGCAAAAGTACGCGGGCCGTTGTCTGCATATTCATGCCAAAGACCTGGCGCCCCCGGGAGAGAATGAGGATCAGATGGGCCTGGCCGACGTCGGCTACGGCACATTGGACTGGGACGCGCTCATCCCTGCCTGCCGCGCGGCCGGCGCCGAATGTTACGTGGTTGAGCACGACCTGCCTGAAGAGCCGGTCGCAAGTGTCCGCCGCAGCCGCGAGTTTCTCGAGAGCCGGGCGGCGCTGATGTAGAGTCTCGCTTTGAAACTATGTCGCCTGCCGCGGCGTAGGAAAGGGCAGGGCCTTCAGATTACGGCCTGGCATTCGGGGTGAAATGCCTTGCCTCAGGGCCGCATCCGCAACAACGCCGCATCCGCAACAACACAGTGTTTTTGAGAACTGCAATCGGAGAATACCTTGGCAAATTCGGCGATGTTTGAAGGGCTTGTGTTCGATGAACGCCGAAACGCGGCGCAGGTGAAGCACGTGGGCGAGCGCGCCTGCTATGTCGTCGACGAGGACGGCTTCCTGCGCCACATCGACGCCGCGAAGGTGGACCAGCAGGTGCTCGGATTCCTGAAAGGTCAAGTCGACGAGCATCGAGATCTGGCCGTGACCGGCGTGATGGACCTGATGGGCAAGGACGACATCTTTACCAAGGCCGCCGTGGAATCTTCCATTGACAACATCGACCAGGCCGTTGGTCAGGCGATTCCCGAGCAGTCGCGGCAATGGCTGGGGATGATGGGTTTCCGCGTCATCATCGACGACCAGGGCGAGGTCGTCGATATCGAAATGCCCGCCGGTGAGATCGATGAGGACGAATACTAGTAGTTCAACATTCTTCTATTGACGGATAGGGGCGTTCGAGGCTGATGTGAGCATCAGCGGTGATGAAACGCCAGCTGACGGTCGATGCAGAAGAGTGATAGAAGAGGCGATGAGCCTCTGCTGACAGAAGTTGACCGCAGCAAACAAGCGGATGCTATACAGAGCCAGCGCTTAATCTTCTTTGGCCTGTGCCGCAAAAATTGATGTATACCCTCCAGACCAATCCGGCGGTATCTGGCAGGGTCGAGGGTCGTGTTGCGCCCACTTGACCGGCTCGCCTCTTATGATTTCGTAAGCGTGGGATGAAGGTTCGGGGTGTGGCGTATAGGCTTTGGCGTCGGCAGAACTATAGCAGTTGAGCAGCAACGGGCGTGGATCTGGTGATTTGCTGGAGGGAGAGTAGTGTAGCGTTCGTGCATTGTGAACTGTTATAGAACCAGCAGCTCCTGCCAGATAGACGACCTCTTCCATGTCAATTGTCGAGGCATCGTCATCGCTCAAACAGCCCATCCAGTTTCCTTGGGCATCATACTGATTATAAAGCGGGCCATTGTGGCTGCCCGGCAATACGGCAAGTGGCCCGTTTGTCATGTTGGTATCAGTCAAATAACAACCAATGGTAAAGACGTTGTAATTCGTATGGGGGAAAAACTGAATATCCTGATGCCATTTAACGGTGTCGGATTCATCAAACCATTTGAAATTCAGTTTTGAATGATGAAAGGCGACATTGGGCCCGGCCAGATCCTGTGCCACGTCCGCCATGAGACCACGAGCGAAACTCCAATAAACTTCACTTTGCTCGTCAGGCCTTCTCAAGCGTCGCAACACCGGCGTGTCCGGCCCATGCCCAGGCCCAATATCAAATGTACGCCCTGATTCGGTCTCTGTCAGGCTCGCCTCGACAAAGGTATTGGTCACGCGCACGAGTTCGGTAATCGTGTCTTCAGGCACCAGGTTTTCAACACCAACATAGCCGTGCTCGAAGTAGTGCTCCCTCTGGGCTTGCGTTAATACTGCAGGTTTGTACGACAAGATTTCTTCGTGGTTCACGATGCTTTCTCCTTAGAACTTTACTCACTGGATTCCACATTGTGACAGGGGAAAAGAAGGACAAGACTACCTTCCTTTCCCCTGTGTTCCCTCAACTATTGAGGTGCCAGTCGGGATCGGTAAGCGCCTCGTAAACGACCCCGCCTTCGACGTCGCGCGGCATCGGCAGCCCCAGCAGGTAGCATAGCGTGGGGGCAACGTCGACCACCCGCACCTGCCCTTGCAACGCCAGCCCTTCCTTGACGCCAGGCCCGGACAGGATGAAGGTGCAATGCTGTCCGGCGATGCCAAAGCTCACCGAGGGCAGCTGTTTGCCGTGCGCGCCGTCGAACTCCGGCCGCAGCGCGTAGACCACGTCCCCTGTCGTATCGCCCCAGAGGTTGACCATCTCGGCGTCCTCACGCGTCAGCGCCAGCGCGAACGGATGGCGGCCCGTGTCCGGGTCGGTGTAGGCGTGCAGCGCGGCGATGATTTCAAGCTGCGTGTCCTTATAATCTTCCTGCGACACGATCCCGTCCGGCTCGCGTCCCTCCAGATTGATGAACACGTGCACCAGGCCCACCGACGCAGCCCGTGTACGCGACCAGTCCACTGCCCTCTTCCCGTCTTCTTCCTTATACACCAGTAGACCTGCCTCTTCCAGGACCTCATCGATCTCTATCGCCCGGTACTGATTGGGCGTGCCCCCGTGATCCGAGACGAGACAGATGAGCGTCTCCTCGTCCGCGATCGCCGCGACGCGGCCAATCATGTTGTCAATGGAGCTATACGTGCGGACCACGCCGTCCAGGCAGCGCTGCTGCGTCTCTACGTCGGCGCCGCTGAACTCTTCAGCCTGCCCGAGGAAAAAGTGACTGGTGTAGTCCGACGCATGGGTTTCGATGAAGAGCATCTTCCAGTCGTCGCGGCTGGTCGTGAGATAGTCCGCCACGTCGGCCAGGCGTTCGTGGTGGAAGTCGAGCAGCTCAAAGTACGTGTCGTCATCCATGATGCCCAGTGCGTCTCGGGCGGGGTTCTGCAGGAAGTTGCCCACGTGTTGGTCGATCTCATCCGCCGCTTCCAGTGGCATCGTGTAGCCGCCGGCCGGCCAGATCTGGGGTACGAACAGCTCGAAAGCGTCGGCTTCCGCGGTGAGGTTGACCAGCTTCATGCGCACGTAGCCGCTGATCTCCTCGGCATCGATCTCGAACTGGTCCAGCCACCAGTCGCTCCAATCGCCCATCCCCAGCTCTGTAACCGCGCTGTCCCCGTCGCGCGCCCGGCACACGCGCACTCGGTCGTAGCCGTTGTCCCCGCTGGCGTAGATCAGGCCGTGAAACGTCTTGGGCGTGCCTTCCTCGCCCCGCAACATGAAATCGCGGCCGCGCGCCAGGGGCTGGATCGTCAGCTCCACCTCTTTGGGCGGGCGGCTTGAAGGCGGTAGATTAGTCCAATTCCCGGCCTCGTTGATTGTCACGGGATCGACGTCGGAGCCGGTCTGCAAAGCACTCGGGTCCAGGGTCTCCGGGTCGCGCTGGCCGCCAATCGTCCTGCGCTCCCATTTGCCGGCGACGAATAGGTGATAGCCGGCGATCTGGTGATGGTTGGAGACGCCGGGGCCGGTGCCCTCCACCTGAACACCGCTGGTCACAGTCGGAGGCCACGACATCTCCCACTTGACCAGCAACGGCCTGCCCCCGGCCCGTTCCACCGTGTTCCAAAGGTATTCCGCTCGCGACAGCTCCGTGTTGACGCCCCACACCGTCTCATCGAGCTGAGCGCCCAGCTTGCGGATGTTGAAGTCCATCACGCCGTGGTTCCCCGGCCAGGCGCCCGTCGAAGTGGCGGTCCAGCCCGGCGGCGTAAGGGTTGGAAAAACGCCGATCATGGGCCGGTACACGCCCCCATCGATCAGCTTGCTAAGATTGGGCATGTGGCCCCCGTTTACCATGTTAATCACCAATTCCATGGCCGCGCCGTCCATACCGATCAGGATTGCGCGCCGTGCCGGGCTTTGCATCTCTCTCTCCTTTTACGGGTTGCGAATGGTTTGATCGACCGCCCGGTCCGTTGGGCGGTCCCACGTTTTTCATGCAGAAGGATAAGGACATACATCATAACTTGCAACCGGCTGGAATCCACAAAGCAGGCCGGGGAAAATGGGAAATCGGCAGTCATCTCCTCCGGTGCCTTCCGGTTCGACAGACCCGTTCCGCAGAAACGCTTGCCTTTGTGCTACAATTCGTCTAACCTATAATTCTTTCACTTCCTCTCCGGCGCCCCATTGGGAGGCTCTATGCACGCTGGTCATCAGCAAAAACTGGGCGGCAGACGCCGTAACAAAAGGGAGATCTCGACTCCCAGGGCCCTGCCTCGGCCCTGGCTGATACTCACTGTTCTGGCGGTCCTGATTACGCTGGCCGGCGGGCAGATCTTTGCCCAGTCAGGCTTTGTGCCCTTTTCGAATAGCATCATCGGCCTCGATGTGTCACCCGATGATGCCGCCATCGTTGTGGCCGGCACACTCAACGTGCCCGTGCCCGCGGGAATCTATCGCAGCACCGACGGGGGCCACACGTGGAGCCGGGCAAACGTGGACCTTCCCCCCGATACCTCTGTCGCATCGATTCGTTTCGACCCGCAGGATGGAAACCGTGTTCTGGCTGCGGACGGGGGGGTCGGCAACCTGTTTATAAGCGATGACGGCGGTCTGAACTGGCGGCAGGAGCCGTCGATCAATCAGGTGCTCACGCCCAACAGCGGCATCGGCCGTCTTTTCACGCGCATAGAAGACGGACTGACCGTCTTCTATGCTGGTACCCGGTACGACGGAGTCATACGCAGCCTTGACGGCGGCCTGAGCTGGGAGTGGTACGGCGAAGGCTTGTCCGGGAGCGCCCTGCGCGTGCGCGCCTTTGCCGATAAGGACGGCGACCTCTATGCCGGCACGCACGACGGCGTCTGGCGGCTGACGGCGGACGCCCCCTCCTGGCAGCGAGTCGATCTGCCTGCCGGTATCATCGCACGCGGAATGACGATCCTGGATGGCCGCCTGTATGTGGGTACTTTCGCTTCAGGCCTGTACATGAGCGACGACGGCTACAACTGGATCCAGGACCCCTCCTTTCCGGCTGGGGTTGTCATCTACGACTTGACGTTCAGCGGACCCGAGGTAGTTGTCGGCACAAATGTGGGACTCTGGTCCCGGAGCCTGCCGGACTGGACGCGGGTGACTGTCAATGGCGCCGCCTATACCAACCCGGTTTTCCGGCTGGCCTCTTCATCTACATTTGTCGGAGTCACCTACGCGGGGACCGAGCAGGACGGCGTCCTGCGAACGATTGACAGTGGTGTCAGTTTTCTGTCTTCGGCCCAGATAACACCCATCAATCCGGCCGAGCTGGACAGAGTGCCGACGCCAACGCCGACCGAGTCTCCAACACCGACTGAGTCTCCAACACCGACGCTGTCGCCAACGGCATCGGCAACGCCGTCTCCGTCCGACACGTCCACCCCTACCGCGACGCCGTCAGTCACGGCTACGTCTGATCCGGACGTCCCCACGGAGACGCTAACAGCTACAAGCACGCCAACCGCAACGCTGGATCCCGATGCGCCGACCGCCACGCCAACCGCAACGCTGGATCCCAATGCGCCGACCGCTACGCCAACCGCGAC
>VXRG01000079.1:23310-25766 GCA_009838625.1 Caldilineaceae bacterium SB0664_bin_27
AATGCGCCGACCGCTACGCCAACCGCGACACCGGATCCCAACTCGCCAACCGCTGTACTGCCGGTTGAATGTACGCCGGTCCCCACACCGGACCCCAATGCGCCCACGGAGACGCCGCCGGCCGTTTCAACGTCCGAGACGCCGGAGCCCACCTCTAGCGATCCCGAAACAACGCCGCCTGCCCCCCCGAGCGAGGGCACGGCAACAAGCACCCCGATCGCTGAGGAGCCCGGAGAGCAGCCCACAGCGACAGCCACAGCCACCTCTGTGAGCTCAGCCAACGTCAACGATAGGCTGGCGCAGATACCGCCGATCTGGATAGGCGGTGCGGCGGTCTTCTTCCTGCTGATTCTGGTGGCCGGCGTTTCGGTTGCTCGCGACGGAGGCTCCGGCAACGAAGAGTTATGACGCCGAGCGCCCCGAAAACTGCTGCTTCTGAGACGGAGTCCTCCGCTGCCGCTCTTACCGAAGCGGCGAACGACAAAGCCCTGGAGCTGGCATTCCTGCTGGCAAGCCTCCCGCAGAATATACGCGTCCCCGGAGCCGCGGCCCCGCCTGCGGTTGCCGTGCGCCGCATTACCGAGGACAGCCGGGAGGTTGACGAGGATACGCTGTTCGTCGCGGTCGAGGGCCTGCAGCAGGACGGCCACCGCTTCATTCCCCAGGCCGTTGCTGCTGGCGCCGCGGCCGTAGTGGGCAGCTGCACACTGGCCCGGCTGGAAGAACGCAGCTGGTGGCCCCGGCACGCCCGCACACCTTATATACAGGTGACCGACAGCCGGGAAGCCCTTTCCTGGCTCAGCGCAGCCCTCTACGGTTTCCCCAGCCGCGATCAAACTGTCATCGGAGTCACCGGCACTGACGGCAAGACGACGACCTGCTCGCTGCTGGAGGCGATTCTAAGCCGCGGCGTCGGTGTGGGTGTCATTACAACTGTCGGCGCGCGCATCGCTGGCATTGAGCAGGAGACCGGGCTGCATGTGACGACGCCCGATGCGTCGACCGTGCAGGCATTTCTGGCGCAGATGCGTGCAGCGGGTTGCGGCTATGCCGTCGTCGAGAGCACCAGTTTCGGTCTGGATCAGAAACGGGTGGCAGCCGTCGCCTATGACGTTGCCGCACTGACCAACATAACCCATGAGCATCTGGACATTCACGGCTCGTTCGAAGCGTACCGGGAGGCGAAGTTCCTGCTCTTCCGGAGCCTGTTTCATTCCGAGCGCAAGCCGGGTGTGCCCCGCGTCGCTGTCTTCAACCTGGATGATGGAAGTTGCCAGCCTCTTCGGGAGGCGCTGGCTGAAGAGAGCGCGCGCAACCACGCAGCCGGTGTCAGCACCTATATATATAGTGTAGCTGATCCGACCGCCGACATTTACGCCCGGCACATCGAATATCTGCCTGAAGCCACCCGCTTTGAACTGGTCTGGCCGGGGGGAACCGTGCCGCTGGAGACCCGGTTGATAGGCGAGTTCAATGTGTCCAATATACTGTGCGCGGCTGCGGCGGCTCTGGGGCTCGGAATCGCCCCTGAACAGATTCAGCAGGGCGTTGCCTCGCTCTCCTCTGTCCTGGGGCGCATGCAGCGTATGGACTGCGGGCAGGACTTTCTGGCTGTGGTCGACTTCGCCCATTCGCCTGCCAGCCTGGAACGCGCTCTGGAGACGCTACGTCCGCTGGTAGCTGGAGATTCCGGTAATGGCGGCGGCAGATTGATCGCCGTCTTTGGCTGCGCCGGCCTCCGAGACCGGGGCAAACGGCGGCTGATGGGTCAGGTGAGCGGCCGGCTCGCCGACTTCACTGTCATCACCGCGGAAGATCCCCGAACCGAAGATCTGGAGGAGATAAACCGGGAGATCGCGGCCGGCGTGCGCGAGGCTGTCGAAGGCGCTGCTGAAGGGGATGACGAGCAGGCGCGCAGCCGTATCGAAAGTGCTGGGCAGGCCGGAACGCAGACGGAGGCCGCCTCTCCCTACTATGCAGTTGTTCCCGATCGCGCCGCAGCCATCCGCTACGGTGTGGAGATGGCGCGCGCCGGCGATGTCGTGGCCTCGTTTGGAAAGGGCCACGAACGCAGTATGTGCTATGGCGAAACCGAGTACCCTTGGAACGAGCAGGAGGCGATGCTGTCCGCCCTGCGCGCCCGCAAAACTGCAGTGTCTAATGGTCAGTGATCACTGGCTCGTAGACACCAGGGCTCGTTGACCTTTCCCTGAAAAGCGCCATGCAGGCACAACGTGAGGCCCCTCCTCGCGCCCAACCCAGCCGCCCTCGACCACCGCCCACTGCCGTCCCACCGCCCACTGCCGTCCCACCGCCCACTGCCGTCCTACAGACCACTAACTTCTGCCGTTCCGCCTTGCCCTTGGCCACCCATCCATTCTTCCTTCCTCTCCACTCCCCACTCTCGCCTCATCTCTCTCCTCACTTCTCTCTCCTCTCTCCTCGCCGTTAAACCT
>VXRG01000015.1 GCA_009838625.1 Caldilineaceae bacterium SB0664_bin_27
GTGCAGGACAGGAAGAGAACGGTATCGGAGTGTAGAGAAGGCCTGAAGAGATTCTAAAGCGTTCAAACACTAATTCAAAGTGGGATGTTTTACATTCTCTGTGCCCTAATGGTACCGGACTTGTGAAACCAACCAGCCGCAGTTAAAACTGTTGCATTCAAATCAAAGCAATATGAGGCGAGGATGCCTTTCCGGTTCGCTCGCTGACTTCAGGAATTAGCCATGGAATGACCAACACAATGATCATCTCTGACGAACATTTCTCACAGATAAGGTACAAAGCGGGGCTTGCGCAGTTTGCGGCTGCGGTGGGACTGTTGCGTGAGGAGGTTGACGATTTCTTTGACCGTCCTGTTGACGTCCAGAAGCTGCCGGGCGGCTATTATCACGACTATTTCTGCCCGCGGCACGGGGTGCAACTGATCTTTGAACCGGACTCGCCTACCCTCCATCGCTGCCCGGTTGACGGGGAGACGTTCAGCGGGGAGCCGTTCGATTCGGCCTGGCGCTGGTCGGTCAACAACAGGTTGGCGGAGTCGGCGCTACGGTTGGCGGTTCTGTGGAAGCTGGAGGGGGAGGAGAGAAACCGGCAGCAGGTACAGGAGATTCTGTTGGGGTATGCTGATGCGTACGAGGGGTACAAAGCATATGAGGGCTGGCGGCCGGAGAACCATGGCGTTGCCCAGTTCAGTACCTTGGACGAGGCGGTTTGGTCGATTCCGCTGGCGTGGTCTTTTGACCTGATTCGCTCCTCGCTCGACGAGCCGCACCAGAAGGAAATCGTTGACAAACTACTGCGTCCGGCAGCGGACTTTCTGATGGAACGTCACTTCGGCGGGATACACAACTTCGCCTGCTGGCACAACGCGGCGATTGGGACGATTGGCGCGGTGACCGGGAGCGAGGAGTTGCTTGCCTTCGCGATTGACGGTGAATATGGCTTTCATACGCAAGCGAGGGAGGGCATTCTGGCTGACGGCCTGTGGTTTGAGGGATCGTTCAGCTACCACTTCTACACTGTGGCGGCGTTGCTATTGCTGGCGAAGGCGACGGCCAATCTGCCGGATTGGGACCTGCGAGAGCACTCTTCACTGTCTGCCGTGCTGCGGGCGCCGGTGTTGTGCGCATACCCGGATGGGAGCTTGCCGGCGACAAATGACTGCTGGTACTTCACCGGTCTGAACGACGACTGCTGCCACGGCGTTCCCAAAGCACCGGCCTTCTATGAGGTTGGAAAGGCCTGGTTCGACGAACCTCTTTTCGGGCAGGTGCTGACACGGGCCTATCGACACGGGCCGCGGGAAAGCCTGGATGCACTCTTGTACGGGGCCCCCGAGCTGGAAACCGAGACGGAACAGGGCCTTGCGCTCCCCAGTGTCCAGATGCCGGACTCGGGCTATACGATTCTGCGTACGCAGCCGCAAGGGGAGGCGCTGCGGTCGGAAGCGAACGAGCAGTATGTTTTTCTCAAGCATGGGGTACATGGCGGCGGCCACGGGCACCCGGACAAACTGGGGCTGTCTGTGTACGCATGGGGCGAGCGGCAGGCGCCGGACCTGGGGACCCCCGGGTACGGGATCGATTTGTTTCAAGGCTGGTACCGACAGACGGTCAGCCATAACACCGTTGTGCTGGACGGCAAGTCGCAGCCGGCGGGCGCGGGCCGGAGCATTGCCTTTCGAGCTGACGGCCCGTTTCAGGTCGCTGACGCAGCGATAAGGTGGGGTGAAGACGTTGTCACCGGCATCGACGCGCCGACATACGGTGTCGACGAAGAAGCGCCCAAAGTCTACAATGGGGTGGCTATGCGCAGAGCGGTCCTGGCGCGCGGTGACTATTTTGTGGACATTTTCCTGGTAGACGCTGGGAGAGAGCGCCGCATCGACTGGATCTATCGCAATCGCGGCGTGCTGGCGCCGCTTGGTGATGGCGTTCCAATTGTGCCTGCCGTACTCGAAGGGGACGGATACGAGTACATCGAGGACCTGAGCACACGACCCGCGTGCGACAATATCGTCTTGGACTGGGAGTTCGACGAAACGGGCGTGAAACTCTTCATGGCCGAAATGGACGGGACGGCTCTCTATGCGGGGCCGGCGCCTGGGAACCCGGCGGAGGACACTCAGGACCTTATGATCCGGCAGAGAACTGCGTCGCGCACAGCCTTTGTCAGCGTATTTCATCCTTACGAGGAAAGGCCCCGCATCGCCTCGGTCACGTGGCATGGCAGTGATCTGATTGGGGCGGGCTGGGCCGCCTGCACGGTGGAAGGGCCGGACGAGAAGGAGCTATGGATTGTCCGCTTGGGGTCAAAGGTGGAAGTCCCTGCCTGGCTGGGCGACCTGCCGGCCAGCGGCCGTTTCGAATACACTCTGGAGGATTGAGGCATGGGAAACAGTGCAGATAAGCTGGCCATAGACGGCGGAACTCCGGTGCGGGAGGCGCCGTTGCCGGAGCGCGGGCACATCGGGAGCGAGGAAAGGGATGCCGTCGGCGCGTACATGGACAAGGTACTAGCCACGGGAGCGCTCGGTGCCTACCAGGGTGAGGAGGAGGAAGCCTATTGCACAGCGTTTGCAGAATACCTGGGGGGCGGGTACGCGGACGCGGTCAGTTCGGGATCGGCGGCGATCTACGTGGCACTGCTGGCCTTGGAGCTGGAGGCGTTCAGCGAGGTTATCATCGGCCCCTTTACGGATCCCGGCGGGATCATGCCGATCCCACTGCAGAGTATGATCCCGATGATCGCAGACTCTGCGCCAGGCAGCTTCAATACAGGACCGGAGCAGGTGGAGGAGCTGATTTCTCCGCGCACCAGTGCGATTATTGTGCCCCATATCGCGGGCGAACCGGCCGACATCGGCGGAATCATGGAGCTGGCGGGGCGGCATGGGATTCCGGTAATCGAAGACTGTGCCCAAGCGCACGGGGCGCGGTTCAAGGGTCAGCTGGCTGGAAGCTTCGGCGACCTGTCGGCCTTTTCGACGAATTCGGGGAAAAACCACAGCTCGGGGGGACAGGGCGGCATGGTCTTCACC
Source organism: Caldilineaceae bacterium SB0664_bin_27 (assembly GCA_009838625.1). Taxonomy (GTDB): domain Bacteria; phylum Chloroflexota; class Anaerolineae; order Caldilineales; family Caldilineaceae; genus Bin5. The sequence continues at coordinate 3,039 of VXRG01000015.1, forward strand.
CGGGATGAGGCGCTTTACCAGTCGGTGCGGCGGATGGCCGACCGGGGCAAGCCCCATTATTTGCCGGAAGGCGCCACGAACATGCAGGCGACTCTGAATTTCAACCAAACTGACCTAGCGGCAGTATTCGGCCTGATTCAGCTGCGCAAATTGCCGGAGATGATCGAACGAAGAGGCGCGATCGTTGGCCAGCTGATTGAAGGAACGGCGGACCTGGAGATGATCGAGTTGAGTCAGACGGGACGGGAGGTCGAATCCAGCTACTGGTTCATACCGGTGGAGTTTTACCCGGAGCGCGCCGCGTGTGACAAGGAGACGTTTTGCGAGAGCCTGCGAGCGGAGGGCCTGCCTGTAACAGTCGACTACCGCTATGGGATGCCGCACCGGCAGTCGTGGTATACGGACCGGCGAGTCTTTGGCAGCAGCGGTTACCCTTGGGCCAGCCCTCTATACAAGGGTGATCCGGATCGCGAATTTCCCTGCCCCAATGCGCAGGCGATGCTGAAGAGCCACTTCACTTTTTCGCTGCATGAGAACTGGAGCACGCGGGAGATTGACGACGTAGTCGCCATTTTTCAGAAGGTTGCGGCGGCCTACAGGGAAGGCTGACGAAGCCGGGTGCGGGGCACCCCGACTCATTTCCCCCCGGAACAGAAGGAATAGACAACTCGCCGGCGGCGGCGGGCAGGTCGACGCGCGCGCCTTGGCGCGCGTGCGACAGGTGGACTGCAAAGCCGATCTCTGTCGCGCGGCGGGCCTCTTCGACATCGCAGGCGGTCCTGCCGCCGCTGGCGACGGCGTCGACCAGGTCGTTTACGATTGCGACACCGGAGGGGAAGTCGCCTTCCGGTTGGGGGATGGCCAGGGGTTGCGGCGGCGCGTCGGTCTCCTGCCACTGCCACGCCTGAAGGCCATCGTCCATGATCGTGAGCCTGCCCTGCTCGCCGATGACATCGAATGAAGGCCGCTTGCTGCCGCCGGGCGTGAAATAGAGGTGGACGCCTTCCTCCAGCCCTACGATACAGCGGCCGGTCGGGTCGAGATGGCGGCGGGAATCAGGCGGCTCGGCGGACAGATCTTCGACGAAACCGCTTACCCATTGGGGTTCGAGGTCGCCGGCCAAGTGGAGGGCAACGTCATACCAGTGGCAACCGTGGTTGATCAGGTTGGGAATGCCGTAGATGATCAGAGATTGCAGCCGGCCGACGATGCCTTCGCGCAGGAGCGCTGCAAGGCGGCGGTAGGAGACGAGCCAGCGGCGGTCCAGGCCGAGGGCCAGGGGGACGCCTGAGGTGCGGCAGGCGTCGAGCAAGCGGTCGGCTTCGGAGAGACTTGTCGCCAAGGGTTTGTCGCACAGGATTCCGCGCACACCTGATTCCACGGCCTGTTGAATCTGATCGGCATGCATCTTCTGGCTGGTGGCGAGGCAAAGTATTTCGGGCTTCTCCTGCTTCAGCATGCTTTCAAAACTGTCGTAGGCTGCGACTCTGTCCCCCCAGCAGTCGGTGAATTCCTGACGCGTTTCGGCGCCGAGGTCGAAGACTGCCGCGATTTCGGTTTCGGGCACGGCGTCGAATGCGGTGGCAAAGTTGTGATTTGCGGGTTTTCTGTCGAGCATGCGGTGGCAGCCGGCGATGGCAACGCGACGGGTCTGGCCCATGTTAAGCTCTCCTGTGCGGGCGGTTGCTCCTATTGGAAGGGAATGAGGCAGTAGCCTAGTTGGACTGGCCGTTCGTGATATGGTTGGCTATTTCGCCATCCTGGAGTTCGTATACTTCGGTGGCAAAGTCGTCACTGGCAGGATCGTGGCTGGCCATGAGGACGGTGATGCCTTCCTCTGCGACAAGCTGTGCGAATAGCTCCAGGATCTGGCGGCCGGTTTCGCTGTCCAGGTCGCTGGTGGGTTCGTCTGCAATGAGCATTGCGGGGCCGTGGGCGAGGGCGCGGGCGATAGAGAGACGCTGCTGCTGGCCGCCCGACATTTCGAAAGGTCTGTGATCGGCCCAGCGGCCTAGCCCCACCAAGGACAGGCAGTAGGCGGCCCTGCGACGTCGTTCGGCGGCGGACTGGCCGAGGATACGAAGAGTCATCTCGACATTTTCCTGGGCCGACAGGGTCGGGATGAGGGAAAAGGCCTGGAAGACAAAGCCGATGTAGAGTTGCCGGATTTGGGCGCACTGATCGGCGGTCAGCCTGTCTATATCCTGCCCGAAAAGAGAGACGCGGCCCGCGGTTGGCGAGTCCAGGCTGCCGATCAGGTTGAGCAGTGTCGTCTTGCCGGAGCCGGAACGGCCGCGGAAGAGAGAAAAGCAGCGGCGGGGAACGGTTAGATTGATGCCGCGCAGAGCATGAACTTCCTGATCGCCGACGAAGTAGGTGCGCTGGAGATCACTGACCTCAACGAGGGGTCCTCTGTAGAATTCCGATATCACCAAGGAGCCGGATTCGGCAGGGCTGGGCTCGGGTGCGGGGTCGGGGGGAGCGAAGGCGGCGCGAGCGGAGGCGTCGTTGTCCCACTGAAGCGTTTCACGTGAAGTGCCGGCGGGCGCATCGTCATCACTTTTCTCAGAGATTGTCTGCTCACTGGCCCAAGGACTGGCAGCCTGCTCCGCGTCCTGAGTTTCGTCGACTTCGCGGGGGGAGCCCAGCAAGAGCCGCCGCCACCACGGGCGGCTGCGACGGGGCGTCGGGTCCTGTTCCCAGGCGGCCAGTTCGTCCTCCTCGCCGAGGTAGGCGCCTGAGGTGCTGGCGTCGCCGGAAAAGGATAGCTGCTCCTGTGCCTGACGGATGAGGATACCATCTTCGACCAATTGAACGACTGCTCTGCGCCCGATGCCGCGCTGTTCCAGATACTCGTGGGGCATCTGCAGCCGGCCGACGGCATCGAGGACGACACGCTCTTCGAGTTGAAGGGAAGTGCCTGCCGTCTCTTCAGCGGGCTCATCAGTAGCTGTCTGGTCACTTTCTGAGTCGTCCAGCACAGCGGCCAACTGATCATCAAGAAGGCCGGACTGGGTTTGGCGCACGATCTCGGTGCTGATCTTGCCGTCGCGGATGCCAATTACGCGGTCGACGATGCGAGCGATGTCGCGGTCGTGGCTAACGATGATGCTGGTTAAATTGAAGCGGCGGTTGAGTTCGCGGAGGAGCTGCCAGATCTGGTTGGCGGTGACCGAATCGACCTCGCCGGTGGGCTCATCGGCGAGGAGAATCTGGGGTTGGTTGGCCAGGGCAACGGCGATGGCGATGCGCTGTTGCTGTCCCCCGGAGAGCTGCGCCAGACGGTGATGGCTGTGGCTTAACAGTCCGACCGCGTCGAGCAACTCGCGTGCGCGTTCTGCCGGCGGCGCGTCATGTTCGCGCGCCGCGATCATGGGGAGCTCGACGTTTTCCTGGGCGGTCAGATAGGGAATGAGGTTGCGCGATGACTGTTGCCAGACGAAGCCGACGTCGTTGAGGCGGTAGTCCTCGAGCTCTTTATCGGGCGCCTTGAGCAGGTTGCGGCCGTTGACGGTGATCTGGCCGGCTGAGGGACGGTCGAGGCCGCCGATGATGTTAAGGAGGGAGGACTTGCCGCTTCCGCTGGCGCCAATGATCGCCATCATCTCGCCGCGGCGGATTTCAAGATCGAGGCCCTGGAGAGCGACGACCTCGATTTCGTCGATTTGATAGATTTTGACAAGATTGTCGCAGACCACCAGGGGGGTGCCGTCTGTGGCGGCGGATTGAGTCATGCTGCTACTCCCTCTGTCCCATGCGCAGTACCTGGAAGAGATCGCGACGCGTACTCCAATAGAGGATCACCGTCTGGGAACCCAGGAGCGCGGTGCCGAATATGAGCGCGAGAATGCCGATCTGACCCCAGGCGATATGACGCACAAAGGGAGGCAGGGCAAAGATGGGATCGCCGCTTACGCGGAAGAAGGGCACGAAGAGCCAAGCGGTGGCGACCCCGATGGCCACGCCCCAAAGGACGCCGAAAAGGATTACACCCAGGTATTCGACGCCGACCATGGCGAGGACGAGTTTGGTTTTGAGGCCGACGGCGCGCATGACGCTGATCTGCTGCAGGCGCCCCTGGAGAGAGGCATACGTGTAGACCAGGAGGCCGAGGCTGGCAAGAAGGGTAGAGGCGAGGAAGCCGACCGACAGAATGCCATAGAGTCCGATACGCTCGACTCTTTCCTCGTCTAGCGTGAGAAGGGCACGGGCGTCGCGGATGCGGATCGGCCATATGCCAAGTTCGATGAGGCTGTCGACAATTGTCTGGGGGACGGCTTCATCGTTGGTCTTCATCCAGATCTGGTGCAGGCTTTCATCCCCGACCTGATCGAAGACGTAGCCCAGGTTACCGACAAAGACTTCGGTATCTTCGGGATATGCGGTGGGAAAGTAGTCGTACGCGCCGACGATGAGGAATTCGTGTTCGAAGGAACCGTAGTTGATCGACATGGTCAGCTTGGTGGTCTGGCCTTCGAGGAGACGGCTGCGACGCAGAAAGTTGCGGGAAACGAGGATCCCGTTGGGATACATGCCGAGTCGGTTCATCAACTCGCCGAGGGGCGCGTAGTTGAAGTCGGAGCGATGGAAGGCGATGCGGGGAAAGTCGAAGCGGTCAATGCCGAGAAAGACTGCGTCGATCTGCCGGGAGACGCTTGTTTGGCTTTTGAAGACGGCGACGCGGGTTGCGTCTTCGACACCTGGGATTCCCTTGTAATCGTCAACGGGCAAGAGCCATGCGCTGACTACCTCGGGATCGGGTTCCTCGCCGGGTAAGGCAGGCCCGCCCATCGCGGGAGGGGGGACGCCCTGCTGAAAGCGGAAGTCGGCGCCTACCTGGTAGTGGATGCGGTCGGCCAGCCACTGGTCAAGGCTCAGGGCCATCGAAGCGTAGAAAGCGCCGAGGCTGAGACAGACCATAGTGAGAAAGAGGCTGCCTGAGTAGTGCCTGCCCTGGCGGTGCAGCTGGGTGAGGCCCATGTAGGCGACGAAAGAGCGGAGGCGGTTTCCTAGACGGTCGGCAGGCCCCATTAGCAGGGGGAACAGATGGGTCAGGACGAGTGCTGAGGTAAAGACGAAGAGAGATGGTGTCAGGAGCAGGAGCGGGTCGCGAAAGGGGTCGCCGCTGGGCTCCCAGCCGATGATGCCGAGTGTGCCGCGCTGGCTGAGCTGGCGGTACGCATACCAGGAAAGGACGATGAGAGCGCCGTCGCCGATTAGAATCAGTGTGGTAATTGCGGCGTGCGGGCGGGAACGGGCGCGCAGGTGCTGGACGATGCCGCCGCGGGCTGCGCGCAGGGCAGGGATGCCTCGCGCCAGGACAAGGAGCAACACGGCTATGCCGATAAGCCGCCAGTCAACTTCAAGGATCGTGGCGGGAATGCCGGCGCGTGTGGTAAAGGAGAGAAAACCGGAGGCCAATCCCATGGCGCGAGCCATGATATAACCGGCGCCTAGTCCGAGAGGGATGCCGACAATGAGCAGGAGCAGCGTTTCGAGAAGGATGAGAAAAGCGACGAAGCGGCGTCCGGCGCCGCGCGAGGCGAGGATGGCAACCTCTTCCTGTTGAAACTGAGCCGTGACGTGCGAGAGAATCCAGAGGAAGAATAGGAGGAGGCCGAGGGCAGGCAGGCTGAAACCGACAAGGAGCGCGGACAGGCTGGCCCTTCTCTGCAGATAGCGATTCAGGGGCAGCTCAGGCGATACATCCATCTTGGTGTCGGTGAACCGCAGGTCGGCACGGCTTGGCACAGTCCGAAGTCCGTTGGCGACGGAATCGGCCTGATGGAGTTTCAACGACTCTTCGTCGGGGCTGAGGTACCAGACGGCGATGCCGGTGCGACGGTTGACGGCTGGCTCGACGGAACGCCGATAGGCGTTGTCTGTAACAAGCAGGAGTTTGCGCCAGGAGATGGTGGTGGCGGACCAGTAGAAATCGGAAAGTTCAGCCGGCTTCCAGACTCCCGCCACGGTGATTGGGATAGGGTTACCTGTGGATCCTACGACCATATGGTAGGTCTCACCGACCTGGAAGCCCAGCTCGGTGGCCTTTTCTTCAAAGAGCCAGACGTTTACGGTGCCGTCGGCGGTTTCGGTCCCGAATGGAAGGCCCTCGACGATGTCAATGCGGTCACGGATATCGGTGACGACGGCGAACTGAATATTCTCGGCGATGCCGTTTTCTTTGAGTTCGGAGTAGGATGTATCGTCTTCAAGGGGCTGTATGGTCATACCCGGGCTGGCGACGTAGGTGAGAGTTTCGGCGACATCGAGACCGGTTTCTCTTTCGACGATGCGGCGAAAGTCGTGTTCGAGGCGCAGGGCGCTATCGAGAGAAAGAGCCGCGGTCTTGGGGACGATGAAGTAGAAGCGCATGGTGAGGGGGGGACGGTGGAAGGTGGAGCTGATGTGGGCGAGCTCGTCCTGAAGCAGCAGGTAGGAGACCCCTTGGGAGAAAACGGGGATACTGGCAACCATTCCGATTGCCAGAACGATACTGAGGAGGGACAGTAGCGTCAGGCTGGGCCTGCTGTAGAGACGGCGGAGCGCCAGCCCAAGAAAGGGGAGACGGTTGGGCATTTATCGACCTAAGATGACATCGCCCTCTTCGAGACCTTCCAACACTTCGACCATACCCTGACTTTCGAGACCGGTACGGATGTCGATGCGGCGCTGGCGGTCGCCATCCTGGACGACGACAAAGGTGCGGCCTCCGAAACGGCGCACAGCCGCGTCGGGCAGCAGGAGTGTATTGTCGCGCACGGCGGCGACGACTTGGATGTTGATAAACTCTCCGGCTACGAGTGGGGGCGTTTCGCCTTCAACGGAGAGGTGGATGGAACCCGGAAAACCGGGGATGAAACGATCGCCGGAGGAGATAGTGGGCAGCTGGACGACGTGCACGGGAAACGGCTGATCCTGTGCCCAGCGATGAATAGCGGTGACCTCTTTGCCGATGACTAGGTCGGCGGCGCGTGCGGCTTGGCTGGAGACGATCAGCTCAACGGGTTCGGGTTCAACGAGGACGATGAAGGGGGAGAAGGCGGGTACTTCGGCGCGGCGCTGGGGCGGCTCCAAGGGGCCGCGCATACTGTTAAGGCCGATGCCCACGGCGACGACCTGGCCGGTAAAGGGTGCGCGTATGCGGCGTTCCTCGACCTGGCGTTCGAGGGCGGCGACCGCCAGTTTGGCGCGGGCGACCGCCTGTTCCAGGGATGGATCGACGCGGCTTTCGATTTCTCGCAGGTTCACTTGCGCCAGTTGCAGGGCTACATTCTGCAGGGCAATTTCGTTTGTGTCACCGGCATCGCGGGCCTGCTGAAGGAGCAGCTCGGCGCGGCGGGCCTCCAGTTGAGCTCTTTCCAGATCGAAGGTCAGCTCGTTTTCGTATACCCAAAGTACGCTTTCGGCTCTGGAGAGGTCGAGGCGGGCCTGCTCCAGTTGTTCGAGCAGGTCGGGCATGATGAGCTCAGCGAGAATCTGGCCTTCTTCAGCCCGCTCCCCTTCGTTGACAAGGACCGACCCCAGTTTACCGTCGACGGCGAAGGCGAGGGGTGCCCAGCGTAGGGGAGCGACTTCGGCGATGACCTGAAATCGGTCCTCGATGGTGCCGCGGGTTACAGTGTATCTCTTCTGCTCCGAGGGCACGGGCGTGGGCCAGGGCGTCGGCGTGGGGACGGCGCGAACGGGCGTGAGACAGCCGGCAAGTGCGAACGCAAGCAAGGGAAGGAGCAGGAGCAGGCTGTACGAATTTCGTAGGCGTGCGCAAGGTCTCATTGAGGGTGAGGCAGACATCACTGATCTCTGAATAGAGTTGCGTGACGAGTTGAAAGTAGAGCGTGCCGGGCGGGTGGGTACAATTGAGCGCGATCCACGTTCTGAGAACGGTAGGCGCACAGGCTTGTTTGTAGTCCGAAACTAGGCTAATCGCAAACTCGCAGGATGTCAAGGAACTGCAGTGGTCGGTAAGAGCCGAGTGCAAGAAAAAGCAGGATCGCATAGGCGGAAGAATCCTTAGCTGTCGGAGACTTGAATTGGTTGGCGTCTGAACGGGTCTGTGATACGGTTCTGGTAGTGTCCGGTGTAGCCTTGTAGGCGGGCCGGGTTGTTGAGTTTTGGGACGAGTTCGCCCGTTGCATCTTGTAGGACGCTCCGGCCCGAAAGTAGAGTGTTTAGAACAGGTCGCACGCAAGACGCCAGGCACTGGTGCCTGAGGCTGGAGCAGAGATGAACACAAAAGAATTAGTGAGCCGTACCGTCATTTGGGTCGAGACGGCCCTTGCCGGATCGCTTTCGCCCTCTGTGCGCCAGGTCATGCATATCGAGCTTTCGATGTCGCTGGCCTACGGCGTTTTTTATGCCTGTATCAATCCATTCACGCAGGTTGTGCTGCGTCGTCTGGGCGCCAGCGTTGATATGCTGGCGCTCTATACCGCGCTGCTCTTTGTGGGGTCGGTCTTCACGTCGTTCAGCATCGTGTTGATGCGGCGGCGGCGAACGATCAACATCATCGTATTCTGCTGGCTGCTGGGGCGGTCGCTCTTCCTGCTGACGGCGTTCGTGACGGGCGCGACGCAGCTGATGGCGATCGGCATAGTGTTCTGGCTGCTGGAAGCGTTTGTGATCCCGGCCTATACGCGGGTGATCCAGAAGATCTATCCCGAGAGCGGGCGGGGTAAGGTGATGTCGACGGTGCGCATGGGGCGCGTTTCCGTCATTCTCCTTGTTACGCCGCTGGCAGGGTGGGCACTGGACAAAGTGGGGTACCAGGTGCTCTTCCCTATCGGGGCGCTCTTTGGCATTCTTTCCACCTATCTCTTCACGCGCATCGACCTCGACGAGGGGGATTTGCCGCCGCGGCAGACGAAGGCGTTCTCCGATCTGTGGCAAATCGTGCGCACTGACAGGAATTTCGCCACCTATCTGATCAGTTACTCGCTGTTTGGGCTTGGCGGGCTGCTGAGCTGGCCGCTTTACCCGGTTGTGCAGGTGGACCGTCTGGAGCTCTCGTATTCGGATATCGGCCTGCTTGGGCTGGTGGAATCAGTTACCTGGTTTTTCAGCTATCTTCTTTGGGGGCGGACGATCGACAAGCGGGGCGGTCTGTTTGTCGTGCGGGCTATCGCGGCGATTTCGATAGTGACGCCCCTCACTTACATGTCAGCCCAGAGCCTTTGGATGTTATTGCCGTCTGCAATTGCACGCGGTCTGGGGATGGCGGGTTTTGAGCTGGGCCGGATCAGCGCCGGAATCCAACTGGCGGATCCGGAGAGAGTGACCGAGTATGCTGCGATTCAGTCGACTGTGGTCGGGCTGCGAGGGCTGGTGGCGCCGCTGGTGACTGTGGGGCTGCTGCGGCTGGGCGCGCCGCACAGCGCGGTTTTTTTGTTGAGCGTTGTTTTCCTGGTGATGGGGTGGCTCATGTTTGGGCGGGTCACCGCGCCGACTCCGGGGGACGAGGAGTACAAGGAGCGGCAGAGGTTGCGGTACCGGTGGCCGTTCCGGCGCCGGATTTCGCGGGTGTGATTGAGAGTAGTGTGCGCGCCTTCGTTTTGGTGCTGCCCAAATTCCTGTCGCCGGTCTCGGTAGCCAGACCTTGAATTTGTCAAGAATACATGGGGCGAGAATGGAACTCACAAACTGATCGCTTTAAATATCAAGGCCACAAGATGTGACAAGCCACTTGTGCGAGCCTACCGAGTATTGGTAGGATGTCAGCCATAAATGAAGAATCTGAAGTAGGCTACGATCTACCGGAAAGGTCACAACAGTTCGCGAAGACTACCGGGTGCTCACTCGTGCCAAGATCGAGGAGGGCCTGAGCCAGGAAGTGGATTCACAAGAATCACAAGGTAGTTGCCAGCTTCAGGACTTGAGTGAGGGAGACCGGAACGGAGACTACCCCTCGAAATGTCTTCGTGGCTAAAGCTGCGACGAATCATTTACGAAATAGAGGGCAGCTTCTAATTCGATTGATGCGAAACCGCTGAATCCTCTTACTTGACACCTCTCAAACAGACCACAGAAAGGAAACATATGAATACTTATCGCGCCGGATTGGTCGGGTGTGGCCGGATTGGGACCCTTTGGGAGACGGACCCACCGACGCCGCTTACGCATGCGGGCGGCGTGGCGGTTTGTGCCCAGACGGACCTTGTGGCGGGGGCGAGCCGGGGTAATGAGCATCTGCAGGTGTTCGGGCGGATGTGGGATGTGGATGCGCTATACCTGGACTACAGGGAGATGCTGGAGAAGGAGAAGCTGGATATCGTGTGCGTGGCGACGCATCCGGGGCTGCACCGGGACATTGTAGAGGTTGCGGTTGAGAACGGCGCGAAAGGTATCCTGTGTGAGAAGCCGCTGGCTCTGAGTTTGGAGGACGGTGACGCGATCGTGGCGGCCTGCCGGAGTACGGGGTGTGCGCTGTCGGTGAACCATTCGCGGCGCTGGAACCCGGCCTTCATCAAAGCAAAGGAGATGCTCGATGACGGCGCCATCGGCGAGTTGATCTCGATGCTGGGCATCTGCCAGGGTGTGAAGCCGTTCCCGGCATGGACAGCGGACGAAGAGGGGCCGTTGATTCACGATGCAGTGCATACGATGGACCTGTTCCGCATCTACGCGGGCGATGTCAAGTCGGTGGTCGGTACGGCGCACCGGCGGCAGCGTCATGAGTTCCGGGTGGAGGATATCAGCGATGCAATCTTCAATTTCCATTCGGGTGTGAGCGCGGTGTGCATGGCAAACGAGCTGACCCGGTATGCCCGGTTCGGACTTGAGCTGCAGGGGACAGATGGCGTAATCAGCCTGGAGTATGCGGGCAACCATTGGCTGCTGGGTGTGGACACGACCGATCGCCTGAATGAACCTGACTCTCGGATTGAATGGTTCACACTTGAGCCGCAGCCGTTTCCGGCAATCGAGGAGGCGAGCTCGATCCAGCTGGCGGTCGAGGAGCTTGTGCGCTGCATCGAAGACGGTGGCGAGCCGAGCTCGAACGGAGAGGACGGGGTGGCTTCGCTGGAGATGGTGATGGCCATTTACGAATCACAGCGGCAGGGGAATCGGCCGGTCGAGTTGCCGCTCGCCGACCGCTCATCGCAGTTGTACATGTTGCGGGACGAAGGGCACTTCTAAGACAGTCTTTGCCACGAAAGAGGGTCCGAAATGAAACATCTCTTTATCGACGATCACGAGGTCGAGGCGATCGACAATCTGGCGCGCAAGCTGCACCAGCCGCAAAAGGCTCATGACAATGTCGTGATCCGGCCGGAGTACCGCTGGGAGAACAACTCGATACAGGTACGGACTTCGCCGGTGTGGCTGCCGGACGAGGGGATCTTCAAGATGATCTACCTGACCGGGGCGGAGGGGCTGGATCCCGAAGTCAAGTTTGATGCTACGGGCGCGGCGGCCATCGTTGAGAGGTACGCCTGTTACGCCACTTCGGAGGACGGCGTGAACTGGGAGAAGCCCTTCCTGGGCCTGTACGACTATCCTGCACTGACCTGGCGAGGAACGCCTGTCGGCGTAGAGAACAACATCCTGCCCAGCGCGCAAGGCATGCTGCAAGGGCCGGTACACGACCCGCATGATCCCGATCCGAGCCGGCGTTTCAAGGGGCTGCGTTACGGGGAGAGCGAACTGCGCTCAATGGTGTCGGCGGACTTTCTGCACTGGGAGGAGTTGGATATTCCCTCTCTTCACAGCCACGATGAGTCGCACTTGACCTATGACGAGAGGCAGAGACTGTTCATTGCCGCGGCCAAGCGAAACGGGCCATACGGGCGATCCTGGCAGCTGTACATGAGCGATGATTTTGCCAACTGGGAGGAGCACGGGCTGATATTCCATGCCGATCAGACTGATCAGGAGAACGGTTTTGAACGGCTGCAAAAGTTCTTCGATGACCCGGCATACCGTAGCCCCATCTACAACCGACCGGAGGAGTGGCGAACGGACGTCTACAACTTCCCCATATTTCCGTATGAGGGGCTTTACCTGGCGACGCCGGTGATGCACCATTGGGCAGGGAAACATCCGCCGATGTATGAGAACGTTGACAGTCGCAAGTCGGTGGAACTGGCATCGAGCCGTAATTTGCTGGATTGGGAGCGGGTGGCGGGCCGGGCGCCGTTTATGGAGCTTTCGCCGGTGCGTGACGGCGAGACGTATGATACGGGCCAGATCGTGATTCTGAACAGGCCGGTGGAGCGGAACAACGAGCTGTGGTTCTACTATATGGGCTTCCGCTATCGTAATCTTTCGATTGAGGACCTCCTGAACAGGCGTTACCTGGATGGAAGCGCGATGTGTATGGCGCGTTTGCGAATGGACGGGTTCGTTTCGCTGAAGGGAGGCATTGAGTGGGGGTCCGTGCTGACAAAGCCGATCGAGGTCAGCGGCGACACGTTGCACGTCAATGCGGATTCGTGGCGGGGCCGGGTAATTGCCGAAGTAATTGACGCCGGAAACGGCCAGCCTGTCTACGGCTACACGAAGGATGCCTGCGTTCCGGTCATTATGGACAGTATCGATGAATGCGTTCAGTGGCGGGGCGGGCGCGAGCTGAAGGAGCTGGCGGGGCGGACTGTGCGCTTGCGTTTCCATCTGTGGCAGTCGGAGTTGTATTCCTACTGGTTCAGTTGAGTATTTCCACGATGGGGCGCGAAGAACGCTCTTCGGGGATCATGCGGGTTCTTTGCTCGAAAGATAGTGCATTAGAAACGGAGTTTTGTGATGAGACGATTTGAGGGAAAGACGGCTCTGGTCACCGGCGCGTCGCTGGGGATTGGGCGCGGGATCGCGCTCTGCCTGGCAGAGGAGGGCGCGAATGTGGTGGTGAACTACCGTACGTCGGAGGCTGAAGCGAAGAGCGCGGCCGAGGAGATCCGGCGGATGGGTAGTGAGGCGTTGGTGTGGCAGGCGGACGTTTCCGACCGCGATGCGATAGCGGCCATGATCCAGGGTGGGGTTGAGCACTTTGGGCGCATTGATGTCGCGGTGGCCAATGCGGCGGTCTCGATTCGCGAGTCCGTGGTGGAGGCGAAGTGGGAGAACGTGATGCGCACGTTCGAGGTCACCCAGTTCGGTGTTTTTCACACGTGCCAGTTGGCGGCGCAGCAGATGCTCAAGCAGCCGCTAACGGGGCGCAGCCGGGGCAAGATAGTGATCATCAGCTCAGTTCACGAGGAGATCGCGTTCCCCAGCAGCGGCGCCTACAATATGTCGAAGGCGGCCATCAATCACTTGGGGCGGACGATGGCAGCCGAACTGGCGGGGGACCGCATCAATGTAAACGTGATCAATCCCGGCTGGATCGATACGCCTGGTGAACGCAGCTTTTACAGCGAGGAGGAAATAGCGGAAGGGGGAAAGCGCATCCCCTGGGGGCGGATTGGCGTGCCTGAGGACATCGGCAAGGCGGCCGCCTATCTGGCCAGCGATGATGCCGACTACGCGACCGGCTCGATATTGCGGGTTGACGGGGGCTTCGTACACGGTCTGGTTTTGCCAGAGCCTGCGGAAGGCAGTGGTCAGTAGTCAGCGATTAGCGGTCAGAACTGCGGAGTTCCGTGAGAGAAGCTGGTTCCAGGACGGGAGCGTGAGATGAAGGTTGCGACGGGCGGGCTCAGTCACGAGAGCAGTACGTTTACGCCGGTGCCGACGACGATCGAGAGCTATCGAGAGCGGTTTCTGCTCGAGGGCGATGAGATCCTGAGTACGTTCGCGGGGACGAATACACCGATCGGCGGCTTCATCGAGGGCGCAAAAGCGCACGACTTTGAGCTGACTCCTACGTTGTTCGGAGAACCTCAGCCGAGCGCGCCGACGCCGCGGCCGCTGTATGACGAACTGCTGGGACGCATTGTGGACGGGATCGCGAAGTCGATGCCGCTGGACGGTGTACTGTTGGAACTGCACGGCTCTATGTCGGTGGGCGATCTGGACGGGCCGGACGGGCTGGGTGATGCCGAGGGTCATCTGTTGGCGGCGGTGCGGGAGACGGTCGGCCCGGTCGTGCCGGTGCTGGCGCAGCTCGACATTCATTCGAATGTATCGCAGCAGATGGTAGCGATGGCGGATGTCCTGATCGGGCGGGAAAGCTATCCGGAGGTCGACATGTCGGCGCGCGGCCGCGAGTGCGCGGACGTACTGGTGCGAATCGTGCGTGAGGGTCTGCGGCCGACGATGGCCTTGCACCAGATTCCGATGGTCTGGGGGCTCAACCAGGTGACCGCACACCCGCCGATGCGGGATGCGATCGCTGAGTTGCACCGGATCGAGTCGAAGCCGGGTGTAGTGTGCGGCTCGATCGCTACCTGCTTTTTCCTTGCCGACGTTCCGGATATGGGTGCTTCGGTCTACATCGTGACAGACGATGACCAGGCGCTGGCCCAGGAATACGCCGACCAGCTGGGAGAGTGGATCTATGCGCGGCGGGAGGACTGGCAATTGGAGCTGCTGCCGGCGCGTGCGGCATTGGAGAAGGCGCAGACGGCCGGGCGCTTCCCGATTATTCTTGCGGATTTGCAGGACAACACAGGAGGGGGGTCGCCGGGCGACAGCACGGGCGTGTTGCGGACGTTTGTAGAGATGCGTTTGGAGGACGCTTGTGTGCTCTATATTGTCGACCCTGAGGCCGCGGCGCTCTGTCACGATGCGGGCATCGGCGCGCGGCTGACCCTGGAGGTTGGCGGCAAATCGTCGCCGTTGCAGGGAGAGCCAGTGTCGATGGAAGTAGAAGTTGCTGCCCTGTCGGACGGGAAGTTCCGGTATGACGGGCCGATGTATGCGGGTTTGAGCGGGAACATGGGCCTGTCGGCGCACGTTGTTCAGGACGGGATCCACGTGTTGCTGGTGAGCAGGCGGGAGCAGCCCTTCGATACGGCCTTTGCGCGGACGCTGGGCCTGGACCCGCGGCAGATGCAATACATTTGCGTAAAATCGAGCACGCATTTTCGCGCCGGATTTGAATCGTGGGCGGGCGCGATCCACATTGTGGCCGAACCGAGCGTCCACAGTCTGCGTGACCTCCCCTTTCGGCGTCTCGGCCGCGAACTGTATCCGCGCACGCCCGGGAGGTAACTGTCATCATTTGGGGACAGACGCGAAAGAGGGGACGGGGTGGGAGGCGCGGCTGCGTCTCCCACTTTGTTTTCTTGCCCCCTTCCTTGGGGAACTGCGGAGGAGAGCGCCCCCGGTAGGAGTCGAACCTACGGCCAAAGGTTTAGGAAACCTCTGCTCTATCCTCTGAGCTACGGGGGCAGGAAGCGCTGCACACGCTAGGAGACGATAGCATAAAGCTCTTGTCAGGTCAAAGAATTCAGCCGATTCTGTGGTTGCCGCACTCCTTTTCGTATCAACTCGGCGCGGCAAGCGCGGAATCGTCGGCCGGGCCTATTTGAAAGGCGGCAAGTTCGCTGTATTCAGATGAGTGATGTACAATCGGCGGATATTGTACGCCCATCAGAATTCAATCTGCGCGACGATTGTCCGCGCCTATGCGCATGTATTCCGGTTGTGAGGCAGCGCTTGGCGCGCCGGATCAGCGCGATGATGAGGCCCGCCCCGTACCACAGATCACAGATAGAGGCGTTGCATGGAGAGTGCACAGGATTTCTCGCGCGGAGTCATGAAAAATGTCGGCGATGTGATTGTAGGCAAGGAGGTGGTGATCGAGCACCTTCTGATCGCGTTGCTGTGTGAAGGTCACGTTCTGCTTGAAGATGTGCCTGGCGTTGGCAAGACGATGATGGCGCGGGCGCTTTCCGTGAGCCTGGGCGTGGATTTCCGCCGTCTGCAGTGCACGCCTGACCTGCTTCCCAGCGACATCACGGGCACAAGCATTTTCAACCAGGAGACGCGTCAGTTCCAGTTTATCGCCGGCCCTGCGTTTACCCACATTCTGCTGGCGGACGAGATAAACCGGGCGACGCCGCGTACGCAGGCCGCGCTGCTGGAGTGTATGGGTGAACGGCAGATCACGGCCGATGGATTGACCCGCCCTCTACCGCGGCCGTTTATGGTGATTGCCACCCAGAACCCAGTCGAATATGAAGGTACTTTCCCCTTGCCGGAAGCCCAACTGGACCGGTTCCTGTTTAAGCTGAACCTGGGCTACCTGTCGGGCGAAGAGGAGGGAGAGATGCTGGTCAGTTTGGGACACCGGCATCCGATCGAGACGTTGGACGCGGTTGTCGACGGGCACAGGCTGCCCGAGCTGGCGGAACAGATATGGGATGTAACCGTAGCGGATAGCATTCGCGACTATATTGTGGGTCTGGTCCAGGCAACGCGCAGCCACGTTGACCTGGCGTTGGGCGCGAGCCCGAGAGGTTCTCTGGCGCTCTACCGCGGCGCGCAGGCGAGGGCGGCGTTACGGGGCCGTGATTACGCGCTGCCGGACGACGTGCAAGCGCTGGCGCCGCTGGCCTTACCGCATCGTTGCATCGTACGCTCCGACGCGGCGCTGCGGGGACGAACGGCCGAACAGATCGTCTCCGAACTGCTGGAAGAGACCGCACTCAATTTGGGGGACGAAACGGAGGACTGGGCCGAGACCCCCGTTACTGAGAGACAGGATTAGACAGTTGTTCGATCTCTTCTTTCTCCTTCTTTTTCTGTTTGCATTCGCAGTCTTTCTGCGAATGGACTGGATCTACTATGTCTTCTATGTTGTGGGAGGCGTTTGGCTGATCAGTCACTGGTGGACCAGGCGAAGTCTACGCAACTTGAACGTATCGCGGCGGGTACCGGCCAAAGCATTTGCCGGCGAAAGAATCCACAGCGACATCAATTTTCAAAACCGCAGCCGCCTGCCCATCCCCTGGCTGCGGCTCCAGGAGAACGTTCCAATTGACCTGAGGGCAGTCGAGCAGTACAGCACTGTCATCAGCGTGGGCGGCCGTTCGCTGACCAGGCGGCAGTTTGCCTTGCACTGCCACCGCCGCGGCTACTATGAGATCGGGCCGCTCAATCTTCAGACCGGCGACCTATTCGGATTCGCCGAATCCTCCTGGCAGGAGACAAGCGCTCACCTGCTGACGGTCTACCCCAAAGTCTATTCTCTGGCAGATCTGGGTCTGCCCAGCCTTTTGCCGTTCGGCGATATGCGCAGCCCGCACCGCCTCTACCAGGACCCGACTCGTATGGCGGGCGTCCGCCCCTACGAGAGCGGAGACAGCATGCGCAACATCCATTGGCGGGCCAGCGCGCACGAGGATACGTTGCTGGTGAAGAAGTTTCAGCCCTCAATGGCGTTGAGTACGACCGTAGTACTCGACTTGGACCGCAGCGCCTTCCCATATAGGGAGGAGTACAGCGGAAGTGAATGGGCGGTAGTGCTGGCGGCGTCAGTGGCCAGCCATGTGGCGGAGCAGAGGCAGGAGGTCGGGTTTCTCAGTAATGGGGAGGATCCCCGCTCAGGCGCAGAGGTACTGGCCGTTCCCTCCCGGAACGGACGCGGCCACTTGATGGGGATTCTTGAGATCCTGGCGCGCATCCAGTTGAGAGACATGCGCAAGGCGCAGGAAGAGTCGGCAAGCCGGAATGGCAAAGCGCCTGTGAGCGTGCAGGCCGAAAGCACCGGTGAAGAGGAATGGAGCTCGCCGATCGCGCTTCCGACGTGGCTGCCGGGGCGGGTGGCCCATCTGAGTTGGGGATCTACGCTGGTGGTGGTGACCCCGCGCCTGACGGAGGACCTGGTCTGGGTATTGCACGGCATGTATCGGCGAGGTCTCAACGTGTATGCTGTGGTGTGCACGCTTCAGCCGCAGTTCAAACGCGTGCAGGAACAGGCCGAGGCGCTGGGAATCGCGGCACATCAGACGATCTGGGAATCGGATCTGCTCAAGCTTCAGGGATAGCGTGGTCATTGGTCATTGAGCACACTATTGGGCGGCCCCGCCTTTGGTTTGAAATTGAAAGAGCATAAGTGCGGGGCAGATGGTCTTACCGGGCGCAGCCTTTCATGTTGCATCTCGGTAGAAATGTGAACAGAGACTGGTTTCAGGACAGATGGCAGAGATAGAGAACGCCCGACATCAGGCAAGTTTCGACCATGCTTGGCAGGACTCTTTGCTGCGTCCGGCAGTCATCGCGGCGTTGGTCGGCTGCATACTGGTAGCCCTGACTTCGTTTGTGAGCCACATTGGGCCGGGGCTTCCACCAGCCTACATCAATATCCTGCGCATTACGTCGATCGGGGCTGCGCTGGTGGGCGGGTACACGACGACGATGCTGGTGCGCCCAGGGCAACGACAGCGGCGTTCGGCGACCTTTCGTCTTTCGGAGCTCGGGCTGATCCTGTTTGTGGCGCGTATCGCTCTGTGGGCGACGGTCGAGGGATGGCCGGCGCCGGCAGCGATGGTGCTGCAGCCGTTCGGCGTTTTTCTTACGCTCAAATTTATCATCAACGGACTGTTTATCCTGATCGCCTGGGGCATGGCAGTACTGGTGACAAACGACTTCTTGGCAATGGGCCTGCAAGCGGACGAACTTGCCGATCTGGAGGCGGCTTCGAGACCGATCAGCGGTGACGATCACCGCATTCAAAGTGACCGAGGGGCTCTGGTGCGCCGATTTAGTGAACGCTGGGCGATAGGGGGCATGCTACTCATTGTGCTGACGGCGGCCAGCCAGGTGGGGATGGGCTCGAACGGGTTCTTTGCGCTTGTGCGCCAGGACATTGCGGGCGGCGTCATTGGAGCCGCAATCGTCTATTTTGTGCTGGGGTTACTGCTGCTGACGTTCGTGCATCTGGCGGCAATGCGGGCGAGGTGGCAGTTGGCAAAGTTGCCGAGCGAATCCACAATCGTGCGTAACTGGCCCTTTTATGCATTTGGTTTGCTTCTGGTTGTGGCGGCAGCGGCCTTTCTGATGCCTCTGGGTGGGACCTTCCGGCTTGCCCAGCTGATGGGTCTGGCTATCAGGGCTATATCGGGAGCGGTCTACCTGATCTTGGGCCTGATAATGGGGTTGCTTGCCCTTCTGTTTGGAAGCGACGATGAGATTCTTGAGGAGCCGGCGCGGGAGCGCCCCGAGATTGCTGCGCCTCAGATCGAGCAGGTTCAGCCGGCGGAAGCGCCTCCGTGGCTGGGGGGTACGGTCTTTTGGATCATCATTGCCCTTCTGCTCGGCTACGCGACCTATATCTATCTCCAGGGGCGGGGCGTGAATTTCCAACTGATTCTGGCTTGGCTGCGCGAGTTCCTGCGCGGGTGGAAGCAGATTGGTGATGCGTTCAACGAATGGCGCGCAAGGAGATTGTCGCCGGAAGAGGAAGACAGTGGCAAGACGGGCCGCTCCCGAGTGCGCCGCTGGCTGGATGAGTTGATGCTGGGCCGTTTGCCTCCTGATGAGCAGGTACGGTACTTCTATGTTTCGACGCTGGAAAGCGCGGCGGAGCACGGCTTGCGCCGGCGGCCGGGGGAAACACCGTACAGTTTTCAGGCGCGTTTGGGGACTCAGGTTGAGAGCGAGGACGCGACGGCGGCGGCGCATCTGACAGACGGCTTTGTGAAAATTGAATTTGCTCGTCAAAGTACGGAGGCAACTGCTGTTCCCCTTCTCAAAAGGGCGTGGACCCAGATACGGAGCGCTCTTGCTGGTTTGCAGGAAGAGCAACCGCGTTCTGACGAGGAAGGGCAGGACGCCCCAAAGGCCGAATAGTGGTTACGAATAATTTGCACGGCCGCCCGACCTGGGTCGAAACCATCGGTTGATAGCGAGCGCGCACCTGTCAGACGCAATTCAGGCCCTTCGTCGTCGAACTGGAACATTCGAACGGCAGACCAGTTTACAGAATTGGGCATCACTACCTTGCTCGAATCGGTGGCAGATGGTGTTCGGGCGGAGTCTTCGCGCCTTGATCTCCCGTAAATGTTTCAAAATCTAAGAAGTATCTGGCGGGATTTTTAGTGCTTGACTGGACCTGAACAGGTTGTTATAATGGCGGGATATAGGTAGACAGAGCAGGGCGGTCAAGGTGGCCTGGAATTTTGGTCTGCCATGTCGGCAGATAATTGTTCTTGCGAGCAACTACCCAATCCACAGGTGGGCAGATCGATGATGTCAGAGTCAGGGAAGTTAGGCGACGAGGCCGAAAACACTGAAGTTGAGCAAACCGATCCAGAGTTGCAAGCCAGTCAGGAGCCGCAGGCCGGCGATGAGCAACAGGCCGGCGAAGGGCAACAGGCCGACGAAGGGCAACAGGCCGACGAAGGGCAACAGGCCGATGATGAGCAACAGGCCGACGAAATGCTGTTTGAGCAGTACCTCGCGGAAGAGGAAGACCTCAGTTTGCCGGAAAGAGGCGATCTTCGCGAAGGCATCGTTGTAGAGGTACGGTCGAATGAATTGTTGGTCAACATTGGCGCCAAGCGAGACGGTATTGTACCCCAATCGGACCTGAACCGGCTCGAAGGACCATATGTAGACACGTTGCGGGAAGGCGAGACGGTCCCGGTTGTGGTGAGCAAACTTACAACCAGCGAAGGAATGCTGGTTTTGAGTATTGCAGACGCTCTGCAGAAAAAGGACTGGCTTGTAGCGGAAAAGATGCTTGAGAGCGGTGAGATCACGGTCCGAAAGGTAGTTGGCTTCAATAAGGGTGGTCTCCTGGCAGACTTCGACCATTTGCGGGGATTTATTCCCGCTTCACATATCGTGGGGCTGCCCCGCAATATGAACGAAGAGCAGCGCAACGAGCGGTTGCAACAGATTGTGGGCCAGGAGTTGCCCGTTAAGGTCATAGAAGTGGAACGGCAGCGCCGCCGCCTTGTGCTCTCCTACCGCCTGGCGGAACGCGAGTACCGCGCCGGGCGCAAGGCACAGTTGTTTGAGGAGTTGGAGGTCGGCACGGTAATTGAAGGTGAAGTGCGCAGCCTGCGACCGTTTGGTGCCTTCGTAGATATCGGCGGCGCCGACGGGCTGCTGCACGTCAGCGAGATTGGCTGGACTCCGGTCAGCCACCCGCGCGACGTTTTGAAAGTGGGCGAGCGCATTCAGGTCGAGATTCTGCGCCTGGACCCGGAACGGAGCCGAATCGCGCTGAGCCGCAAGCGTTTGCTTTCGAATCCCTGGGAGAGCATTGAAGAGCGGTATAGGGTGAATGACACAATACTGGTCACGGTTACCCGGGTGATCGACTTTGGCGCATTCGCTCAGCTTGAGCCTGGAATCGAAGGGTTGATTCATATCAGTGAACTGGCAGACATCACAGTTGCTGAGCCACTCAAGATGGTCAGCAGCGGTGATCGTATTCCGGTGAAGATTTTGCGCATCCACCCGGACCGACAGCGCATTGGTTTGAGCCGAAGGCAGGCCGACGAAATTGTGGGGCAGGCGCTGCTGGAGTCGGAAGCGGAAAACTTTGAGAGCAGCGCGGCCGATGAGCCGGAAGAGGCGACAGCTGAAGAAGAAACTGCGGTTGGCGAGCCGGAGGTGGCTGTAGCTGAAGCAGAGGCTGATGAGCCGGAGGCGGCTGTAGCCGATACAGCCGTTGACGAGCCGGCGTCAGAGGCGCTGGCGGGCGATGAGACTGACTCGGAGGAAACGGAAGAAACTCAACCCGATTCGACACCTGAAGTCGGGGAAGGGAGTGCGGGGGAAGAGAGTCCCGCAGAGGACGCGCCGGATGAAGCGGAGGAAAGGGCCTAGGGTGGTATTTGCAACTGCAGCCCACGGTCGTTTATAATTGCGCAGCCTGCCAGTCTAAAGAAAGAAATGGGCTGGCAGGCTTGTTTTGTCCGAATTGCATTGACACTTTGAAGGGGGTGAGTTCCATTAGCGTAGAGTTAAGGCCAGGAGAGTCCCAGGAAAGTCTGATGCGGCGTTTTCGGAAGTCGGTCGCCGAGGCGCGCATCCTGCCAATTGTGCGCCAGAAGCGCTGGTTTACGTCTAAGAGTGAAGTGCGACGCATCAACAAACAGAAGGCAATACGGAAGGCTCGGCGGAATGCGGCCCGGTCTTTCCGTTAAGGCGATTTTCAACGACCAGGCTGCAAGGCTGCCGGCCACGCGTAAACTGATGGAGAGCTATGGCTGAGGAAATACTCACACTGGAAGGCAAAGTCATCGAAGCCCTGCCGAACGCCCAGTTTCGGGTGGAACTGGAGAACGGGCATGTCGTTCTGGCGTATCTTTCGGGCAAGATGCGCAGGAACTACATTCGGGTCTTTCTCGGTGACAAGGTGAGGGTCGATATGAGTCCTTATGACTTGACACGCGGACGCATAACATATCGGCGCAAGTAGCGGGACAACTGCTGCGGAAAGGACCGGCTGAGCACGCGGACGGGCGCGCGACTGACTCTCCTGAGTGCGAGGGCGTAGCCACCGCCAATCAAGAATCGAAAACTCAGTAAGATGGATCGAACCGGGGATGGGTACGTTCCCGGTTTTTGTATGGAGAAGTTCAGGCGCCGGGCAGCTCTCGTAGAGCGGTTACGGCGTCTTTCGCGAAAAGGCGTTCGGCTTCGAAGGTCAGTCTATCGCCGGCGCGCGCCCGCGGCTCCCCGAGCCCAAGGAACTG
>VXRG01000068.1 GCA_009838625.1 Caldilineaceae bacterium SB0664_bin_27
GCAGACGGCGTTGCAGACGGCGTTGCAGATGGGGTCGAAGTCGGCGTCCCGGTCGGCGAGGGCGCCGGCTGAGGTGTTTCCGTTGAGGTGGGCGAAGGTATCGGCGTCGGCGCAGCGGTAGCAGCGGTATCCGTCTCGGCCTCCTCCTCGGAAGCGGTTTCGGGTGACGCGTCCGCCAAGGGCGCCTGCTCTTCAGCAGCGGAGATTCCGGACTCGGTAGGCAGGACGCCTTCGTCTGCAGGGCCGTTGCAGGAAGCGGTAAACAGAAGCAGGGCTGAAGCGACCAAAAGCGATGCTCGTTGCATGAGGTTTTTGTGCGCTTTCGCCTCAATACTGCTGACGGTTCGCCAGTCGTCAGGAGTTAAATCACGGTGTTGTGAACAGATTACCCTTTCAGGCCGGATGTGACAACGCCGCTTACAAAGTGGCGCTGGAGGACGAGATAGATAAACAAAACGGGCAACATGGTCATGGTGCCGAGAGACAGGAACCAGTGAATCTGGTATTGACGGAGGCCGCCGCCGTGGCGGAATTCGGCCAGCGTACGTTTGAAGGTCAGCATGCCGCGTGCCAGGGTCCACGTATTGTCGTCGGTCAGGTAGATCAACGGCCCCCACAGGTCATTCCAGGAATGGAGGAATAGGAAGATCGAGGCTGCGGCCAGCGCCGGTCCTATGTTCGGTAGAATCACGTGGCGGTAAATGCCAATCGGGGAACAGCCGTCGATCTTGGCGGCATCGTCGAGCTCGGTGGGGATTGTCATAATGTACTGGCGCAGCAGGAAGATATAGAAGGCACCGCCGCCCATCCACATGGGGACGATCAGCGGCAGGTAGGTATTGAGCCACCCAAGGCGGTGAAAGAGCAGAAAAGTTGGAATCGCCGTAACCTGCATGGGGACCATCATCGTGCCCAGGACAATGAAGAACAGGAAGTTTCGTCCGACGAAGCGCAGGCGGGCAAAACCGAACGCCACCATGGAGGCGGAAAGCAGCCCTCCGAAGATGGAGGCCACGGTGATGACCAGAGTGTTGAACAGGAACCGGGTGAAGGCCAGTGCGGTCCAGGCATCGATGAAGTTGTGCCACTGCCAGGGCAGCGGCGGGATCAGGTTGATTACGGTCTCTTCGAGCAGCATTTCCTTGGTCTTGAGAGCGCCCGAAAACATCCATAGCAGCGGGAAGATCATGACGATGCCGATCGCGATAGCGACCACATAGTTTAGAAACAGTCGCAGCGTGCGGCGGTACATCCATGGACTGCTTGCCTGTCTGATTTCCGTTGCCATTTAGGCCTCCTGCGACTCGTAGTGAACCCAGCGCCGGGCCAGCCAGAACTGAAGCAAGGTCAAGCCCATAATAATCAGGAACAGAAGCCAGGCCAGTACACTGGCGTAACCGAACCGCCTCTCGGTAAAAGCCACGATATAGAGATAGAGCACATAGAAAAGCGTGGAACGCGCCGGGCCCCCCTGAGTCAGCATGAAGCCCTCGGTGAATACCTGCAGCGAGCCGATCATGCCGACGATCATCAGGAAGAAGATGGTAGGCGACAGAAGGGGCAAGGTGATGAACCGGAAAAGTGCCAGGCCGCTGGCGCCATCGACCTTTGCGGCCTCGTGAAGATCGTCCGGTATGCTCTGCAGGCCGGCGAGCATGATCACCATGTAATGGCCCACGCCATATAGGCGCATGATGATATATGAGGGCAGGGCCCACTCGATCGATGTCAGCCAGGCGACGCGGTCGAAGTCGAAGATGCGCAGTATCTGGTTGAACATCCCGTAGTCCTTCTCGAACATCGCCGCCCAGACGAAGGTCATGGCGACACCGCTTACCGCGGCCGGCAGGTAGAAGAGGCCGCGGAAGAAGGTATGCCCCCTGAAGCGTTGATTGAGGAGAAGCGCCATGGCCAGCGAGATGATGATGGCCAGTGAGACCGTCCAGAAGGCAAATACAGCACTGACGCGCAACGAGCCAATAAAGCGGATGTCAAACTTTATCAGCTCTTCGAAGTTCGCCAGACCTACATAGGTGATCTTTTTGAACCCGGCATACTCGGTAAACATCAATCCGAGTGAAACCAGAAGAGGTCCGGCCAGGAAGAGCACAAACCCCAGAATCCAGGGGGAGATGAAGAGATATCCGTAGAGATTCTCCTTCCATGCCTCGCCGCGCGGAAGACGAAACCGGCCTGGGCGCATCTGCGGAAGCGCGGAGTCAGCTTGAGAAAGATTGGCCATAAGTGAGATTCACTTTCCTGCGCAAGGTCCTGGCAACTCCTGCCATCCTGCCCAGATGCTTTGGAACAGTCGGTGATTTCAGAACTTGAGGGCTCCCTCGGTCAGCCCGCGCTGAATGCGGCGGTGGAAAAGTATGTATATCAGGATAGGAGGCCATGCCGCCAACGAGAGGGCCGCCACCTGTAAACTCCATAGACTTACATATTTGCCCTCGAAGTGCATGATGCCCAGAGGAATTGTGCGCAGGGTATGTTTGTGCAGATAGATGAGGGGCCAGAGAAAGTCGTTCCAGAAAAAAACGAAATAGAAGATGGTCATGGTCGCAATCGCCGGCATGGCCAGAGGGACCATGACATGGCGCAGGATCTGCAACTCTCTGGCTCCATCTACGCGCGCGGCGTCCTCCAATTCCGGTGGTATCGAAATGAAGTAGGCGCGAATGAAGATGATTGCAAGTGAGGACCAACTCATGTAGGTAAGGATGACGGCGAGTGGGCTGTTGAGCAGTGGGATCGGTAGGTGCAGGGCAGCGGCCCAGGAGTCGAGGATGGCCATCAGCTTGAAGCTGGGCACCATGAGCGCCTGGGTGGGCACGGCCATTCCGACCAGGAAATAGAGAAAGAGCGGCCGATTAGCGGCAAAGTGATAGCGTGCCAGCCCGTAGGCGGCCGTGGTCGATATGGAAATGATGCCGATGACGGAGACGACCGCGATCAGGATGCTGTTGGCATAGAGACGGGCGAAATTCCCTGTCTGCCAGGCTTCGGCGATGTTTTCGAAAGAGATGCGGGTCGGCAGGCCGAAGGGAGAGAACATGACCTCCTCGTTGGTCTTGAGAGAGGTGTAGGACATCCACGTCAGGGGATAAAGGATGCTGACGGCAGCGACGACCAGGAACAGGTAGAAGAGGAGCCTGACCGGCAGACTGAGTTCACGAAAGACCATTGCGGAATCCTCAGTTGGAAACGGCTCCCCTGCCGGCGCGGGCAAGGGTGAACTGAAGCACGGACATGCCGATGATTACCAGGACGAGCACGAGCGCGATGGCGGTAGCGTATCCATGCTGTGTACGGGCGCCTCCCAGGCCGAGCTGGTAGATGTAGGTGACCACTGTCTCCGAGCTGTGGAAGGGCCCGCCGCCGGTCAATGTGTAGACGAGATCAAAGACGCGCATGGCGTCGATCGAGGTGATCACCGAGGCAACGACGAGCACTTCGCGCAGCAGAGGGATCGTGATCCTCGTTGTCAACTGCCATGCCGTGGCCCCGTCAAGGCGGGCGCTCTCCTGCAGTTCACGCGGGATGGCTTGCAGGCCTGCGATAAGCAGAAACATGGTGAAGCCAAAATTTCGCCAGATGTGGACTGCGATGACGACGAAGACGTTGAGCGTGGTGGTGCCGAGCCAGCCGAATCTGGGCCCGTCGAGGCCGACGGCACGCAGCAGGATGTCGACAATGCCGATTGTCGGGTCGAGCAGAAAGTTGAAGAGGATCCCGATGACGACGAGCGAAATCACGAAGGGAACGAAGAAGATGCTGCGGAACAACCTGGCATACCTGGGACCGGATTCCAGAATGATGGCGAAGAGAAGGGCGACGCCAACCTGAAAGAGGAGGCAACAGGCAACGAAGAGAAAGCTGTTGCGGAACGCGCCCCAGAAGAATTCGTCACCGGCCATCTGAATGAAGTTTTCCAGACCGGTGAACTTGAGCGTGGAAAAACTGATGCCTGTCCAGTCAGTAAAGCCAATCACCACCGTGCCAAAGAGCGGCAGGATGAGAAAGACTGTGTAGAAGAAGAAGGCGGGCGCTATGAGGAACAGCGCGAAGCGTCCATCATAGCGTCCCGTTTGCGGGCCCCCTTCTGACCCGCCCGTCAGCTTAGAGCGCCGCATTCCTACTCCCAGTCGGAAAGAGCTGCAAGCATACTTCCTGCAGCGAGGGCTACATGCGCGCCTCGCGCCACTCGAGCACCAGATTCTCGGCGCGTTCTGCCGCCTCTTCCGGTGTGAGCGCGCCGCTCAGAACACCGCTGGAGCCGTGCCACAGGATCTCCTGGCCGATGTTGTAGTCCATAGCCCGCTCGATCATGATGGTCAGGGCCGGAGCGTTGTCCAGAAGATCGATGAGCCGGGATGACTCTGGCCGCAGATTTTCCATCGGCGACGATAGCGGCATGGGAGGCGCCTCGCCGGGCAGATGTTTGTACCAGATCCTGTGCGGGTCCTCGGATTGCAGGTACCACTTGACGAACACCTGGGCCTCTTCTGGATGCGCCGACTCCTTGGGCACGATAAGCGTGCGAGCGTTGAAGGAGACTTCGTCGGCGTTGCTCTCGGCGATGTCGTCGATGGCCGGCATGAGCATGAACTGGAGGTCGATCTGGGGATTTTCCTGTGCAAACCATTCACCCAGTAGCCAGCCTCCGGTCTGGAAGAAAGCGCCGTCCCCGCGGAAGAGCTTGCCAAAGGCGGCAGGATAGTCGTCAGAGAGCACGCCCCTGGAGTAGTATTCGTTGTCCAGGAGCTCTTTGATCAGTTCCCAGACCCTTACACCGGCGGGGTCGGTGAAACGCAGGTCGGACTCGTGGTTGACATCGAGACCGCGGAGGAAGAGATCGACCGAGCCTTTGACGCCAAAGGTCCTGATATAAAGATGCTGCGCCCAGTGGCCGCCGGGCCATGCGTTCTTGGCGCCGATCAGGACGGGCGTCACGCCGGCATGCTGAAACGTATGGCATGCGTCGGTGAAGGCGCTCCAGGTGGTCAAGGTAGCCGGATCGACGCCGTGTTCATCGAGGATTTCTGCATTGTAGTACATGAGGTTGGCGACGGTCATGGCCCATGGCGC
Source organism: Caldilineaceae bacterium SB0664_bin_27 (assembly GCA_009838625.1). Lineage (GTDB taxonomy): Bacteria > Chloroflexota > Anaerolineae > Caldilineales > Caldilineaceae > Bin5. The sequence goes on from VXRG01000068.1 coordinate 5,092, forward strand.
GCCCCAGTAGCGGCCCTGGTAGAGGACCGAGTCGAGGGCGTCGGGGTAGATGGCTCCCTTGCTTTCCTCGACGACGTCGGTCAGGTCCAGGAGCTGGTCGGCCTCGATGAAGGCGGAAAGCGCGCCGGGACCGGCGTCGGTTTGCAGGAAATCGGGCACGGCGCCGCCGGCAAAGGCGGTCTTGGTGGCTTGCTCGTATGCCAGGCCGGAGAATCCGCTGTGGGTGACGTGGATGCCCGGGTTGGCGCTGTTGAAACTATCGACGATTTCGTCCATCGCTCCCAGCCAGGGGACGGTCGCCATTTCAGTCCACATTTCAAGCTCAGCGACCATCTCATCCGGAGAATCGGATGCCATATCGGAAGAGTCGGCAGGGGCTGCAACCGGCTGGCAGGCGGCCAACAATCCGACTCCGGCCGCGCCTGTGGCGGCTTTCAGAAAGCTTCGTCTGCTCAGATCGTTCATTTTTACCTCCAGAGTGGTGGGTGTGGTTCGGATCACGCGTATTGCAGGCTTAACCGAGGCGAGATCCAGGCAGGTTTTGGACGGTGATCGTCCTCAGCGCTCCAGTCGGCCCGAATGCCGCCAGGCGGCGTATCCATGGGCGCATATAATGAATTGCCAACGGGCAAGATGTCAGCTAAGAAAGGGACCGACCCGAGCAATCCACTCTCATTGGTAATGGTGAGAACGGCTGAATCTGTGAACGTGCCGCTTACATGAACAGGACCAGCTGAGTTGGGGAGACGGGGGCGAATCGCCCCCGATCCCAGATTCAATTCGTGTTTGCGGCGCGAGGCTAGTTGTACTTGTCGATGATTCGCTGTACTTCGGCTTCGGCGGCGGCCATGAGTACGCCCAGGTCCTCATCGGTATGCACGGCCAGGTCCCACAACTCGTACATGGATTGCTGGGCCTCCTGTGCGCCTTTGAATAAGGCCCAGAAGCGCGTGTTGGTGGCGTAGGCGGGCATTTCCCCGGCGATTTCCATGAACTCCTTGCCAGCGATCGCATCGAGCCAGCGCTGGTCGGCGAAGTGACTCTTGGTGAAGGGGAAGTAGCCGGTCTCGAGGCAGAATTCGAGATAGGGATCCCCGAGCGCCCACCACTCGGAGAACTCGTAGGCGGCGGCTTCGCGATTCTTGTCGTCCTGGACAGGCATCCACAGCTCTTTGTCGTACCAGGGGGTTGCGGTAATTTGATGCACGGGATGGCTGGGTGTGTAAAGGGCGCCAAGCCCACCTTCTCCGATCTGCTTTTCGAAGTCGAGCAGACCCCAGTTGCCGACTTCCTGGAATACGACTTTGCCGGAAACGAGGCCCTTTTCGGGCGGCTTCTCGGTGGCGGCCCCGCTGGCATAGGCGTCGCGCAAGTATTGGAGGGAATCGCGGACACCGTCGTTGTTGATAGTGGCTTTTGTGCGAGTTTCGTCAACGTAGAGCTGGCCGGCGGTCCAGGGCAGGTATTCCTGGATGGCGAAGTGCTGCCAGTAGGCGACACCCCAGATATCAACCTCGTTAGGGTCGAAACCATCTTCATCCGGGCGCTTGCCATTAACATCGCGGGTAACTGCGACACCCCATTCGATGAGTTCATCCCAGGTCCAATCCTTAGGCGGCGGATCCATGCCGGATTCTTCCAGGGCGGCGACGTTGTAGGCAAAGAGAACGACGACCTGTTCGTAGGGCATGCCCCAGAAGTAGCCGCCGACGGTCGGCGGGGCGTAGATGGCTTCGATACCATCGACGAAATCGTCGAAGTCGACCCCGGCGGCTTCCATATACTCCTGCTGGTTGACGATGAGGCCCTCGTCAATGGCCTGGATGACAGAGGTGTAGCCGGCCCAGAACAGATCGGGCGCCGTGCCGGCGGCGAGGTCAGCCTGCACACGGGACATCTCATAGCCTGTCTTGAGTTCCACCTGAACGTCAGTGCCCGGAACCATCGAGTCGTAGCGTTCGAGGATCAGTCGCTGGTTGCCTCCGAGCATGTTTGTGTCCGGGTGCGGGTAGGTATAAACGATGTTATATCCTTCAGCAGCGGGCATATCGCCGTCGTCGGACTCGGCAGCGGGTGCAGCCGCTGGTCCGCAGGCGGCCAGGACGGCTCCGGCAGTCGTGGCGCCGGACAAGGCCAGGAAGTCACGTCTGCTTACTGTGCGTCTGATCATAATGATCTCCTTTGGGTGACAAGCGATGGAAGTCCTACCAGTCAAAGATCGAAGTATGGATTGTTGGAATTATACCGAGAGGGAACCGAAAATAATATAGAATAAGGGAGTTGGCGTGTCAAGTGCGCGAAATCTGTCGGATGTGTCCCAGGAGCTGGGGTTCGCTGCCTGATCTTTGAGGGTCAGACGAAGGGCGAATGCAGAACTGGATGCGGCGGGAAGTCCCCTGTTGAGACAGAGGAACGAACCCAAGTACTGTTTTGAAGTGCTTGTCATCTCCTGAACTGATGTTACAATCAGCCGATACCCACGTACATTGCACACTACATAATGAATGCCTGCCCAGGAGCCGGAATTGGGAAGGCGCATACAGGAACAGTTTTGCCATGTCAGCTACAGTAGATCGTTCCGCCGATTCATCTGTGATCGAGGAAGAACCGGAACAGAGCGCCAAGTTTCAGACCGGGGAAGTGCTGACTATTGTAACGGGCCACTTCGTCCATGACATTTTCACCGCGTTTGTGCCGCCTCTCCTTCCACTGATTCGCGAAAGGCTGGCGGCCGACTATGCGGCGATCGGGGGCCTGGCGATCTTCATGCAGATTCCCAGCATTTTGCAACCGTTCATAGGACATACAGCCGACAGGATCAGTCTACGGTACTTCATTATTCTGGCCCCGGCGGCGACAGCCACAGTGTGTAGTTTGCTGGGTCTGGCGAACAGCTATTCACAGCTGGCCTTGTTAATGCTTGTTGGCGGCCTGTGCACTGCTGCCTTTCATGCGCCGGCGCCGGCCATGATAGGACGCATTTCAGGTAACCGAGTGGGAACCGGCATGAGCCTTTTCATGGCAGCTGGAGAGCTGGGGCGCACTGTGGGGCCTTTGTTGGTGATTGCAGCCGTCAGCTGGTTTGGCCTTGAGGGGATATGGCGGATGGCAGTGTTTGGCTGGCTGGCTTCGGTTTTCCTTTACTGGCGACTGCGCGGGGTCTCTGCGAAGCCTGCGCAGGGCAGGTTGCTTTCCCTGCAACAGTTGTTGCCGGCTGCGCGAAAAGTTTACCCCCCTCTGCTATGGATCATGGCGGCACATGTCTTTATGTCGATTTCGATGACGACCTATTTGCCGATCTTCATGCAGGATGTGAAGGGGTATGAGTTCGAATTTGCGGGACTGTCGTTGACGCTGTTGGAAGGGGCGGGTGTACTGGGCGCTCTTACAATGGGCACGGCCAGCGACTCGTTGGGGCGGAGACGGGTCCTGATTGTTCTGTTTCTTGTGTCTCCGGTACTCTTCCTGGGTTTTCTGAACAGTTCTGGCTGGATGCTATTCGCGTTTCTGTTGCCACTTGGATTCACGATGCTTTCGCCATCTGCCGTGTTGCTGGCGGTTGTGCAGGACAGTTTTCGACAGAACCGGGCCCTGGCAAACGGTCTCTTTCTGATGGCCAATTTTGTCGTTCGGGCTCCCGCTTTGTGGCTACTTGGCAGCGTTGCGGACAGGTTCGGGCTTGAAACTGCTTTCTTGCTCAGCGGGCTGATCGCTTTTGTTGGCGTGCCGGCGATCCTGAAGCTGCCTGAGCGCCACAGGAAGGAAGGAGAGTAATGAGTGGCTGTCTGCCCTGGAGTTACCGCAAAGAGGGAAGCCTGCCTCAGAAGAAAAGTTGCCAAAAACGGGGCAGGAAGATGATCAGGCCGACGATTGCGCTTCCCGCTGCCGCCACCAGGATGGCGCCAGCGGCCGTGTCCTTTGCGATTTTGGCAAGAGGATGCGGTACTGGTGAGGCCACGTCCACCAGCGCTTCGATGGCAGTATTGAGTAGCTCCAAACCGATGACCAGCGCGACCAGGGTAACGACGACGGCCCACTCTGTCCGGCTAATGCGCAGGACAATCCCGGCGATGACGACTGCAGCAGCGACCGTGACGTGAATGCGGAGGTTTCGCTGGCTGTGAAGCGCGTGGCGCACCCCTGCAAGGGCGAAAGCAAGACTCTGCCAAAAGTTCCGTGCGCGGGCAGGCGGCTTCACTTACCAGTCCGGCGTGGTCAGGCGAGGCGTAAGATCCTCGTCGGTCAGTGAATTGAGGATCTCGGTCTGTTTGCACCACATGTCTGCCTGCTTCGTCTCGGTGTCATGATCGTAGCCAAGCAGGTGCAGGGTGCCATGGACTACCAGGAGCTTTAGTTCTGCTGCAAGTGAGTGGCCGAAGCGCTGGGCCTGACGGGAGGCGTAAGGGAAGGCCAGCAGCAGATCTCCCAGTTCAGCATTCACTTCAGCTGCCAAAGCCTCGGGCATATCCGCAACAAGCGTTGACCCCTCCTGGACGGCGAAGCTCAATACATCGGTCGGCGCATCCTGCTGGCGGTAGACACGGTTGTAGCGCCGCAGCTCGTCGTCGTCAACCACCAGAATTGATAAGGAGAGTTGGTCCCGCTCACAGGCTTGCAGGGTCGCCCGTACCGCCGCCTTCAACCAGGCTTCCTCCACATACCCCTGAAACCGCTCATCAATTTGAATGAGAATCTGACTTTCCGTCATCGACGTTGCCCAAACGGACGCGCTACTCAAACCTCTCACTGTGGGGGAAGGAGGACGATGTGGACCGCGAACAAGTGATCTTCGGCCGCTGCGTCACGCGGTACAATTATACCGCCGGACTTGACCCGGGCAATTTCTTGTTGAAGCAGGATCGCCTCCGCTAAAATGGAGGCACGTAATCGGAAGCTGGGCGTCCTGGCGGTTCTTGGACGTGTACTCCGAGCCATTACCCGAAAGCAGCTACAGTCATGTTTTTCGATCAAGCCAAAATCCATGTGCAGGCCGGGGCCGGCGGCAACGGCATCGTCGCTTTCCGACGCGAGAAATTCGTGCCTATGGGAGGTCCCGCCGGCGGCAATGGCGGACGTGGTGGGGATGTTTACATCGTTGCCAACTCCAGCATGAATACTCTGCAATCATTTCGGCGACAGGTGCACTTTCGGGCTGAGCGCGGCCGACACGGGGGCGGAACACGGAAGGTGGGTGCCACCGGTGAAGACCTCTTGGTCCCGGTTCCCGTGGGGACAATCGCGCGCATCGCAGAGACCGACACGGTCGTAGCAGACCTGGTGAGCGACGGGCAGCAGGCACTGGTCGCAAGAGGGGGCCGCGGGGGGCGAGGGAATGCCGCTTTCAAGAGCGGGCGCAATCGGGCGCCGCGTTTGGCTGAGAATGGCGAAGTAGGTGAAGAGCACTGGCTGGAGTTGGAACTGAAGATTGTTGCAGACGCAGGAATCGTAGGCGTTCCCAATGCTGGCAAATCGACCTTGTTGAGCGTCATCAGTGAAGCCACGCCGAAGATTGCCGACTATCCCTTCACAACGGTTGTTCCCAATTTGGGCGTGGCCGAAGTGAGCCATAACCAGATCGTCTTTGCGGACATCCCGGGTCTGTTGGAGGGCGCGCACGATGGCATTGGCCTGGGATTGGAGTTTCTCCGTCATGTTGAACGCAGCCGGGTACTGGTCCACCTTCTCGACGGTGCGAGCCCCGATCCGGTTGGCGATTACGAGGTGATCAACCAGGAGATGATGCTCTTCAACCCGACTTTGGCGAAGAGACCGCAGTTGATTGTTCTGAACAAGATCGACCTGCCAGAGGCGCGGGAAAACTGGCCGCGGCTGCAGGAGGCATTGGCCGATACTGGGAACCCTTTTTTTGCCATAAGCGCGGTGACCGGCGAGAACGTGCAGCAACTTCTGTACGAGGTCAAAACCCAACTGGATAGGCTGCCGGCACAGGTAGAGACAGAGGCGGTGGAAGAGTTACCGACGCTGTCGCCTGAGGAAGATGAGCGATCATTTCAGGTCACCCGTCTGGAGGACGAACTGTGGCTGGTGGAGGGTGTTGCGATTGAGCGGGTGGCACAGATGACGAACTGGGACTACTACGAGGCCGGACTGCGGTTTCAGCGCGTTCTGTCTGCGATGGGGATCTCGGATGCGCTGCGAAAGCAGGGTGTCCAGGACGGAGATAGAGTACAGATTGGCGGAATTGAACTGGTGTGGGGATTCGAGAACGCACTGGGAGAGTGACGTCGGCAGCAACAGCTGGCTGGACGCAGTAATCCTGTCGCTCGTTGACGCAGGAGTGAAGGCATAAGAGCGTGCGGCGTGCGTCCTGCGCCGCCGGGCAGAGGGCAACAGAGAGATGAATTCAGGGGAGGGGCTAAGAGGCAAACGGATCGGCGTTTTCGGAGGCACTTTCGATCCGATTCACATTGGGCATCTGGTCCTTGCGGCGGAGGCCAGGCATCAACTGGAACTGGATCAGATCGTGCTGGCGCCGGCTGGGGACCCGCCCCATAAGCCAGACAGCCCCATATCCCCCCTGCATCACCGGTTGGCGATGTGCCGCTTGGCAGTTGCCGACGAAAACGCCATGTGCATAAGTCTCATTGACGCCGAACGCCCCGGTCCACACTACACGTCGGACTTGATGCGGCTTTTCCAAGAGAAGGTCGGGGGGGAGGGGCAGCTCTACTTTCTGATGGGGTTGGACAGTCTGCGGGATCTGCCGACATGGCATGAGCCGGAATGGCTGGTGCGTAACTGCAGGCTGGTTGCTCTGCGCCGGCACGACGTAAAAATCGACTGGGCGGGCCTGGAAGCGGTGCTGCCCGGCGTGTGCGAGCGGGTTATCGTTTTGGAAATGCCGGAATTGGAGATTGCCAGCAGCAGTTTGCGAGAACGCGTACAGTCGGGCCAGCCGATTCACTATCAGGTGCCCCGAGCGGTCGAACGCTACATAGTTGAACAGGGCCTGTACCGGTCGTAGTGGCAGATATGGGAGCAGACCGAAGGCTCCTATCCTCTCTTAATCGCATTTCTGCTCCGACTGTCAGTCGAAGGTCACGAAGTCACGCGGCGCTGCTTTGAGCAACGTTGACGGGTGGAGTTCGACGCCCAGCTGCTCCAACGCCTTAAGGAACTGTTCGTCCTCGATCGCGCTGAACTGCTCAGCGGTCAGATGTTTCAGAAACTCGGCATCCACATGCTTGGTGCTGGCCGGTTGCGTGACTTCCAAGGTGGGGGTCACTCCTTCGCCCTTTATCGGGTTGCCGTTGGGCGTAAGCCAGTTGGTCACGCCCAGGAGAATGGCAGAGCCGTCGCTGAGCCCAAACTGGTTGAGGACGGTACCTGTACCAAAGGTTGTCTCCCCTATCAGTATGGCCCGTTCGTTTTCCTTGAGGGCGCCTGCAGTGATCTCGCCGGCACTGGCAGTGCCTTTATTGATCAGAACGACTAGCGGCACTTCTCTTGCATAACCCAAGCCGCGCGAGCGGTGGACGGTCTGGTTTTGATTGGCATCGGATTCGATCAGGATCAGATCACCCTTGGGGAGGAACTGGCTATTGGCCTGAATGGCCTGTTGCAGGTACCCGCCCGGATTGTTCCGCAGATCCAATATCATGCCCTGGTTAGTCTGAGCCTCAGAAATCTCACGTAGAGCGGCATTCAACTCCCTGTCCACACCGGAGCTAAATTGCGAGATCTTGACGTAAGCAATGCCGGTGTTGGGGATTGGGCTCCAACTCACGCTCGGCACCTCTATCTGGTCGCGCGTGATGGAGACCCGTAGCGGTTCCTGTACTTCAGGACGGCGGACGGTAAGAACGACCTCGGAGTCTGCAGGGCCGCGAACGAGGAAGATCACCTGGTCCAGTGATTTCCCTTCGACCGACTCACCATCCACTTCCAGGATTATGTCTCCGGCAAGGATGCCCGCCTGTTCGGCGGGCGAGCCGTCTATTGGAGCAACGATGAGGACATTGCCGTCTTCCATGGAGACATACGCGCCGATACCCTCGAAAGAGCCTTCGAGGGAGGTCTGGTGCAACTTTACGGCATCAGGGCTGAGGAAGGTTGTGTGTCCTTCGTCGCCCAGAGAGGCCAGCATACCTTCGATGGCCCCGTAAGTCATGGCGGTAAAGTCGACTTTCTCGCGGTCGACAAAATGAGCGACGACATAATCCCAAGCTTCCCAGAATATGGGGAACTGGGCGGGACGCTCTTCCGCAGCCATCGCCGTGCGGATTGAGTAGCCGGAGATATTGCCGCCGACAAAAGCCAGCGCCATCAGCCAGATTACAACAGCGGACTGGATAGCTCGCCTGCGCAGTCTTGTTCCAGGTAATCGCATCATTCCATTCGTTCTGTAATTGCTCTCGATGAGACACGCTCCTGCAGATAGTGTATGACAGCCGCGTACAGTTCGAGTTTTTTGAAGGCAATACAAAAGAGTATCTGCTATGCACACACTTTTGGCAAGCATTTTGGGCGATTTCGGACCTACGTTGGGACTACGGTCCGTCTATGTCTTTTGTCCAACCAATGAGGGGCGGTTGAACTGAGGCGAAAGGAGAGGAGTAGAAAAAACTGTCCTATGATCGGGACGTATAGCCTTCAGTCCGATCATAGGACAGTTTTCTTCGTATTCAGCGATTGCGAGCTTCGGTTGTTCCAAGTCCTGCGGCCGGGTCAAGGAGTCTTGTGCCGCATGGCCGCACTGGGATGTTGGTGACAACCAGGACTGGAACGGAAGCAGCCCGCGCACCTCGAAGAGTGGGGTAAACCGACGGCGCCCGCCACCTCTATGGGTGAACTTGTCAACGCCGGCGGTCGCGAACCCCGTTTCCAGCTTAGTTCATGCTGATCATAATCGAGCCAGAATCCTGGGCAACGCTGACGCTGGCCGGGAGCATGATGTTCTGGGCCAAAACGGCGTTGATCTGCGCATTCACAGGAGCGAGCAGGGCGCCACCGACGGCCATGCCGCCAGCGCCGGCCGACTGGAGATCTACCATCAGATGACCATCGCTCACCATCAGGTTGCCGACGAGGTCGAGCGTATCGCCCATCATGCTGACGCCGTCCTTGAGGGTTACGCGGAAGTGCATGGCATCGGGCTCAATCCAGACCATAACGGAATCGATCGGCTGATTGGGACCACTGTTGGCTTCGAGAGCCTTGGTCACATAGCTGCTGAACTCAGACTCGCTCAGCATCACTTCGCCCATGACGATTCCGCCCATCAGGGCATCCTGGGCCGACAGGGCCGCCTCGTGGGAGATCTCAACATCTCGGTCGGGCGGGGCGGCCGGCGCGGTGCACGCGCTAAGAACTACCAGCAGCAGAGACAGTACAACGAGTGAAATGAGTGGGGTTCGTTTGTTCATGGTTCTGTTGCTCCTTGAGAGAATTGGGTTAAGGGAACTTACTCTTGATCTCATCATGAATTGATAGAGAAACAATTAAATGATGACCCTGCGCTATATCGTCTCACAAGAACAGATCAAGCGCAAATCTGAAAAAAGTGGTACGGCAACCCCGGAAACGGCTTCTTCGTAACCTTATCTGAGAGGCCGATATTCAGTTTGCGGCTCTATCTTCTCACAAGAACAGTTCTTGTACAAGTCGGAGAAAACAGGGGGCGCCTCCTCGCACGGGCCACTTTAGTGACAAGCCTGCAGGCTCCCGAAGTCGCGGTCTTGCTTCTGCCAACTCTTTGATGACTGTGTGATCTCCGCAGGGGTCTGACGCCGGGTTGCGCACAGGGAGAGTTCATCTGCCCCTATGATACACGTGACGGGCAAGGCTGTCAAGCCTGAAAATTGCTAAAGTGAATACAGAGTTCTGGTGGGTAGTGGTCCGAACGGGTTGAATGCTGGAAGGTCCTCAATCAGTGCCTGACCTCATTCATCGGCTTCTTCCAGCATGTCGGCGCCTGCGAGCTCCCGGTCAAGGAGATACAGCCCGGGCTTAAAGTCTCCAATCAGGCGAAGCTTCTGCACGAGGTCGTCCACCAGCTCTTCTTCTTCAACCTGTTCATCGACGAACCACTGCAAAAAACTGTCAGTGGCGTAATCGCCTTCCTGGCGCGCGAGTTTGACGATACGGTCTATGGAAGCGGTCACTCTCTGCTCCTGCCTAAGCGCGCCTTCCATGACCTCCTGAGGTGAACCGAAGCCCCCTTCCGGAGTGGGAACGGCAAAGAGTTCGACCCTTCCCCGCCGGCTGTGAATGAACTTATAGATCTTCATTGCGTGGGCCATTTCTTCTTCGGCGTGGTTGAAGATCCATTGAGAGAACCCTTTGAGGCCCAAGCCTTCGAAGTAGTCGGCCGCAGCCAAATAGGTATAGTGCGCCTGCAGCTCCATATTGATCTGTTGATTCAGGGCACTCTGCACGTTTTCGACAAACATGTGTCGTTTCCTTTCGAATGTAATGCTGCCTGTGTGGGGGCATCGAACCCGTTCAAACCCGGTTTTCCACCATACTGCAATCGCCCGGATATTCGATTTCGATAGTGATGTGTGTGAGGTGCAGGCCATCTAATACTTCGCGAGCCCGCTTCTTAATATCTCGAATCTCGTCCTGATCGGCAGAATGATTGACGACGAGATGGGTGGACAGAACGTGATGGTCGCCGTCGAGCGACCAAAGATGGGTATGATGGCAGTCTTTGACGGCGCTGATGTTGCGCAAGCGTTGGTCCAGGTGCGACAGGTCAACTCCTTCTGGGGCAGCCTGCAAGAACAGTTCGGCCGTCTTTTTCAGATGCCCGATGACACTGTAGAGAATGTAAAGAGTGATGAGGAGTGACAGAATCGAGTCCAGAATGTACAGATCGACAAAGAGCAGTGTGATGCCGACGATGAGGACCGCGACCCATCCGAGTACATCTTCCAGTAGGTGCCACATGGCGACCTTGGCGTTCATGGTTCCGCCGCCCTGCAGACGCCATACGGCCGCGCCATTTACGGCGATTCCGCCCAGCGCCAGCAGAATCATGCCCGGAGCGTTGGTAACTTCCGGATTGAGCAGGCGAGGGATCACTTCAGCCAGAACGAAGAGGCCGCCAGCGATGAGGACAGCAGCATTGATAAAGGCGGCGAGCAAAGAGAGGCGGCCATACCCATAGGAGTAGCGCGCCGGCGCTTCCTTGACGGCGTGCTTCTCCAGCCCCCAGGCCATGCCCAGCGCGATCGAATCGCCGAGGTCGTGCAAGGCGTCGGAAAGGATGGCCACGCTGTTGGTCAGATATGCGCCTATGATTTCGACAACAGTGAAGCCCAAATTGAGGAGAAACGCGGTTCGCAGGTTGTTTGAATCACCATGATGGTGGTGATAAAGGTGATGGGCGTGCCCGTGGTTATGGCTGAGCTCATGCCCGTCTTCATCGCCATGTTCGTGATAGTGACTGTGCCCTTGACCCATCTGAGTCCCTTGTTCCGCGGGGTAGCCCGCCGTACTGGAGGAAAGGCTACCATATGAAGGACAATGTTGCACCAATCCAGAGGATTTTGCCAAAAACAGACATCGCTCTCTTCCAGGCGTCTGACTAAGGCGATACTGTGTCTGCCGGACTCCAAGCGGATAAAGGGCTATTGGGGCCACGGTCAATAGTTGGCCGATTCAGGCGCACTCTTGGCGTTCTTGCCGATTCTGGTGTCATGCTCTTCGAGCTGCAGATAGGCCAGGTAGAGAAGGAGCGCAAACTTGACGCCTTCCAACGCAACGTAATACGGGTGGAAGGATCGCTCCGGCACCTCTAATCCGTGGATTATCGCAAGGGTGCGGGCGTCCAGCACGGTATAGAGGAGTATGGTCTGCGTTGCGAGCAGAAGGCCGATGAGGAAGGTAAGCACGCGAATCCGCCTGGGCCAGTCCTTTAACAGTGTGATCGCGGCGATGGCGGTGGCAAACCCTATTTCGAGGGCATTTAGAGCATGAAAAACAAGATGTCCGATTTCGAGGGCGACAGGCAATGTCAAAGATGGGGCCTGGAATTTAAGGGGTGTCGCCATGAAACTGATGGCGCAGACAAACCCGATCCAAAGCAAGGTAAAGACAAAAACACGTTGCGTAATGCGTGCGAGAAATCGTTGTCCAAGTGAATTCATAGGTCATTCGGGGGTGGCCTCGCCAGACTTAGACAGAACTCAGGGAAATGAACTGGCAATTGCGCCACTAGTTGGAGTAGAGAAGGTCGAGCCGGAGTCTATTCATCTCGGCTGATGCCTGATTTGCCCGGCTCGGCCCTCCAAGTCCGGTAACCAACGCTTTTTGAATTGCGTGAGGAGGAATTCTTTAGCCAGATTCTGGCAAATCCAGGATTTCCCCTCGCTGTGCCGACTGAACGATTTCGAAAATTTCCAACTTTGGATGACCTGCGAAGGCTTCACGGGGAAGCCTTCCCGCCCGAGCATGACCTTGCTGGAATTCGTCAGACTTGGTCCATTGTTCAAAGTCCTCTCTGCATTCCCAATGCGTCTCTACGACAAATGGGGCGCCTTCAGTTGCCGGACGAAGCAGGCGAAAGGAGACAAAGCCAGGCATTCGGTCTACGAGTGCGGCCCTATCCTTGAAGCGATCTTCAAAGGCGTCAGCGAAATCCGGTTTCACGGCGATTCGGTTCATAACGACTACCATAGTAGTCTCCTTTTGCTCAGTCGACTTAAGGAAGTTTTGCTGCACTCATGGAACAGGAACAATGACTGGGCACAATGCGGTTGGATGTTTGATGACTTTGACGGGAATCATGAATACTTTCTTGATGCGATCGGGAGTCAGTACGTCAGACGGAAACCCATTTGCCGAAACTTGCCCATTTTGCATAAGCATTATTGTGTCGGCGTACTGAGCCGCCAGGTTGAGGTCGTGAAGGACTGCCAGGATCCCCACACCTTGATCCTTCAGATTGCTTGCAACACGCATCATTCGATGTTGATGTGCGATATCGAGGTTATTCGTAGGCTCGTCCAGGAACAGATATCGCGGACCCAACGAAGACTCTTCCCAGATTTGGGCCAACACGCGGGCCAACTGTACACGTTGCTTTTCACCGCCGGAAAGAGTTGTGTAGGGACGACGGCCAAATTCTGACATGTCAACAGCTTGCAGGGCCTGATCGACGATGGCGTGATCGTGCGATGATTCTGCACTTCGCAGGTGTGGAGTACGTCCTATCAGCACGACATCCAGCACACGGAACGGGAAGGAAAGGCTGGAGTTTTGAGGCAGCACGGCCCGCATCTGTGCCAGTTGCTTCGCCGACCAGTGATGGAGTTCGGTTCCATTTAGGCAGATCTGCCCTTTAGTCGGAGGATGCTCTCCACTCAGGACTCGCAAAAGAGTCGACTTGCCGGCGCCATTAGGACCGACGACAGCCAACAGATGGCCCGGTGGGACTTCGACAGAGACCCCTTGTACAAGTCGTTTCCCACTTACCTGCACACCGATGGATAAAGCTTCAAGCAAGGCCAGACTCTCCTGGGTGGCGTACGCGAAGCAAGAGCCAGAGGAAGAAGGGCGCGCCCAGGCTAGCGGTGACGATACCGATGGGCAACTCGGCGGGCGCGATGATCGTACGCGCGATTGTATCTGCGCCAACCAGAATGGTGGCGCCCAGCAACGCAGATCCTGGCAAGACCAGGCGGTGCCCCGGCCCCACCATTAGGCGAAGAAGATGTGGCACGACAAGCCCCACAAACCCAATGCTGCCTGCAGCGGCCACTGACGCGCCAACTGCCAGTGCGGTCATTACAACGATAACGCGCTTCACCTGCTCGATCGAGATTCCCAGATGCGTGGCCTCGGCTTCTCCCAACAGTAGAGCATTGAGCGACCTCGCCAGGCGAGGAAGAGCCAGAATTGCCAACCCGACGAAGGGAACTGTGGTAAAGACAGCTCGCCAAGTTGCTCCACCCAGACTGCCCAGACTCCAGAATACGATATCCCGCAACTGATCGTCGGTAGCAAGAAGAACGAAAAAGCCGGCGCCGGCGCCCGCCAGGGCGTTGACGGCGATACCGGCCAACAACATGGTGGACACGATTGTACGCCCGTTCTGGGTAGAGAGACGATAGACTAGCAAAGTAGCGATCATGCTTCCAATGAAGGCCGCCAATGGCAGCGAGGTGTAGCTGAGAAAGGCGCCGGCCCGATCCAAGAGGGGGCCTCCCAACACAATCCATGCGGTTACCGCCAGAGCCGCCCCGCTGGAGATTCCAATCAGCCCTGGATCTGCGAGAGGATTGCGGAAAAGCCCCTGCATGGTGGCGCCGGACAGAGCCAGTCCTGATCCGATAAGAAGACCCAGCAAGATTCTGGGCAAGCGAATCGCGATTACGACAGCCTCTTGGCGAGCATCATAGGTCCATGGGAAGTCCAGGCCTGCTGAATTGGCCAGGATAGCGATTAACTGATTAGGAGAAACCGTGACCGCGCCCGTGGCGATGCCCATGGCACTGGTGAAGAGGAGAAAGAGTCCCAGTCCTCCCAAGACGAAGAGAGGTCGCGTCCTTAGGGAATCGAAAGAGAAGGGGCTGAGCAGATGAAGTTTGGCTAACATCGGCCCAGCCTTTCACTTGCGTCGAAGATGGGTCTCGTTGTGCTTTCCAAGCTGTTGACCGCCGCGTGGCAGGAAATCATAAGAAACTGATCAAGGACAGACTTGCCCTTCTTCCAGAGACAGATGTTTGACAGTTGGCAGGCAGCAAGCATTCCTCAGTTCAGGACTGGCGGATTCAGTTGATGTGGTGGAGTTATCCGAACGGAGGAGTGATATTGTCCGTTACCAGTCAAGTTGACTTGGGGCATGACCTCATCAATCATCTCTGCCATGAGTAAGAAGTCCTCCACAGGCAAGATAAGCGACAGTTTGCCAACGCACATGCGGCAGTGACCATGACTGATCGAGTCACCTAGCTCCTGGATGTTACTTCGCGTCTTCATGATGTGTGCTGCCAACCGGTTAAAGGCTTCTGCCGAAAGGTGGAGCCCGACTCCATCCCAGATCAGATGGACGGTTCCGTGTTCGCACTGGCTGATGTATTGCTGGCCATTACGTTCGGCCAAGATGACGATATGCTGACACATGTTCGCAGGTCTCCTTTGTTTGAAGAGAATTGATCACTCGGGTGTCTTTTGATTACGACGGGAACTACCCATCGTCTACTGTTCTTCTCGGATCTGCTTTGCAAGATCGAGAACTGCCTGGCCCATTCGCGGACCGAAGTTGAGCAGATAGAGACCGTCCATGGCTACGATGCGGCCGTGCTGTGCCGCTGGCGTCTGGGCAATGCCAGGCAGTTCCAGCAAGCCATCCTGACCACCGAGGCTCTGGAGCCCGCTGGTGAACATGAGGATGACGTCAGGCGCAGCGGCGAGCGCGGCCTCGGCAGTGAGTGGTCGATAGCCCTCGAATCCTTCGATGGCGTTTTCGCCGCCCGCCAACTGAGTCATTGTCTGAGCTCCGGTGTTCTGTCCGGCGACGCTGACAGCACCGGCGCCTCTCGCGTAGATGAACAGTACCCGCGGTTGACTTTCGGCACTCTGGACATATGCGCGAGCCTGGGCCAAGTCGGCCTCAAGCTGGACAACCAGGGATTCGCCTTCTGCTTCCCGGCCCAGAGCTTTGGCGAAACCTCGAATCTTTTCCGCGACGCCTTCCACCGAATCATCGGATTCGAGCAGAAGGACATCAACACCGGCGTCCCTGAAATGTTGAACTGCCTCAGATGGACCGGCTTCGGTTGTCGCCAGAATGAGTGAGGGATCAAGGGCCAGTACACCTTCGGCGGAAAGGCGACGCTGATAACCTACCTGGGGCAGGTCGCCCACCTGGGCGGGGTAACTGCTGGAACTGTCGACCGCTACCACGTTGTCACCCGAGCCCAAGGCGAAAACGATCTCTGTGACCGTTCCGCCGAGGGTGATAATTCGGCTCAGGTCGTCGACAACAACAGGGTTGCCGTCGGCATCGTTCAGTTCGATGGCTATTCCATCTTGGGAAGGCTGCGCGCTGTCGACGGAAGGAGCAGGAGTTTCCGCGGCAGCTGGGGCCGCTGGAAGCAATGCCTGGTCGACGGTCAAGGTGCATGCGGTGAGAAGACCGACGCAGACAAACAGAAGTCCGAGACGCTTAAACGAGGACATGGCTTTCTCCATTCGGTCACAGGGTGACCGTCTCTTGGCTGAACCGTTAGAGCAGAAGAAAAGCCACGATTGCAAAGCGCGGCAGCATCTGTTATACTCTGCAACGGGTTCAGCATGTGGAAGGGGACTGGTGTCAGCAGCCACTTTCCGAAATTGTTGATCCTACATTCAGCCGGCCTTTCGGGGCCGGTTTTTTACTTGGATTGAACTGTTTGTTCCTTGAGTGAGGCAGACTTTTCCTGGGTTCCAACGCGGACGCGCTGCTTCTGCTGGAATTCGGCAAGGTAATAGCTGCCAATTACAAATGCTGCGGCCGCGCCCTGGCCGCAAATCGTTTCCCAAGTCGGAAAGATGCCGAGCCAAAGGCTAACCCAATAGGGAAGGTTGAGGGAACCTACGGGTGAGATTGGCACCCAGCCAACGGCCTGCATTGTATGAATCGTGTTGCCCACCATTATGAGCAGCACTCCGCCAATGAGGATGCCGGTAATCACCAGCATTTTCTTATAAGGGAGACGGGTCTGGAGCTGGAAGGTGAAGAAGCCGACAATAGCCGTCGCGAGGAGTCCCAGGGCGACACCTTGCATTACAATGGCCGGGCCTGCATCCAGCACGAGCGCCTGCAAGAAGAGCACCGTCTCGAAACCCTCCCGGTAGACGCTGGTGAATCCCAGTGCGATAAAGCCAAGAGCCTGTGCCGACAGCAGACTTTCGGCCGCTCCTCCCAGCAGAACTTTTTTGCGCTGGTGGAACCCTGCCAGCCAGTCTTTCCAGTAGACTCGATGGAAGAACCAGTTGGTAATGAGGAGAAGGACGCCCACGGCGATCAAGGAAACGACGGCTTCCAGGCGCTCGCCAAAGCTGCTGAAAGCGAGCATCAGGCGTTGGGCGATCCACCAGGTAATCACGGTCGCAACTGTTGCCAAAATGACACCAACAAGCATAGAGCGCCGGAAGGCGGCATAGGCGCCCACCATGCTGGCCATGAGAGCGGCGAGGATGACAATGGCTTCCAGCCCCTCGCGGAATACAATTACGGCGGAATTGGTAATGATTGCCAAGGGGGCGGCGCCACTGCCGAGAACGGTCTGCGCTTCGGCAAGCCCTTCGTCCAAAACGCCTCGCACTGCGGCGACCTCGGCAGGGGTGCGGCGTTGGGCCACTACCAGTGAGAGCCCTGGCTGCCCCTGGAAGCCGTGCCAGAAGAGGCCGTCGAGGCGGGCTACCAAGTCGGGTGAAAAGGCCATAAGCCGCAATTCCGGCCCGGCGTCGAAGAGGGCGTAGGCCTGAATGCGGCTGCTTTCGGCTAGCTCGTACTCGCCGCGCGCCACCTGCTGCTCCATTTCGTTTAACAAGGTCTCAACTACGTTGAAAATGCCCTCGCCGCTGCTGTCGTGCACGGCATCGCCCAGTGTTTCTTCGGTGAGGGCCAGCGCTTCTTCCACTTGGGAGCGCACTAGCTTCCTCTCTTCGAGCTGCTCGAGGGCCACTTTCATTTCCTGAAGAAGGTCAACGAGACGCTCGGCGGCGGCCGGGTCGGCGGCGGAGATGCGGGGATAGAGCTCGGCGAGGAAGACTTCGGCCTGATCACGGAAGGTAAGCGCCTCCAGGTACTCAGTTTCGATTGTGACCTCGCCGTTTCGGACGCCGTCGCGATATTCGATGTAGACCAGATCGATGAAGAGATAGAGCAGTTGACTACGGCGTGCGAACTCTTCGGGCGAGAGATCAACAGGCTGATAAGAAGAGATGAGGCCGCGCAGGTCGGAAACGACAGCGGCTGTTTGGGAAAGATCGCCGGCAAGGACGTCCTCTTCAAGATTAAACAGGGCTTTTTCGACTGCGGTAGCAGCGGACTCCCCCTCTTTCTCCGCAAAGTCGTCACGCAGGATTGCGAAATAACCCTGCAATTGTCCTGCCCATTCAGCGGAGCGCGTCGGGTATCCCTTTTTGGCCGCCTTTTCCAGGTTGTTCAGTGCTTCTCGCAGGCGGAAAAAGTAGGTATCTCTGAGGTCATCCCCCACGACGGCGAGTGTGGTTGCCTGATTGGTCAGTCCGCCTAGATAGGAGTTTATGGTCCGGCGGGCCAGGTCATCGATCATGCTCACCTTGGTGGCGCGACGGAATTCGCGCAGGCGCAGCCAGTCTGCTGCGCCTGCGCCATCTTCGGAATCCAGGGAGGCCAGGGCAGCGGTTTGCGCCCCCCAGAGCAGGCCGGTCCAGAATCGGCCGCGGGCGGCAGACAGGGCGGGGCCGTCTTTGGCCTGGGCGGCCCGGAGCGCGTCGTCCAAGGCCTCTTGAATCCAGGCGTTGGCGGCGGGCGCCAAGACTGCGAGTGACGACTGCAGATTTTCGCTATAGACCAATGCTGCAGATTCTATGTTCGTCAGGGCTTGAGAGGCGAGGGTGTTCTTGGTTTCCTCTTGCTCAGCGCGCTCTACCTCGTAGAGCACCCGCTGGGCCTCGAAATTAAAGCTGCGAAGTTGCTCGGCCACCTGCCACAGGTGTGGCTCTTCAATGTCCTGCCCGGTCTGAGAGAACGCAGGGATGAAACCGGTTTTGGGCTCCGGTTGCGCGTACGTTGTCTGCGCCATCAAGAATGCGCTTCCCACTACAGTTGAAATGCAGATCAGACAGAGGAAAGCGCGGTGTCCAGGCTTGACCGTCGACTCGCCAGAGTTATTCACGGCCTTCGTCCTTCACAGAAGTTCCTCCAAGCCTCGCTGCCGGGTTTGGCGAGTCGCTGCGCCCTCGATAAGGGAGGGCGCAGCGACCTGAGGGATCAGGCCAGATCGAGAGCGATATTCAAATCTGAAGCGGCCTGCGCCACCAGGGCGGCAAGCGCGGTTGCCAGGTCCTGGGCCTCAGTTCCGAAGAGGTCGGCCTCTTCGGGGCTGAACTGCACGCCCTCCTGTTCCTGAGCAAAGAGATCGTCAACGTATGTTATCAGGGTGTTGAAGTCGGTTCGGATCTGCTCATGAAGCTGAACGTCGCTATCGGACACCAGGGGCGAGATATTATCGTAGGTGAAACTCAGCCCCGCAAGGATTCCTTTGATGTCGTGTAGCCGGCTTACTGCGATAAAGCTTTCCTGTTCGCTGTCGGTGCCGGTGACGAAGACGGATTCCTTCCATTGTCCGAAGTACTCGTTCATAGTCGGAATCATGGTGACGAGAGCGGTCAGGGCGTCCTCAAGCGTCGGTTCCCAGGATTCGATGGCGCCCTGCATTTCAAGGGTCGCTTCATTCAACCCCTGGGTGGCGCCGAGAAGCATGTTGGCTTCGGGCAAGGCCTCGCCTACACTGATTTCGCCATCGCCATCCATATCGACCTTGAGGCCGGTGAATTCGGGATTCGTTCCCCAAAGGGTGGGCTCCAGAAGATTGTGGAAGAAGTTTCCAGGGGATTCGTATACCCGGCCATCGGGCAGCTCGAGGGTCCACTCCAAGGCCTCTTCCGGGTCCTCAGAACCAGGGGGGCCGGCATCGATCCAGACGTCGTAGTGGGCCAGCGAGGGAACACCTGCTACGATGCCCTCATCGAGTTCATAGAATGTGCTGGCGTCGAGCCATAAATCTCGCGCTTGCAGGACTAGGGCTTTGATTTCTTCCTGGTTATCGGCCCATAGCTGTTCGTATGGGTCGGCATCAGAATCCGCCTCAAGCGCTTCATGAACGAGATCGTAGTATTGCTGCGCTACGTCAGCCAGGCTGGCGGTAGCGCCCTGCATCAGACCCGCATTCTCCAATGCGTATTCTTTGACGGCATTCAGGTCCACTGCCGGTCCGGAATCCATGGATTCGCCCGAGCTTTGCGGGGCAGCTGGAACAGTCTGAACCACGCAGGCGGAGGGTGCCAGCATCAGAAAAATGCAGAGGGCCGATGTAAGTTGCCACTTAACGCCATAGAGACGGCACGAGAGTGTTTGCTGAAGCATTTGAGTATGGTCTCCTGTATGGAATGTTTAAGTTGCTCCTTCTGCCGGGGCCAATGACTGAATCGTTCAATTGACTTGAGCAGTTCAACGAAACGAGGCGGACGCCGACTTTACGCTACACAATTGCATCGTTCAAAGTGGCACTTGACAGAACCGGCGTCCAACCCAGCAGGCGTTGGCCGCGGAGATGCGGCGTGCTATACTGGAGACCGATCCGGCCTGGAATAAGGGCGCCGGCTGTTGCCGCAGCCGTCACTCATTCAAAGATTCAGGTTGGATCACACCATAGAGGTGGGGCCGCCCGGGGCGGCCGTTGTGGTTACGCCCAGCGTAGAGGCGGGGCGTGGGGGGGGGGAGGGGGGGGGGGGGGG
>VXRG01000009.1 GCA_009838625.1 Caldilineaceae bacterium SB0664_bin_27
GCCCCCCTTGGGGGGGGGGGGGCTGCTAGCCCCTGCACGGCGGTCGGTACTGTAGGGCTTCGGCCAGGTGGGGGGTGTCGATGTCTTCTTCGCCGGCGAGGTCAGCGATGGTGCGGGCCAGTTTGAGGACGCGGTGATAGGCGCGGGCGCTGAGGTCCATCTGGCGGACGGCGGCCTGCATGAGGTTTTTTCCGTTCTCTTGCAGCTGACAGTAACGCTGGACTTCGGCCGGACCCATGTCGCCGTTGACGACAATGTGGGCCTTGTTCTGCTGCTCGAAACGGGTCTGCTGACGGAGGCGCGCCTGTTCAACACGGCTGCGGACGTGGGCGGAGGGCTCTCCGGCGTCGAGGCCGGAAAGCTTTTGGAAGGGAACGCGGGCGACGTCGACGTGCAGGTCGATGCGGTCGAGCAGGGGGCCGCTGATGCGGCCCTGATAGCGCTGAACGGTGGACATGGAGCAGGAGCAGGGCTTGCGCTCGTCTCCGTAGAAGCCGCAAGGACAAGGGTTCATGGCGGCCACGAACATGAAGTTGGCCGGGAATGAGAGGGTACCCGAGGCGCGGCTGATGGTAACGATTTTGTCTTCGAGGGGCTGGCGAAGGCTCTCCAGGTTTTTGGAGCCGAACTCAGGCAGCTCGTCGAGAAAGAGGACGCCGCGGTGGGCGAGGCTGATCTCACCGGGACGGGGCATGGTCCCGCCGCCAACCAGGCCGGCGTGGCTGATGGTATGGTGCGGCGCACGGAATGGGCGGGCGCGGATCAGGGGGCCGGCGCCGTCGAGTTCGCCGGCTACAGAGTAGATGCGGGTGATCTCAAGGGACTCGGACAGGGTGGCTACGGGCAGGATCGAGGGCAGGGCACGGGCCATGAGGGTCTTGCCGCTGCCCGGCGGGCCAACCAGGCGGACATTGTGGCTGCCGGCACAGGCGATTTCGAAGGCGCGCTTGGCGTGCTCCTGCCCGCGGACGTCTTGAAAATCGACCGCGTAGACGATGTCCTCGCCGGCGTCGAAGGCGGTCGCGCTCTGGGGAGGTATCTCCTCTTGCCCTGACAGATGGGCCACGATGTCGTTGAGATGCCCGACCGGGAAGACGTCGATGCCTTCGACGAGAGCGGCTTCGGATGCGTTGAGCTGGGGCACAAACAGGCGCCGGAAGCCGGCCTTTTGCGCCATTGCCGCCATTGAGAGGGCACCGTTAACGTGTCGCACGGAGCCATCCAGGCTCAGTTCGCCGACGACGAGGGCGTCGTCCATTTCGGCCATCACCTGGCGGGTGGCGGCCATGATGCCGAGGGCGATGGGCAGGTCGTAAGCGGGGCCTTCTTTACGAAGGTCGGCGGGGGCCAGGTTGACTGTCAGGCGATGTTGGGGAAAGTGGAATCCGCTGTTGGCGATTGCGGAACGAACGCGTTCGCCGCTTTCGCGGACTGCGGCGCTGGGCAGGCCGACGACGGTCAGCCGCTCGAGTCCGTTGGTGATATCGACTTCGACTTCGATCTGTTCGGCATCCAATCCTACAATTGCACAGCTTCGCACTCTGGCGAGCATCGACTCCTCCGTCGGGGGATAACGAGGCGGCGGACTATCCAAATTTGATCCGGGCTCGTTGGCAGTTCCAGAGGCCCGGCGCTTTTAGTGTAGCCAAACACGGCCACCAGAGCAACCACAAGGGTTACTTCTTCGATGGCGCGACGCTAATTCAGCGTCCAAGGGGCAGCCACAGGGTCTGTTCTTACGAACAATCTATTGGCTGAGACCGGCCAGTTGCCAGGACCGATTCAGGGAATCAGCTGTGGCCTGGGCGGCGTCTTCGGGCGCGAGGTCGCGAATGCGCTGGCTGAAGGGCTCGACCGTGACCGGGCCGTCGTAGCCGATGGCGTCGAGCGCCTGCAGAAAGCCGGCGATGTCGGTGAGGCCGGTTTCGGCCGGCAGCGTGCGCTCGAAGTCTATCTGCTCGTCTGCGCTGCGACCGGCAACGGCATCGTTGACGTGGACATTCACGACCTGCTTGTTAGTGAGGTTGCGCACTTCTGAAACGTCGGTGTGGCTGGTGAAGAGGTGAAAGATGTCCACGAGGAGACCGACTTCACCTGTACCGAGATCTGCAGCCAGCTGCTGAGCACCTTTCATGGTGTGGATGAAGGGGTACTTTTTTTCATCACGCAAGGTTTTGGGGCCGACCCACTCCAGCCCGAAACGGATACCGTGATCGGCCAGGATTCGGGCGACCGGCCGCAGGCGAGTGAGGTGGAATTCGTAGTTCTCTTCCCAAGTACGCTCGTCATCGGCGGGTGCGATAAAGGTGGATGTACGGACGGCTCCGAGAGATCTGGCCAGCTCGGCCCGGGCGGGAAATTCGGCCAGTCCTTGCCGCCAGCTGTCCTCTTCGGCGCGGTAAGGGAAGGGAAAGGTCCATATACCGAACTGCAGGCCACTCTGGGCCATCTGTTCGCCGATTGCGTCGGCGCCTTGTGCAGCTGCAATTTGCTGAAGTTCGGCGATCGACACATCAAGACCGCCAAAACCGTGGCGGACGGCCATTTGGACGGCTTCACTGAAGGTCACGTTGATGCCCAGAGGTCCGGGGCTGAAGTTCGGGAACATGGTTAACTCCTAACGAGAGCCTGGTGTGCGGGCCTTCGAAATCTCAGCAGGCGTCTTCTTCCTTATTGAATTATGAAGAGACAGGCATACCGGCGCCGGACGTTCGGCGGATTACGGATTCCCCGCTGCCTGTTTTCGGCTGCGCAACCCCAGGCTGGTGGTAATTCCTACAAGACCGGCCAGGGCAATTATGAGAAAGACCTGCTGGTAGGCCTCGATGACGGGCAGGCCGCGCTCCAAGGCGTTGTACAAGAGGACGCCGGCCAGCGCGGTGCCGATGGCAACGCCGATGAAGCGAATCATACTATAGACGCCGGCGGCCGTCCCCATCTCCTCCTCATCGGTTTCGGACATGGCGGCCTGGTGAAGGGCGGCGAGCATGGTGCCAACGCTGAGCCCCTGCAGTGCCAGCAGGGCGAGTACCAGCCCAATATGGGAGGAGGCTGAGAGTAGAGAAAAGAGAAAGACGGCAAGCGCCTGTCCGCTCAGGCCGAAGAGAACCGGCCAGCGACTGCCCCAGCGGTCGGCAGCGAGGCCGCCGAAGCGCACCATCACAGTCATCGCGCCGGGGTTGATGGTCAAGATAAGACCCAAGTATCCGGGACTGAGGTCGTGGATATCGACGAGATAGAGTGGAATGAGAAAGCTGGAACCGCCCATAACGAGCATGCGCATGGAGGCGCAGAGGGAGGCTGAGCTGAAGTTGCGGTAGCGAAAGAGATTCAGATTGACGAACGGTTCGGCGCGGCGCTTCTCCCAGACAAGGAAGGCGACAAAACAGAGGAGTAATGCGCCCAGCAAGCGCCAGTCCTGCAGCGGGGCCACGCCGGTGATGGGCCGGCTGGAGAGATAGAAGAGACCCATGGTCAGGGCGCCGGCGAGCAGAAGGACTCCGGGCCAGTCGAAGGTGCGCCAGAAGCGGGGCCGCACATTGCTGAGGCCGGCAGGAACCCAGAGTTTTACAGCGAACAGGCCGAGGAGGCCGAGAATAACCGCCGGTCCGAAGGCAGCCCGCCACCCCCAGGCATCGACAAGGAATCCGGCGAAGAATGGGCCTATGGCAGCTGTCAGCGGTCCGATTGAACCCCAAGTGCCCAGCGCTTTGCCTCTTTCTCCTTCGCGGAAGATGGTAGCGATGAAGGCCATGCCGAGAGGCATTATGCCTGCGATGCCTAATCCCTGGACGGCGCGGCCAATCATGAGCCATGTCAGATTGGTCGCGAAGAAGGCCATTGCCGAGCCGGCGGAGAAGATAGCGATACCGGCCAGGATGAGGCGGCGGCGACCAACGCCGTCGCTGAGGCGACCGTAGACAGGCATCAGGATCATGTATGGCAGGGTGAATGCGCTGGAGGTCCAGGCGACGACGTCGGCGCTCATGGCGAACGAGTCGCGCAGGACGGGGAGGGCCACCCGGCTCATGGATGAACTGAGAGGCATGATCGTCGATGGGATCATCAACGCATAGAGAATCATCCAAGCCTGCTGAGAGGGCAGAGCAGGCCCTGCGGCAGGAACCGGTTCGCCTTCGGTATCGTTTTTTCTTCGTATGCCAATCCGACGGAGGATTGAAATGGGGGTGCTTTCCACGCAGAAGACCTTTTCGATCGGAGCGCGAGGTTCCGGCCTGGCGGCCCGATTCTTTAGCGGTTCAGGCAGACTTATTTATCATACCCGCAGAGGGCGCAATGGGTAAATGCGTTGCCACATTGATGTGTTCGTGCGGGGCGGCGATGTTGCGAACGGCCCTGTCGCGGCGGCGCGCCAGGCTTTTGCAGATTAGGAGGCTGCGAGCAGGTGGCGGCATTGACAAAACGAGAATGGCGTGCCAAGATTCAGAGACCAATACAGAACTCATCGACACTGATTGCAGGCGAGAAGATTATCCGGCAGTTGAACCACCCTGGAAAACCTGGTGGCCCGACTTCAGTCGGTCTGCAGGGCGCTGCACGCCGATGAAATCGCGCGCGCCCAGCCTGTGGTTTGCCCTGTCTCTTGACAGTGCGGCGCTGGCAGGACGGATTGCGCGTCGCCGTTGCAACAGGTCAAACTATTGGCAGCGGGCGGAAAGGGAGCCCACTGACTTGCCAGTCTCAGTAAAGGATACGCCCACATGAAAGCAATGATGTTCCGCGGCCCCTGGAAAATGCCGGTAGAGGAGCTGGACGAACCCACACCGTCGGCCGGACAGGTCGTTGTTGAGGTCGAGGCCGTGGGCATCTGCGGCTCGGACGTTCACGGGTTCACGGGCAAGAGCGGCCGCCGCACGCCAGGCATTGTGATGGGCCATGAGTTCGCGGGCACGATCGGCGAGCTGGGGCCGGATGTGGAGGGCTACGCCACCGGCGACGGTGTCGTGGTGATGCCACTCTATACGGTTGCAGAAGGCGCAGATCCGTACCCGATAAACCTGTCTCCCGACAGGCGCCTGACGGGCATGAACGAGCATGGCGCCTATGCGCAACGCGTTGCCGTGCGACAATCGCAACTGTTTCCCAAGCCCGCCAATCTGAGCTGGCAGCGGGCAGCTCTGTGCGAACCGATGGCGGTCACTTTACACGCTGCCCGTATCACGCCCATAAACCCCATGCAGAAGGTCGCCGTCGTTGGCGCAGGGCCTATCGGTCTGTTGACGATGCTGGCAGCGCGTTTGAAGGGGGCGGGCACCGTCATCGTCGTTGATCAGTCTGTTCACAGACTTGAACTGGCCGAGGAGCTGGGAGCAGACGCCGTCATCAACGTAGACGAGACTGACGCGGCCGCGACGATTCGCGAGATGACGGACGGAGGCGTTGACGCGGCGTTTGAGGCCGTGGGCATCAGTCCGACGGCGCAACTGTCGGTTGAAGCTACGCGCAACGGGGGCAACGTAACCTGGATCGGAAACAATGCGCCGATGGTCGAGGTAGACATGCAAAGTATCGTCACGCGTGAGATGAGCGTGCGCGGCTCCTACGGTTTTGACGAGACTGATTTTGCGGCGGCAATCGAAGCACTTTCCTCCGGCCGGCTGAATGTGGATCCGCTGGTAGAAAGGGTTGCCTCGCTGGAGGAAGGGCCAGAGATATTTCGCAGCCTAGCCGCCAGTGAGACCGACCTCGTCAAGATCATTTTGAAACCGTAGACGAAACGGACGGATGTGATAGGCGCAAAATCAGCGTGCGTACTTGTCCGATCCGTGAACAGTGTGATTGACTGAATACGGTAATAACCACGCTTTCAACCCTGTGCAATCCTATGAAGATCGCAGCGTTTCCCAAGTGCTATCTGGATGACATATCCCTTCACCGCACGATGTCGGTCTTCGACTGGATCGAGCAGGCGGGCGAGCTTGGCGCGGAGGGTTTGGAGATGTACGAGGGATTTTTCTGGAGTCTGGACGACGCTTATATCAGTTCAGTTGGCGAGGCGATCGAGAGCGCCGGATTTGCCATGCCAATGCTGTGCTGCTCACCCGACTTCACCGACCCTGACCTTGGAGAGCGGCAGCGGGCGGTCGAACGGGAAGCGGTGATGATCGGAATCACCCGAAAGCTGGGAGGTCCTGGCGCAGTCTGCCGCGTGCTCTCGGGGCAAAGGCGGCCGGGCGTTTCTGTCGAGCAAGGGTTGGAGTGGGTGGTGGAATGCATCGAGGCGTGCATTGCAGTTGCAAAGGAGTATGATGTCGTCCTTGGGCTTGAGAACCACTATAAGGACGGTTACTGGCAGTACCCGGAATTTGCGCAGAGAATGGAGACTTTTGTAGAGTTGCTTAAGGCCATTCCGGAGCGGACACATTTCGGCGTCCAGTTTGACCCGTCGAATGCGCTGGTCGCGGGGGACGATC
The DNA here is from genome assembly GCA_009838625.1 of Caldilineaceae bacterium SB0664_bin_27. Taxonomy (GTDB): domain Bacteria; phylum Chloroflexota; class Anaerolineae; order Caldilineales; family Caldilineaceae; genus Bin5. Next base: position 6,435 of record VXRG01000009.1, read on the forward strand.
CGGTTGAGCTGCTGCGCCTGGTCGCGGACCGGGTGGTGACGATGCACGCCAGCGACCGTTACCTGGATGAAGGAACGACACTGGAAGAGGTGCTCTTGCCCAACGGCCTGATCGGGTATCCTGATAAGATGCAGCACGGCATAACCGGGCAGGGAAGCAACGACTATGACTCCATTTTTTCGATTCTGCGAGACCAGGGATTCGAGGGCTGGGTCAGTATTGAGGACGGCATGAACGGCATGGAAGAGATGCGTGAAAGCATCGAGTTTCTGAAGCGGAAGCGCGCCCAGTATTTCGAACAGTAGAAGCGTTGGAGCAAAGAGCGAGAGAGCGTTCTCGCCGGAATCGCAGTGCCGCGGAGGTTGAGAGTTGTCGATCAAATTTGGGACTGATGGCTGGCGAGCCGTAATCAGCGAAGACTTCACTTTCGAAAATGTGAGAAAGGTCGCGCAGGCGATCGCGGATGTCACGAACGATCAGTTCCGGGGTCTGCCGCGTTTACAGCCGTCGCTGGTCGTGGGATTTGACACACGGTTTTTGAGTGATCGCTATGCGGTCGCAGTGGCGGAGGTGCTGGCGGGAAACGGCATTCGGGTGTGGTTGAGCCAGGCCGATGCGCCGACGCCGATGATCTCCTATGCGATCGTGGATAAGTGGGCTGACGGCGGGGTGATGATCACGGCGAGCCACAATCCGCCTCGCTACAACGGAATCAAACTGAAGGCGTCGTACGGCGGATCTGCCAGCGCGGCGACGCATAAAGAGGTAGAGCGGCGCATTCATTTGCGCGAGGGGCGGGGAGAGCAGCCGAGGATGCTGGCCTATGAGCAGGCGTTGAAGGCCGGCATCATAGAACGATTCAACCCGTTGCCCGCGTTTCGTTCGCAGATGCGGAATCTGGTGGACTTTGATGCGATTGAACGGGCCGGGCTGTCGGTCGCGGTCGATGCCATGTACGGGGCGGGACGGATTTACCTGCGGAGGCTGCTGGAGGGAGCCGAGTGCCAGGTATCTGAACTGCGGAACGAGATGAATCCCGGCTTTAACGGAATTCACCCGGAACCGATCGCGCAGCATTTGCAGCCACTGGTGGCGGAGATGGCTACCGGCAAGTATCACCTGGGGTTGGCTACCGATGGCGACGCCGACCGAATCGGGGCCGTCGACCCGGACGGACGCTTTATCGACCCGCATCAGATTATGGCGCTGCTGGTTGACTATCTGATTCAGGACCGGTCGCTGCGGGGAAGCATCGCCAAGACTGTAAGCACCACGCAGATGCTCAACCGGCTGGGAGCACATTACGGGCTACACGTGCACGAGACGCCGGTGGGCTTCCACTACATCAGCGATCTGATGCTGCAGGAGCCAGTGCTGCTGGGCGGAGAGGAGAGCGGGGGCATCAGCATACTCGGCCACATTCCGGAAGGGGACGGGTTGCTGATGGGGCTGCTGCTGACAGAGATGGTGGCCAAGCGGCGCAAGCCCCTGGGCGTGCTGATCGACGAACTGATGGGACGGCCCTACATGGGCAGGTTCTGTTACGGCCGCGACGACCGGGCGGTGAAACCGTTCCCCAAGGCAGATCTGGTGGAGGGATTGATCGCGAACCGGCCGAGTGCGCTGACAGGGACGAGCGTTGCGCAGGTGAACAACCAGGACGGCGTGAAGTTCATCCTGACGAATAACAGCTGGCTACTGATTCGACCGAGCGGCACGGAACCTCTACTGCGCATTTATGCCGAGGCTTCGTCGCACGAAGCTGTTGCGACGCTGCTGGCAGAAGGGACTGTGCTGGCGCAGCAGGTATTGAAGACGATTTGAGCGGTAGCGGGACGAGCTGTCGGAATCGCGGGCTGACGAAAGGGCGTTTGGGTCAGTCCTGTAAAGCAGAGGGAGCTCGCTGCAGTCGAAGCAAAAGATGGGCGAAGGAAGAGAAGGGCGTGAGCTGAGCGGCTCGCGCCTTTGCAGTTTCTTGGGGCACAGGATCGTTGCCCGCTGCCAAGGCAGACGGGGTTTCCGGCCATCCAGACGGCTTTCGGTTTGTCAGCTAGTCCTGGGAACCACCTGTTGTCTGATTTCCCGACGCGTGAGTTCGAAGGTCTGGCGGAGTTTCAGATCGGAGCCTTTCTGGGCGGCGACGACGCGCTGTGCACAGGTTATACAACCAAGGGAGGCCTTATAGCAGCTCTGGTCACAGTTCAGGCAGTCGCACAGACGAATCATCATGAGAGAGAAGGCAAGTGTGTCCTCGTTCCCGTCGCGCTGACTTGCTACTTGATTGACCAGTTCCTGCCAATCCGCGCCGCGTTCCCGGCTCAGGGGCCTGATGGCCCGATGCGGGAAGAGAATTTCACTCTGGGGGTACATAACGACTCCTCTCGTGCGTTACCGGCTACTGACGGCTGCCCCGATGCTGGGCAGAATCTGGCGACTGACTGTCGGGAACAGAATTTTCTGCGGCCATTGAGGAAGGAAGATCAGAAGCCGGCGGCGAACAGGTAGATGAACAGGACGAACAAAGCTAAAGCGGACAGACTGACGATCAGAATGAAAAGCAACGGAAGTGTGACGGCGGTCAACGAGCGTAGACGCGGCAAACTGGTCACTTCTTCGTTGGCTCTCGAGTAGACGATGAAGGCCCAGACGACACCGATTACGCTGCAAACGCGGCCCAAACAGGGGATGGGTGAGAGGCCGATTAGGAGTAGAGGGGCGGCCGCGAAACCTGTGGCAGCGAAGAACGGTTGCAGGCGGCAGGTTGCGCCCAGAACACTGTTACAGACCATCACCAGGGCGCCGTAGACTATCCAAACAGCGAGCCAACGCAGCGGCCAGTTGATCCATTCGCCTAGAGCGCTGACGAAGGCGGTCAGCCAGCCGGGCAGGGGCTGCGGCAGGCCAGCGATCAGCTGGAACAGTTCTCCCAGTTGGATAGGATCGATAAAGGCGGCGATATAGTCAAGAGGTGTTTCCTGTAAGAGAGACGCCTGCGCGCCGAGGCGCGCGAGCGGCAGCGCGGTACCGACTGATGCGGCCTGCTCCCAGTTTACGAGGAACGGGATGAAGCCGGCCAGCAACCCGAGACAAAAGACCATGCCCAGGGACTGGCGCATGGTCGTCTCGGTGAATCCGGAGGCGCGCAACTGGACTGCGTCGCTCATCTTCTGGGGCGAAGGCAGCCAGTCGTGCAGGCTCACAGGTTGCCCCCGGAGATTACGAGCAGCGCGCCGAAAGCTACGGCGGAAAGGGTGCTGACAAGAAGAAGCAGCAGCCAGGCGCCGCCTGCCACCAGGGCCGCGGGAGCGGGAGGCAGTTCGTGGGCCACTTCCAGCCCACGAAAGGCGATCAGAACGCTCCAGACGTGGATCAGGACGGCGGCGACGGAGACGAACGGAATCGCGGTAAACAGGTACAGGAGGCGAGGGGCGTTGCTGAGGGCGACGGCGCCCAAGGTCTGGCCGAGAGAGCCCTGTCCGCCTGCCGCACGGGCAAACAGGTGGCTGGAGAGGCCAAACAGGAGCCACTGACAGATCAGGCCGAGAGGGGTCGTTGCCAGCGACAGCAGGCGGAGGCTGACACTGTCATATCCGCTATAGGCCAGAAGGAGAGGCCAGGCGCTGCGCAGGGCGCGTTCCATCTCGAACAGGATTTCGCCGCCTGCGTTGCCCTGGCGCAGGGATTGCAGTACTGTGTGAAGGAGGGCATCCGAGGGCGGCAGGGAGGCGGTCAGGAGGAGGCTGCCAAGCAGCTGTGCGACTGCGACGAGAACACCGATACAGGCGCACAGAAACAGTCCCTCAATCCAGGGATTGTCGTCGTCGACCATCTCTACGAATGGGTCGGGTTCCAGAAGAAGGGCCTTCCCGATGAACCGCGGGTAGTTCTGTGGCTGTAGCATCCGGTTGCGACGTCAGTCTGGACTGTGAACCCAGACCGCGCCCCGTTAGAGGGATGGGCTGTGTACGTCAGTGCAACTGATCCATGGCAAGCCCGTGGCTCAGTAGTGCCATGATAGCACAGCAGTGACATGCTCTCGAAAACTGCGACTGTATGGCAGGGGCGAATACGCACAGGCAGCCAGCAGCGGCCGGTATTGATCACGACAATCAGGAGATCGAAATGTCTACAACCCCTCCCTCTCTTCCGACCGGAAAGCTTCCGGCGGATCTGCTGTCACAGCTCATCAAGACATTGCCGATAGATGACCCGGATCTGGTTCTTGGCCCAAGCGTTGGCGAGGATGCGGCGATCATTGATCTTGGCAGGCGTTCGGAGGAAGGAGCACCGTCCACCTGCGGGTCCGGTGTTTTGTCACAACGGGACGGCGCCGATACGCTGCTGGCGGCCAAGAGCGATCCAATCACTTTTGCCACCGAAGAGATCGGGTATTACGCGGTCAATGTCTGTGCGAACGACCTGGCGGTGTGCGGGGCGCGGCCGCGCTTCTATCTGCCGACAGTGCTGCTGCCTGAAGGCAGTACTGAGGAGAGTGTGCGAGGAGTATGCGACCAGTTGGGGGCTGCCTGCCGCGCGCTGGACATTGTGGTTGCCGGCGGGCATACGGAGGTTACACCTGCGGTGAATCAGCCGGTGGTGGCCGGTACGCTGTTGGGGGAGGTTGCGAGGGGCAAGGTGGTGCGGACGGGCGGGTGCCGGCCCGGAGAGGTGGTCCTGCTGGTGGGGAGCGCAGGGGTTGAAGGCACTGCGATTATCGCACGCGAGATGGGGGAGGCGTTGCTAGAGCAGGGCTGGTCTAAGGCGGAGGTGGAGGCGGCGGCCAACTATTTGTACGAGCCGGGGATCAGCGTGCTGGAGCCGGCGCTGGCAGCGGCCGAGTCGGAGTTGGTGACGGCGATGCACGACCCGACGGAGGGGGGCGTGGCGACCGGGCTGTGGGAGCTGGCAGACGCTTCGGGCTGCGGGTTGGAGGTGGAGCTGGCAGCTGTGCAGGTGACGCGGTTGAGTGCGGCGGCGTGCGCGGCGTTCGGGCTTGACCCGCTGGGTACGATCGCGTCGGGGGGACTGCTGGCGACGGCGGCGCCAGGGGATGTGGATGCGGTGCTGGCACTGTGGCGAGGGATGGGGAGAGAGGGGCAGGTCATTGGGCGCGTTTTGGAGGCGGAGGGGGGCGTTTACGGGATGCGCGAGGGTCGGCGCGTGGCTCTGCCGCGGTTTGACGCGGATGAGATTGTGAAGTTGTGGGGAGAGTGAACAGTACTGGGAATCGGTCGACGTAGACTAAGCCCGGCTGGTCTACAGCCCCTCAATAGTCTCGGCGGCGAGGTGGTCGACGACGGCTTTGACGTCGCCGCCCGTTTCGTCGTAGACGCGCAGCTGGCGGTCGGCGCTGGTGCCGTGGGCGAGGATCTGTTCGATCGGCGCGATTTCCTTTTCGCTGCCCAGCTCGGCAATCTCTTCGCCGACGAGATCGACCAGTTCGCGCATCAGTGAGCGGGCGGGCAACTCGGCCTGCTTGCCGAAGTCGATCATTTTGCCTTCAAGCCCGTAACGGGCGGCGCGCCATTTGTTCTCGTCGATCAGCTCCTTGGTGAATACACGGAAGGTGACGTTACGCTGACGCAGCTTCCAGTGCCAGAGCACGAGGGCCTGACAAAGTGCGGCGATGGCGATTGCCTCGTCGACGCGCGGGCAGAGATCACAGATGCGGAATTCCAGTGTTGGATAGAGATGGTGGGGACGCATGTCCCACCAGATCTTGCTGGAGTCGGGGATGCAGCCGGTATTGGCCAGAGTCCGGATCAGACCCTCATAGGCGGCGCGGTTGGGGAAGACGTCGGGTATTCCGCTGCGGGGGAAGTCTTCGAAAACGACGGCGCGGTAACTCTTGAGCCCGGTACGCTGGCCCTGCCAGAAGGGGCTGCTGGCGCTCAGGGCCAGCAGATGGGGCAGCATGTAACGGAGGACGTTCATGGTGTCGATGGCAAAGTCGGGATCCTCCAGGCCGACATGAATGTGCATGCCGAAGATCAGCAGGCGCTGGGCGAGCAACTGCATTTCCTCGAGCACGCCCTGGTAGCGCGGGAACGGCGTCACTTCCTGTTCCGACCAGCGGCTCATGGGATGCGTGGCCGCGGCGGCGATTGACAGCCCTCTTTCCCGGGCGAGGCGGCTTATGAAGTCCCGTTGCCGCAGGAGCTCCTCCTTCAATTCAGCAGGTGTGGCGCAGACCGGCGTGCCCAGCTCCACCATCGACTGGTGCAGCTCCGCTTTGATCTCCCTCTCCACCATCACAATCTTGCCATCTTCGATGAACTGGGTGATGAAAGAGCGCAGCTCGCCGCTCTCGGGGTCGATGACCTGGTACTCTTCTTCGATGCCGAGCGTCAGTTGTGGTCGCTCAATCATAGGCTCTGCTCCGTCTGCGAAACGAGAAAATCGACGACCGCCTTGCCGTCTTCACCGCTCTGCCGCCAGACATGGCGCTGCTGCTCGGAACTTGCCCCGCGCTGCATGATGGTGTGGATGTGGGCGACCTCCTCGCGGCAGTTGAGCCGGTCCAGGACGGGCTCGACGCGCTCGAGGAGCTCGTGCAACAGGTCGCCGATTGCGACCTCCTGCTCAATGCCGAAGTCGAGCAGTTTGCCTTTCAGGCCGTAGCGCACAGCCCGCCACTTGTTCTCGGCGATGAGCGTACGGTCGTAGAGGCGGAAGGACATGTTGCGATGGCGCAGGTCCACCATCCAGGCAACGGTGGCCTGGATCAGTGCGGCGACGGCGAGTACGTCATCGATGTCCGGCAGAGCGTCGCAGACCCGAATCTCCAGGGCGGGCCTGTCCGTTGCCTCATTCCAGGACTGGGCGTTCTGTCCGCCTTGAGAGCGCGGGCGCGAGCGGTCTTGCTGCTGGGAATGGGGGCGGATGTCCCACCAGACGGCTTCAGGATCGGGGATGCTGTTGGTGCGCAGGAGGGTATCGACATAGCTGCGATAGTCGTCGTGGCTGCGGAAGGCGTTGGGGATGCCGGTGCGGGGCAAGGCGTCCAGCAGGACGGAGCGGTAGCTGGCCAGCCCGGTATCGGAGCCCTGCCAGAAGGGTGAGGAGTTGGCGAGGCAGAGGATATGGGGCAGCAGGTAGCGCATGGCGTTCATTACGTCGACTGCCAGATTGCTGTCGTCGATACCGACGTGGACATACATGCCGAAGGCTAGCAGCCTGCGGGCGATAAATTGTGTGTCTTCGATCAGGGCGCGATAGCGGGGCGACTCCTCTTGTTCCCTTTCCCAGTAACTGAAGGGGTGGGCACCGGCCGCCATCATTTTGAGGCCGTGTGACGCGGCCAGTTCCCGCACCTCGCGGCGGATGCGAAGCAGCTCCCGGCGGGCCTGTTTGACATCCTGGCAGATCGGTGTGCCCGCAACCGTAGCAGAGGCGCCAGACGGGTTGCCTGCCGGGGGCGCAACCTGTTCTCCCTCTTTTCCCGACCCGTGGGCGTCCAGAAGCGTGAGCCCCTGAGCGGTGGCAAACCCGCGCAATTCGCGGCTGTCCGGGTCGATAAACTGATATTCCTCTTCGATGCTGAGTTTGAATGACGGTTGGCTGTACTCGGCCATAGCTCGCTCTCTTCTTGCGGGGCCTGCTATGCGCCCTTTTCTTCGACCATGAAAACCGGGACGATTGAGCCGCCGCCGGCGGTTACGTTGAGAAGTGTTTCGCTGCTCAGCCGGCAGAGGCAGCCGTGTACACGTTCGCCCCGGAATAGAAATGGGTCCGAATCCACGAGACGAAGGTCGATCGACACATCGCCATTTGCCGTCATTGCGGGGAACTCTTCGTAGGCGATCTGTACGCGTTCCTGGACGACCGCCGGTTCACTTGAAGCAGCTGCCAGGGCCGCGTCCCATTCCGTCTGTTCCGTCTCCCAACCGATGAGCACGCCCTTGCCGCCGTATTCGTCGTTCGGTTTGAGAACCAGCCCGTCCCGGTTTGCGCTGGCCCATGGCAGGAGGTCGATTGGATTGCCGGCCGGGTCGAGAGTGGTGCGCTCCTCCACGGTGCGGGTCCAAGGGATGTGCGCTTTCACCGCTTGCTGCTCGGCTGCGGACAGAAGATGGGCATTGCGCTCGTCGCTGGCGACGGCAAGGCTGGCTTTTTTGTGGAGAAGCTTGCAACTGAAAGGGTTAACCAGGCAGATTGCGCGGGCTTGCAACGCGTCGACGATCGGATGATCCAAGCCGTAGCGGAGCAGGAGCTCGCTGATCAGGACTCGCTTGTAGACGAAATCGACCGGCGCGCCGGCGGCGAACAGCTGCCCGTTTCTGAACTCCATCTCATCAGGGTCGCAGATGACCGCGGCGATACCGTGTTCGGCGAAATACTCGACGAAGAGGTCAAATTCACTGGCGGTGGGGACGCCGCGCCAGTCAACGATGGCGATATCGGGCAGTTTGCTGCGGTCGCCGCGCCATTCGTAGTAGACGCGCAGGAACTCGTCGAGAGCGGGCCTTCTGCTTGGCAGCAAGTGCACGGCGTGGCGCCGGGCGAACGCTTGCATGACCGGCATTTCCAGAAACAGGTCAGCGAGAACGCCGGAGTAGGCCATAGAGGCCGGGCTTTCACCGTTGAACTCGACAAAACCAAGGCTGCGGCTGCCGTCCTCGTTGCGGGCGAAAAAGCTGTCCAGCCGGGCAGTGGGAATGGTTGTGCGGTAGCCGTGATCGATAGACAGGAGATGCTCTTCTTCGGGTGTCGCGTGGATCTGTGCGCGCAGCTTGTCGTCGTCCAGCATGAGGCGGGCCAGACGGTCGAAGAGGCGAAGAATCAGTTCTGTACGGTTGACGAGGTAGACCCACTCTTGTGGGGAATAGAACAGGGGGCGGAGGACGGTGCAGAGAGGGCGTTCGCCGAAGACCATATTGCGTTCCGCCATGCGCGCCGTGAGAAGATCCCAGCTGTCGTTGGCGAGACCAGGTCTGGAAAGGAGATCATGGTAGCGGGAGACGGCGGTCAATGAGTTCATTTGGCCATTAGCCGTTCTGCGGTTCTCAGCGGCCGACAGAGTTCTACAGTATACGTCGAAATGGCAGTTGTGTACTAAGGGCTGAAATCAGGCGGCTATTCGCTGCAGTTGATGCCGTAACCCTGTTCGCCGGCTTCGGGGTCACGAAAGGTCAACGTCAGGTCGAAGGCCTGCTGGTCCACCAGTTGCGCGTCCTTGCTCAGCCCTAGAGAGAGTGTTGCTTCCACCCGATAGGTTTCGCCGGGCGTTACAGGGTCTTTCAGGTGTAGGGTATTGTTGAGACGGGTATCGGTTTGGGCCAGGAGGAAGAGGCTGTTGTTCTCGGTACCATCGGGGTTGTAGACGATCAGTTCGACATTGGGGGCGTCATCTTCCAAACGGGCGGGCAGCCAGATACGCACCCAAAGTCGTCGCAGGTCGGGGTAGGGATAGATCAGGATTCGCTCGAACTGCAGCGGCGTGTCTTGCTCGAAAAGATTGATTTGCGTCATTTTTCGGTGGCCGGGGGTGCTTGCGCACTCGCCAAAGCGAGATTATGCTTGAAAAAGTTGGTATGAGGGCAGTTGACAACGCCCTTGACGATGAGAATGACAATGCGAATGTCGTTTTGCAGTTAGTATAGCAGCATCTTATTTCATGAGATACTTGAAAATTCTTGCAGATGATCTGACCGGTGCAGCGGATACTGCGGCCCGCTGCAGGCGGTTCGGGCTGCCTGCAACGATCTTTCTGGACAGTCCGGAAACGCCGCTCCCTCAGGGAGCGCTGGCCTTCACTTCAGATTCTCGCCATCTTACGGCGGATGCCGCAGCGAAGTCGGCGCGAAAGACTGCTGCGTCGCTGCCGGCTCTAGACGCACGGTGGTACAAGAAGATCGACTCGACCCTGCGGGGCAATGTCGGAAGTGAGCTGGACGCCCTGCTGGATCTGGTAGACGCGCCTGCTGCCGTTGTCTGCCCCGCCTTTCCAGCACAGAGACGCTGGCTGCGCAATGGGATTCTCACGGCGCCCGAAGTCGGACCTCCCGCGATCCATTTGCCGTCTCTGTTGCGTGAGCAGAGTCGTCACCGTGTGGCCGCGCTCAGTATCAAGGAGGTGCGCGGAGAAGCCCTGGCGACAAAATTGAAACGGTTGATGCGGATGGAGGACGGCTGCACGGGACGGGGACGGCTCGTCATCGCTGCCGACGCGATAACGGACAGTGACCTGGACAGGTTGGTCATGGCGCAGGAGGAGGCGCTGCCTGACGCGCTGCTGTGCGGGAGTGCCGGGCTGGTGGGTGCGCTTGTCCGACGGGAGGCGGCCAGGGAGACGTTTCCAGCCCTGCCTGTAGGGGGCATTGGCACTCCAGGGCAGACGGTACTGCTGGTCGCGGGCAGCGGCAGTGAAGTTTCTCACCGGCAGATTGCCCACTTACTTCGTTGCGGGGACGATAATCCTCAGTTGGGCACCAGCCGGTTGATCGTGCTGCCAGAGACGGATTCCGCGGCTACAGCCTCTCTGAATCCGACTCGACCTATCTGGCTGTTGCAGCAACCCCAGCCTCACCCGGACGCGGCGCTGGATGGCCCGGAAGCGCGTCAGCGGGCCGACCATCTGGCCCGCGTAGGTGTGGCCGCGCTGGCCCGGCGCCCGGCCGATGTGTTGATGCTCGTGGGTGGTGATACGGCGATGCTATTTCTGAGGCACCTGGGGGCGGCGCGGCTTAAGGTCGAGCAGGAGCTGCTTCCGGGAATGCCGCTGTGCAGCGGGGTCATCGACGGGCGGACGACACTGATTGCAATAAAGCCGGGGCGATTCGGGGAAGAAGGGACGCTGGTGGACCTGCTCGAAAGGGTGGGGCTGTCTGGTCATGGCGCCAGTGTAGGGGAATAGCGGTCAGTGGTCAGTGGTCAGCGGAGTGAGGCGATGTTTTCGCGGACTTTGAGGATGGCGTGAAGGATGTCGTCCATCTCGTGCGGTTCGGCCAGGAGGACGTTTTGGCTGATCGAGACGGTCTGCTGACAGAGTTGCTCGCTGTTGGGGCAGGGCGTGACGCGGCTGAAAGGTTCGACGAGCGGGGGCTGGTGGTAGAGGGGGTAGGGATAGAGTGGGCCGACGGGGATGTTCTCGGCGCGCAGTGCGGAGATGAACTCCTGGCGGGGCAGGCCGCCGAAGGTGTCGGCATCGTAGCGCATGAGAAAGATATGGTGGGAGTGGGTGCTGGCGCGTGGGTCCCAGCGCTGGGGCGTCAGGCCGTCGATTTCTTCGAGGAAGCTGCGCAGGCGGCGGGCGTTGCTCATGCGGCGTTCCAGTTGGTCGTCGAGGCGGTTCAGACCGGCTGAGAGCACGGCAGCGTGCCAGCCGCTCAGACGCAGGTTGGTGCCTAGGTTGGGATGTTCGTAGCCCTGGCCGTCCGGGCTTCGTCCACAATTAACTATACTCCACATGCGCTCGGCCAGCTCGGCATCGTTGGTAAGGAGCGCGCCGCCCTCTCCGGCGGTGAGATTTTTACTCGCTTGAAAGCTGAATGAACCGGCAACTCCCAGGGCGCCGACGGGCTGGCCGTTCCAGCTGCTGCCGTGTGCATGGGCCGCGTCTTCGATAACGAAGAGATTGTGGCGTTGAGCGAGCGGAAGCAGGCTGTCGAAATCCACTGGCAGGCCGCCGAAGTGGACAGGAATGATGGCTCTGGTGCATGCGCTGACGGCAGCTTCGACAGCAGGGATTGAGAGATTCCACGTATCCAGGTCGACGTCGGCGAAGACGGGTGTGGCGCCGACGGTGCGCACGGCTGCGGCGGTGGCGACGAAGGTATAGGGGGGCACGATGACCTCATCACCCGGGCCGATGTCCAGGGCGCGCAGGGCGGTTTCGAGGGTGGTCGTGCCGTTGACGGTGGTGACACAGAAGCGGGCGGCGTGGCGGGCGGCGAAAGCGGTTTCGAATTCGGTCACGGCCGTGTCGTAACCGCCCCATACCCCCCGCTCGAGCACGGCCAGGAGGCCGGCGCGCTCGGTTTCGTCCCACTGCGGCCAGTCCGGCCACGGTTTGGTACGCACCGGTTCACCACCATGGAGCGCGAGTGGAGATTCTTTCATGTTGTCCTCTACTGATGCGAGTTTGCTGCGCGTCCACTGGTGATCATCTGCGTGCACAACTTCAGGGCGTGCTCTAACGCCTGCGGGCTGGCTACGCCTTTCTCGACGATGTCGAAGGCGGTACCGTGGGCCGGCGTCGTGATCGGTGTGGAAAGGCCGCCGTGAACGGTGACGCCGCGTTCAAAGCCAAGCAGTTTCATGGCGATCTGGCCCTGATCGTGGTACATGGTCACCACACCGTCGAACTCGCCGCGACTTGCCCTCAAAAAGACGGTGTCCGGGGGGTAGGGGCCGGAGGCGGCGATATCTTCTTCCTGGGCGGCCTCGATGGCAGGGTGGATGAGATCGATTTCTTCGCTGCCGAATAGCCCGCCCTCGCCGGCGTGGGGATTGAGACCGGCCACGGCGAGGCGGGGGCTTGGCTGCCCGCTCTGGCGGAAGGTGTTGTGAATGAGGCGAATGGCGGGCAGGATTTCGTCAACGGATATGTGTTCATACACGGCGCGCAGGGGGATATGGGAGGTTACGCGCGAGGTCCAGAGGCCGTCGAGCGTGTTGACTTCGCCGACGTAGCCGCTGACGCCGAGGCGGTCGGCGAAGTAGCGCAGCTCGTCCTCGTGGCGACTGCCTGCCGCGTGCATGGCCTGCTTGTTGAGCGAGGCGTAGGTGATGCCGTCGACGGCGCCGGTACGGGCGAGGTCGGCGGCAAAGTCCAGCGATTGCAGGACGTAGCGACCGGCAGCGGCGCTCATGCGGCCGGGCGTGTGGTCGTCGGGGGAGAAGGATAGGCCGGACAGGAGCACGGGGCCCGCGAGGGAGGCCGGCAGGTCATCCGGTGAGCTGTAGTGCGGCAGGTCAAGCGAGATACGGGCGCATCGGGCACCCCATTCCAGAATCCAGGGTTCACCGATGACGATGATGTTTACGCCGCCGAGACTGGTGGTCGAACTGTCCGGATTTGCCCCTTCCGCCAGAACACGGGCAACGATTTCGGGCCCAATGCCACTAGGATCGCCAAGGAGAAGGGCGAGGCGGGAGGAGCGCGTCGGTTTAACTGAACTGTGGGCCATGTGAAGGTAGTGCCGTTCGCGCGTTGCCCAATGCCGATTTCAGTACCGTCAACATTGGGCGAGTTGACTGTAGTGCCGGTCAGGCGTATTCCAGAATCGGTTCCATCTGCCACGGGGCCTGCATAACGCCGTCGGTGAAGGTGAGAGGCGTTTCGCCGGTGATGGTAAGTCGCGGATGGCTCTCGACTTCGGCTCGCAGGCTGGGACTGACGTAGAAGTCCTCCAGAGTCAGGGTATCGCGGATGAAGACCATTTTGGCCGCGTCCTGTGGTTCGGCGCAGATGCGCAGCGCGACTTCGAGGGCGCGTTCATCGTCGGCAAAGGTCAGTGGCAGGTGGGAGCGGGTGGCGCTGAAGATGCCGGACGTTACGGCGTTCATGTAGGTGGCCTGCCAGTCGATCTTGCGGAAGACCCTCTCGGTGGTCACGTTGGCGAGGCCGAGTCCGGAGACATTGCCGTGGGTCTCTTCGGTCAGATCGAGGACGGTGATGATGGCGACGTCGACTTTGCCGAAGTTTTCGGGCTGGCGAGGGATGCTGAGACGGCTGATGACGTTGGTGTCCATGCCGGTGCCGGAGATGTTCTTGCCGAGGTCGCGCACGACGAGTATATCCACGGCCTCAAAAGGAATTTGGGCCAGGTAGTCCTTGGCCTTTACCAGCAGGTCCGCCTCTCTCTTCGTGCCCACCTCGGCGGCGGTCAGGCCGGCGATGAGGGCGGTGTCTTCGTAGGCATTTTCGACAGGGCAGATGGCGCCGCGGAAGTTGGTGTTGGCTTCGTAAACGCGGGCAGCAGGCTCCAGATACATCTGGAAATTTCTGCCGCCTCCGCTGTGCATCATGGATGCGCCGTGTTGTTTGCCCCAGCCGATGACACACATTTTGGAGGGGCCGCTCTCAAGATGGCTGCGGAAGTCGGTATGGGGCTTGATACGGCTGACCAGAATCGCGTGATCAGCGGCCATCGAGTCCTTACCCTGGCAGACGACCGGCCCGTCGGGGAGTCGCCCAATCTCTGCTACCTCCATGGTGGCCCTGATCTCGACGCCTACGGCCTCCTCGGTTACACCCATGCCGGCGAGGATCTCTTTCTGTCCTTCGACGGTTGCGCCGCCGTGGCTGCCCATGGCGGGGACGACGTAGGGTTTCATACCGGCGGCCTTGAGGTGATCGACGGCGGCGCGCACGATGCGGGCGAGATTGGCGATGCCGCGGCTGCCGGCGCCGACTGCGACGGAGTCGCCGGGCTGCATGGGCGCCATGATGCCGCTTTCTTTCAGGGCTTTGCCGACGGCGGCGTGAATGTCATCGACCTGGGGTGTGTCGAAGGTCTGGTGGACGGCAAGGAGTGTGTAGGGCAGGTTGGCGGGGAAACGGATGTCCTGGATGTCCTGAAGCAGGTTCATATTTCTTCTCCCTTCATTCGGGCAATGCGGACCTGATCATGCTGTTCTGATCGAGGGCGTTCTCGACCGGAGCCAGCTGCAATTGTAGTTTATCCTTTGACCTTGGTCACGATTTCTCGAAGCAGGCCTTCGAAGTCGTCGGTGGCGGCGGTGAAGGCGTCGGAGGCGATCACGAGCGGTGCGCCGAAGACTACGATTTCGGCGCCCATGTCGAGCGTTTCGATGGCCTGTTCGACGGTCAACCCGCCGACAGCCTGCACGGGAATGTCGACGGCGTCGAGGATGGGTTGCAGGTCATCGAGGGGGCTGAGGCCGGGGATCATGTTGCGTTCGTCGAAGCCGGTGTGTACGATGATGACGTCGACGCCCATGTCCTGAGATTCTCTGGCGCGACCTGGCTTGTCGGCACAGAGCATGACGTCGCACATTACTTTGCCGCCGCAGCGCTGCGCCATTTTCACTTGTTCGATGATGCTGGCGTCGTGGGCCACACCCATGACGACGACGTAGTCGGCTCCGGCCTGGAACATCATCTCCGCTTCGAGGCCGGCGCCGTCCATGGTCTTGAGGTCGGCGACGATGGGATGATCGGGGAAAGCATCTCTCATGGCGCGGACGCTGTGGAGCCCCTCGGCGAGGATCAGAGGTGTGCCGGCTTCCAGCCAGTCGACGCCTGCGCGCACAGCAGCGCCGGCCATGTCGAGGGCCTCGTCGATTGATGTTACGTCCAGTGAAACCTGAATAATCGGTTCTTTATTCGACAAAAGTGGGCTCCGCGGGAGATGAGTAAGGCGAATTCAGATGCTCTGTCGCACGCTATCTTCTTGCTTCGGAGAACACGTCACTGACGTCAACTCTGAAGCCTTCCAGAAGTACTGAGGATGCCGTTTCGCCGGTGACGAATTCTGCATGTAACGCGTATTCCTGGCCGCGTAATGTGAGGACAGTGATGGAGGCATTGGTGGGATCGACAATCCAATATTCAGGGATCCCGGCCTGCGCGTACTCGCGGCGCTTTGTCACTTTGTCCCGTTCGGGATCATCGGGGCAGACGATTTCCATGACGAGGTCGGCGCCCTCCCAGAATCTGTCAGAGCGACGGTCATCATGCTCGGCGCGCATAAACAGGATATCAGGCTCCCTGAATTTGCCTGGCGAGAGTTGGACGCGCATGGGAGCCAGGAGGACAGTACCCAGCTGGCCTTCACGGACAAAGTTCAGCAAGAGTTCAAACAGGGCAATAACCAGTAGCTGATGCGACTGGGTTGGCATTGGCAGGACCTCCAACTGACCGTGGGAGAGTTCGATCAGATGATTGGTATCCAGCGCCAGATACTCTTCCTCGCACCAGTGGCCCTGGGCGGGGAAAAGTTGGGCGATCTCCCAGGTCAGTTCGGTTGCGTCGTCGGGTTTGGTTGTCGGGTAAGCCATGATCTGCCTTGCTTCCGTCGCAAAGCGATGCGAGCGCTCTCGCGTTAAGCGTCCAGGCGGAGGACGGATTTCACGTTTTCGCCGTGCTCCATGCTTTCAAAAGCCTCTTCCCAGTCCTCCAGGGGGTAGATGCCGCCGATAACCGGGGCCAGGTTCACTTGCCCGGTGGAGAGCAGTGTCAGGACACGCTCCCAGGTTGGGTAGAGGTGGCTGAATGTGCCCTGGAGTGTTACGGCTTTGCCGACCAGCGGGTCGAGGCTGAAGTCAAGGGGTTGCGGGCCCCAGCCGATCTTGGTGATGCGGCCATTGGGCCGCACCAGTTCCAGTGATTGTTGCAGCGCTTTGCTGACGCCGGTGGCGTCAATGACCAGGTCGGCGCCGAAGCCGTCGCCCAGAGATTCAATGAGGGACATGGGATCTTCGCGCTGGATGTTGAGCGTGTAGTCGGCGCCCAATTCGGCGGCTACCTCCATGCGCTTGGCGTCGGCGTCGGTGCCGAGGACGACGAGGGCGCCGGCGCCGCGGATGCGGGCGATCTGGAGGGCCATGATGCCGATTGGGCCTGGGCCCTGGATGACGACGAGGTCACCAGGTTTCATGGCGGTCTTTTCAACCAGGGCGTTGTAGGCGACACAGATGGGTTCGGTCAGGGCTGCGTGCTCGTCGGGCACGTTGTCCGGAACGCGATGGAGGATTTGCGGGCGGGCCGCCACGTAGCTTGTCATGGAACCGTCGGCGAGGGCACCGTAGCCGAGGCGGTTGGGACAGAGGTTGTAGTCGCCGCTGAGGCAGTAGACACAGGCGTCGCACACTTCGGCGGCGGTCTCTACGGCGACTCGGTCGCCGACTTCCCAGCCGGAGACGTCGTCGCCGACATCTACGATTACGCCGGCGAATTCGTGGCCCAGGACGAGTGGGAGCGTGATTTCCCAGGACTGCATGTTGCGCCACATGTGGACGTCGGAGCCGCATACACCGGTGGCTTTGACCTCGACCATCACCTGGCCCGGTCCCATTTGGGGCTCGGGGACGTCGCGTATTTCTACTTCCTTATCGCCGTAACCGTACTTGGCAACTGCTTTCATTGGGGATGGCTCGCTTTGTTCTGCCCTGAATTTGTGTACGCAGTAGATGCGCTCCCCTGATGCAGTCTGGGGGCTTGATTGCGTTTGCTGATTATACCTGATCTCTGTGCGGTCGGGCGAACGCGCTGGACAGACGGGGCATCTCGGACCGGGAAGAACGATGGCTTGAAAGTGTTGTCCAGGAGCACAAGTGCCTGACAGGGAAATCGCTTCTCACTTCTCAGATTAGAGTAGCCTTCAAAAGGCGTCCCCTTGGGTTCTTCCCTTTGCATACGAGAATCCACCTAAGGCTCAGGTTCGTAGACATTTGCTGAAGGTCGGTCTGGACCCAGCAATAATCGATCCGCGAAGTCACGCGAAGGGCCTCGAAGAACTCCAAAGGCGAAACGGACTCTCTGTGCGCAACTGCGCGGCCCTTCGCGGAAAAGCACATTGCTCCCGCAGATCGCTTCAGTGACAAACGTAAACGTGCCCTAGTCATTACTCGATTCATTGGCCTGTGTTCAGATCGCGCTGTGTCTTCATATGTCGCGTAATTTCTACATATGTAGACAAATGTCGCGCCAAACTCGGTTTTTTTGGGATGCTTTTTTTGCGACTTTCCGAACGGTTCCTTGCCGTCACTGATTGATACCGAGAGAACGTTTTGCGGTAATTCCGCAGCGTTTCAGCTAACCTCTTCCACCTTCAACTTTTCTTTGGGCGAGAATAATGGATTTTCGATTCAATCGCCTCGATTGTCCACTAGTTAAACCCCTTAGGGGCGCCTCCCGATTGTTGGGACTGCTGCAGACTCTATCCCTAGTTGATGTGATTTCTCTAGAGGAGTTGGCAGGGCATACACGTTCTGTCAGGAGAGAACTTTCAAGAGACAGACAGTTTTCCAAGGGCTCGTCTACGTTTGGCAGAAATACCGGTTTGGGCGCTCTTCCCTATGCGTAGGAGGTCGAGTGTCAAGCCGCGCAAGATGGCCAAGCTGCGCGGCGCCTGGCCTGGAGGAAGCGACTGTCGTTCTCAAGAAAGGCGATATCCAAGACTCAGTGGCTGAGGGTGGAAGTCAGGGGCCGATTAGTATCGCAGGAATAGATGGAACTCACATAGGATGCAGATGCCTTGGGGGCTGATGCGAGCATTTCATCCATTGTGGACCGTTTGAGTCAGATTCGTCTCGATGGTGGGGCAGTGGCTTTCTCATCTGTGTGCTGGACAAGCGTTTGTGAGCGTTTGCGAGCGTTTTGGGGGTTGTCTGAGTTGCACTTCATGCAGTTTATGAGATGGCTGTGATGAGGGCCTCCGCAGGGCTGTCGGTCCCGTCCAACTGTTTCCGAAAGTTGCACGAGGATCGTACGAGCTCGGATACGGCGGGACATGTTTCGACGTCAATTGACGGATAAAGTCGGGCGATAATTTTTTCTGGCTCTTGTTATCGTTACGCTTTTGCATCAGTTTTTCCGTTTATGGAGTCGATTCCCGGTTCTGGCAGCCTCTCCACGACAGTCATCCCAGACACTCACAGACGGCAGACTCATATTGGTCACCCGGCGGTTAGGGGCAGGGTGTCGTGTCTGGTCGTCTCAGGTCGGTCTTAGTCGGAACAGGGCACTTATATCACTGTTTTTGATGCAATTGCCCTGCATGTCCAAAAAGGGTGCATCCCAGATTTTTTGAGAGACAGAAGGGGGGTAGACTTGTAGTAGGAGA